>CAYWLQ010000007.1:261-69361 GCA_964458775.1 uncultured Myxococcales bacterium | reverse complement strand
CACGGCTATGCTGATGTGCAGCTTTATCAGACCGCGCCGGAAATAGCACCGCCGCCTCCAGGATTCTCCAGTGATGACGAAGCTAGTACTTATGATTGGTATTATTTTACAGTAACTGCTGAAGCTGCTTACGGCTATGGGCCGTCTCTGGGGGAAAATGATGCGCTCACTGTCAAAGGAAGTGCTGTTGTTCGCTCACACATGAAAATAGGACCTGTGGATTCCATAGGTTCTAACTGAGGAGGACTGCTGTGAAAACGAATCTTCAAATTTTTCTTAAACGTTTATGCAGCCTCATTATTGTGGTTTGTGCTGTTGCGGCTTCTAAAAAGGCCGAAACACAAGCTCGCGATATGATCGAACCGGGCGTCATGCTTCTTTTCGATACTTCCGGCAGTATGGATTGGAGAGATGACACTAACAGAACGCCGGGGCTCGGTCAGTGGGAGTGGTCCAGGTTGGCTTGTGAAGCTCACGGAACGGACAATAAGGACAGAACTTCGTGGCAGAAGCTTCAGGATGTATTCTTAGGAAAATTGACAGATTACAAGTGCGCAGTACATGAGCCCGATCAGCGACCGGATCTGCATGCTCTAAGAGATGACGGAATAGAAAACTACGTTCCGGAAAATATTGCCGAATACCAAGGCGTCAGTTATCCGCATTTTCGCTCTCTTAGTTGTCCGGCAGGAATGTGGAACGAAGGACAGTGCATTGACGCCTCGTCGACCGACATTACCGTCGTGAACAAAATGACCAAATGTTATAATGATGATGTTTATGTAAAAGACGGTTCTACTTATTGTTTGAACATGCATCCTGAGGCTTCTCCCAGACAGCTTAACGGCATTCTAAACACGTTCGGTTCAAGCGTAAGATTTGGTGCTATGACATTGGATAATATGCCAAAGTGTTGGGAAAACTGTGCTTCGACTCGACATGCTACCAGGTGGGATTACGGTCATTATCGTCATTGGCGTTGCGGAGGAATTGATAATGTTGACAGCGCCGGAACAGGTGACATTTGCTATGATTGGAATGCAGGCGGACGAGGAGGCAAAGGTCAAGGATATGTAGGAGCTGTGGGCGGAATGGTTGGAATAGGGACCACTGCGGAAAGCACAAATGCTCAAGTGGCAAAGCTTTTAAACAGTGTTGAGCCTTTGTATTGTTCGCCAGTAGGTTCTCTTTTGGATGACACAGGCTACTATTTTGCAAAAGAGCCTAATGTTTTGCCTCTTAACATGGGCGGTACAGATCCATACTATCGCTGTCGTCCCAAAATAGCATTGTTGTTCTCTGACGGTCAGCCGACTTCTGTTTTTGAATTTGCGGCCGGCAGTTGTAACATAGGTGAAACGGATGAGTCAGAGTGGGATCCTTTGACCGATGCTCGCAAAAGCCATAACGATTACGGACCGCCGTTTGCCAATCCGGATACAAAAATATTTAATTGTCCTTGGCGTTCAACTCCGGAAGAGGCCGGCGAGTTGTTTGATGTAGGAAACAGAATACTTAAAAATATAGATGTTGCCGAATGCACACCTCCAAGCTGTTGGCCTGTTTTACTTGTCGTAGTGGGTTTTAATGTTCCCGATATAGATTGCTCTATAAATCCTGAAAGCTGCTACAAATATACTCCGGAATATGTTCCGTGTTGGAACGGCATCGCAAAATGCGAAGCTGATCCGGAAGCTCTACCCGGAGAAACAACCTATTGCATGATGTCTCCCAGACAGTTTCTCAATGAAACAGCCTGCCAAGGCTGGCCTTGGAATCCTGCGGAAGCGGTTAATGCCAATTACGGTCCCGGAGGAGTTGCATCTCGCGTTACAACTGTCATGCCTCCATGGCTTAGCGAAGAAAATGCAATGTGCGGGGATGCCTCAGAGGAGGGTAATTTTATTTGTCGAAAACTTTCAGCTGATATTGTGGAAAGAGCATTGTTTGTGGAAACTCCGGATCAGATGGCGGAGGTTCTTGATCTTCTGTTGGTAGAAATGACAGCAAGTGCTGCAACTCGCACTGACTTGGTTGTTTGGAACAGTCCCAGCGTGAAAGGGTTTGACCTTACGGCAGAACAATTTGAATTTCGCACAGGATATGTGCCGAAATCAGGACGAGCATGGAAAGGTGTTTTTACGCGCAAAGATTGGACCTGTAAAAACCGCGACGAAGATGCTTCAGAGAACGTACATAATATTGCACAAATGATTAACGATCAGGGAAAGGAAAACAGAAATATCCTTAGCTACTATACACACTCTCCAGAATATGCATTTGCACTTTCAGATTTAAACAATACTTCCATAACAAAATGGTTGGATCAGGATGCGGTTTCGGGCGGTCTTAAGGATATCAAAGACGGCGAATTTGATGACTGTGCCTTCGGTGTGGGTGATATTCTGAATGACCCTGATATTTGCTCGGGTCAAACCCTTGCTTCATCGATTATTAAAGAAGAAACATTAAGCAGGGGATTGGCTGATATTTACAATTCCACACCCGCTGTTTTGGGACCTCCATATGACCGTCTCAATTTTGCATCGTATAAATCGTATAGAAATGACGGCAATGCTTCCAGGTCTCCTTACATCTTTGTAGGTACTAATGACGGAGTACTTCATGCTGTTGATGTAGACCAAATATCTGAGGCAGCAGATCCGAAACCGGAAAAATGGGGTTTTATACCTAAGTCGCTGTTAAAAGAGCTAAGGTATATTTACCCTGTTCCGGATATTGTTAAGCTGGGCGGAGGCGGCTACACTTTGGATGAAAAGGGTTCATCAGGAGTATATCGGCACTTGTTTTTAATGGACGGACCGCCTGTGGCAAGAGATGCGCTGTTGATCCGCAAGGCAGATCAGTTTGATTTGGAATTAGAAACCTTAGCTTGGCGCGCTGTAGTTTTTGGAAACAGCGGTCGAAACGCAAGAACCCACTTTGCCTTGGATGTTACAAAAACTCTGAAAAAGGATTCATCGGACCTTCCTGTTTTGCGTTGGGAGATTAATCCTGACAGCTCTTTATACGGAAACAACGACGATGACGGCAAAGCGGCGCTCGATTATTTGGGAATGCCGGTTTCTCGATCAGCTTTGGCGTATGTTAGAGAGTCGGTCGGCAATACAAATGAAAAGGCTGTTGTAGCGGCTGCTATTATCCCGGGAGGATGGAAAGCTAATCCCGATCCTAATGCAGCAGACCAACAACAAAACGGAAATACAGGTGTTTACTTATTGCGATTGGCTGACGGTAAGGTAATTAGATATCTTGATCCCAAAAAAGAAGAGGATATTTGTCCAAATTCGCTCGGTTTGATTCACGAAGCTTCGGGCAGCGATGAGGTCTATTGGGACGGCGCACAGCTAATAGGAGAGCCTGTGGTACCGCACGGAACAAGATCTCTCAATGTAACTACCCATGCATTTATCGGAGATGACCGCGGACGACTTTGGATAATTGACCTGTATGACGAGGATCCGGAAAAATGGTGTCTCAATATATATTTCGACAGCTTAATTTCATGGCATTATCCCTACGAGGATTGTGTGGATTCTCCAGGCGATCCTTGCTCTCCCTCTTCTGATTGTGTTTGGGAAGATTGCTGTCGCGGCAGCGAAGCGGAGCTTCCGTGTTCTTTTATGGCTCAAAATATGAAATCGCCGAGGTCAATGATCATCGGTGCTCCGTCTATTGCACAAGATGAAAACAGCAAGGATGTTCTTGTTTTCGGCACGGGACAATATGATGAATTGACATCTTGGAATCGAAACAGAATTTTCTCGCTTACAAACAATACTACAATGGAAGAAGTACAAGGCAAAGTTCGTGTCGTGCATACACCGACAATAAATTGGTGGGTTGGAGATGCGATTCCGTCGACAAATAGCTTCGGCGATCTTCCTTCGAGTGAAAGCGGTATTGCAGCAGAGACAATGCTTTCAAAAACAGAAAGCGAAATGGCAAGCAAATATGTTGCTCTAAGCGACTTCCCTCGTGACGGTGATGCTCCTGAGGATTTCTGGAATGTAGGAGAAAAACTTATCGGAAGACCGGTGGTCTTTGATGAGACGGCTTATTTCACTACATACTCTCCCTTGACCAATCGCAATACTACAAAAGATGCCTGTGATGATTTCGGCGCGTCCAGAGTATGGGCTCTGGATTATAAGAGATACGACAGTGAAGCTGCTGATACAGATAAGAACTTCATAGGCAAATTTTACACCGGTGAAAAATGGATTACCTTCCACAATTACCCCAGTGAGCTGTTATCCGGAGTAAAGGTTGTCAAACGTCCCAGCTGCGATCCCAATGAACCGCCGGTATTTGAACTGGTAGTGCAAAAAGCCAATCCTTCCTCCAACGGAGCTCAATCAGGAGGCGTTCCCGGAGCAGATGCAGTTCAAACCATGTCGATTCCTATTACCAAACCAAATCCGAGAGGCTTTGTCACTGTGAGGTTTGATTCATGGTCCATTGTTTTCTAAATACGACAATGTTTTTTGCGATTTCTATTTTGCTCTTGGTATCATGCAATCGCAATACTGTTGATAAAACCCAATTAAACCTTGATACAGATGTGGAAGAAGTTGTGCCGGTTGAATCCCAGTCGCAGAAACAAGATGTCTCAACCAATATTTTAAATAATACCCCCTTCGGTTTGGGTACGGTCTCGGTATTCGGTCTAAAAATTCCGACCGGAATGATCCCTGCAAAAGGACCTGAGAATGTCTATCGCTTTCTAGGTAAAATGTCTTTTGAGCAGACGGTATTTGCAATAAAAAGACAAATAAGAGTAGAACAGGAAATAGAGGAAGAACAAGGCATACTGTTTCGTTTTGCTAAGCCCAATACAGCTCTAAGTGAAAAAGATAATAGAGTACTGGCGATAAGGATATTTCCGGCAAACGAAGAGGTTAATCTGGATATATGGTTAGAAAAGGAATATCAAAATAAACTGCCGGATAAATCATCTAAGGCAGCTTTTACGGCATCAACGATTCCAAAACCGGTCGTATACAAGGATAGTAAAGCTGCTGTCCAGAAAAGCCAAAGTGATCGGCAAGAAACAATGCGACTCTTGAGAAAAATTGACCGAGGTGAACCGTTGACCAAACAAGAATTGTCATCCGGTCTTCTTCATTAAAAGTACTTTGTTATGCGGAAAAGCAGTTAATTGCTAAACAGAGGAGTAAATTATGAGTAAACAGCTTTTGCATCTTTGTTTCTTAATAGCGCCGATTATTATGCTAAGTGCTAATTGTCGCGACGACGGAGGTGAAGGTGAAACTGATAAGGACGGCAACACAAGCGGAGATGCGGATGCAGATGTAGATACAGACGTAGACTCTGATTCAGATACAGACAGAGACTCTGATTCAGATACAGACAGAGACTTGGATCCAAACGATCCCTTTGCGGAAGCGAGACTGACGTGTGTTGATCGCATAAATGAATATCGCAACTCCATTGGGTTGCCTCCTTATGCGAGATGGACGGCTGCTGAGGAATGTGCGGATTCACAAGCCGAACGCGATTCCATATCCAATGATGCGCACGGAGCGTTCGGCGATTGCAATGAATGGGCACAAAACGAATGCCCCGGTTGGGGTTCAATCGATCAGGTATTGACCGGTTGTCTTAAAATGATGTGGGATGAGGGGCCAGGAGAGGATTTCGATACTCACGGTCACTACATTAACATGAGCAGCACTGACTATGACCGAGTTGCCTGCGGCTTTTTTATTACCCAGGGAGGGGATGTTTGGGCGGTACAGAATTTTAGATAAGTGCTAATTGGAACAAAAAATCTTAACTGATAATAACTATTTTCTGTTAATATTCTGTATATTAAATTAAGTATGCGTTGATTTGATTTTCTTAAGAACGGAGAATAAATGTGCCTTGGTTGTTCTTTATAATATTGGGTGTTTACGGTTTGCTCAGTTTGATATTTGCCTTTGTTGAGCCGCCTGCAGCGATCTCAAGAATTTTTACGGTACCTTCGATTTTGGTTTTTTTACCGGATCATTTGGTAATGAAAGTCGGAAGAGTATTCGTGGGTGTTCTTTGTATTGGGGTTGCTGTATTCTTTTATCTAAAGCTATCAGCAGCCGTAGTGCCTATGTAAGGAGAGATCTTGAAGCAGGTCAGCTATTACAGCTGTTATAAGAAAGCGATGGGAACTTCTTCTTTTTGCTAGAAGGAAAAAGTTATAATGGAAGCATTTGTGAAACTATTATTGATTGCATTTATTCTAACAGCAGGGTGTCAATCTGACCTTATTACTAAAAGAATGGCCGAAGATACTCTGAAAAACAAATCAGCAATTACCGTTTTCGACGGATATGTTGAGCTTCGATATACAGAAAATAGAAACTTAAGCTTCGGTATGCTTTCTTTTCTTCCTGACAACATCAAGGCACCGACGCTTATCGCCATTCAGGTGCTCTCATCTCTTGCAGTAGCGGTATTGATATTTTCGGCCAGAAAACGTTCTGTCGCAGTTTTATTGCCCTTTTTGTTGATTCTTTCGGGCGCAATAGGAAACGTTGTAGATCGCATTCGTTACGGATATGTTGTTGACTTTATACATGTTCATATCAAAGAAACTTTTAGTTGGCCTATATTTAATATAGCCGATGTCTTAATAGCAGTGGGAATAGGTTTGTTTTTATTCCAAATCCTATTTTTAAAAATAGAGCCGCTTATTCCTATGAAGGCACAGAACCCTGAAAACCCTGCTTAGAAATTTGAATTAAAAGGACGATAGCATTTCTATAAGATCTTCCGCATTTGGAGATCTGTCTACTGATACGACCTTCATGTCTGATATTCTTGCTACAATGACGGTCGGAAAAGAGTCTCTATACATTGACCTAAGGTTATCTTCAGCATCGTTGGTTACGTACCATCTGTTGATAGGCCAACCTTCTCCTTGTGCGGCGGTTACAGCTCGTTCTATTGTGAAATCGCAGTCTGTTCGGTTGATGTTGTCACAGAAAGTTATGTTTATCATAATTGTTTTTGCGTTTTCTATTTCATCTGCAGCCGCTGCCAGTTTGTGTATCAGTACTGAGCATGAGGGACATCGGTCTGCACTTATTACAAAAACCAGGTGTCTTGCGTCTGATTTTCTGTGGACAACATCCAGATAGATTCCGCCTAGGTTGAGATAGGTGTTTTCGCCGTTTAGTGAAACACTTTCAAATACTGCACATGGAAGAGTTTGATTGTTTTTAAAAGCGTAAACTTCTGCGTTTTCTTTGTCTCCTTCAGGATACCAACTGCCGCAAAAGCCGTTTTCGTTAAAAGAAGGCAATACAATTTCTGACTGACCGCAACCTAATGAAGTAATCAGGAACAAAAGGATCAGCCAAACACAATTGAATTTCGATTTCATATATTACAAACTCCTTCAACAAATAACCGGTTAGAAACTTAGACTCATATCAAGTCTTACTCCTACCGAATTGGGAACCTGTCTGCACATGCCGCCTGCGCATTTAATTCCTCCTCGTTCTGAACCGGCAAACAGTTTGAGAGACATGCCTTTTCTAATGCTCGATAAATGTACTGTTGAGCGAAAACACAAAAAATGATAGGCAGCCAACCACGGAATAGTGCCTATTCGGTTTTGACCTGTATTGGAGTCGTTGCTGTATTCGTATGCAGCAGAAACATCAAAGCGCCCTGCAAGAGCATATCCCAGACCGACTGATGCGGCATAATAGTCATGACCTTCTGTTATATTGAGTTCATGGCGTCTCAACTGTGCAAAGGTATTTATACTGCCAAAGTTTTGGATCGCAAACATAAGGTAGGTTTCAACATGCCATAGTCCGCCGAAATCAACACCGGCAAGTTCCGGTTTATTTGTATGTTCTGAGCGTCCGCCGCCGGCCAATCGAATTGTTGAACTGCTGTTTCTCAGTTTAACGTCGGCTTCCGCTGTAGGATGAACTGTTAAGATAGGGGGACTGTCATTCCATTTTCCGTTTGGAAGAAGGCCTCCGAGGTATTTGATGACAGTACATTTAAGTTTTAGATCTAAATTTATGCGAGCTGCATGGTAATCGGTTGATAATCGCATTCCCGATGCATTTTCGGAAGACTTAAGGGGAACAAAGTTTTCTTCTAAAGTCGGCATATTGTGATAGCTGAGAGGCTTAGCAGTAACAATACTTCCGGAACCTCTATAGGGTCCTTCCATAAGCCATCTTCGTCGATGGATACCCTCCGCCTTGATACTGAACCCTGATAGATCGTAAGATATCTCCCCATAGACTGCTGCTCCTGATTCACTTTGTGCATCTCGACCCATTGCTCTGTGATTGGTATGAGCCTGGCCGTTACCTTCTACATAAACGTGAATTCCCTCAATATGAATTTCAGCAGACCCTCCGCCGGAAACGATGTCTACGCCCGGTCCTCGATCAACATATAAGCGATCAGGTGCTATTTGCTCAGAATCTGTAAATCTAGGTTTAACTATAATTGCATGTGCGGACAAACCTAAAGCATCAAGCATTTCCCATTGAATACGCGCTCCGCCTATACGATCAAGAGGATCATCACGCAATATCTGTTTGGTTAAAAAATCAACATTGGCGGCATTTACAACTCCCCCTAACAATGTAACCTGTAGTTTTCGAGGAATTCGATAATCAAGTTTGGCGCCGCGAAGCCTATTATCTTCTCCGAACTCATCTGTTTTAACAAGAGACAAAACCATTCCCCTGCCAAAACTTGCATAAAAATCTCCCAAAACAGCGGTAAGCTTTCCTGCGCGTACAGTTCCGTGTAAATGCTCTAATCTGTAATCGTTATCATAATCTAGAATTGTATATCCTGAACCTCCCGGAGCAAAATTATCTACATCTACTCTTTTGGGAGGAAGAAGAAAAAATGTTGTGTCCAATCTCAATGCGCCGTCAAAGCCTTCGTGTTTTGTGTCAAAATACAAACGATTAATATATCTAGAAAAGTTGTCGTCATCGCCGTATAGACTCTCGTTGGCTTTGCCGTTATCTCCAATCCACTCTGCCGAAAAAGTCTCAACCCCTGACGTTTGGAAGGTCGAAGTGCTTTCAGAAGATGGAGAATTTGCAAAAGAAAAATTAGATGTCGAAAACGATATAGAAAGTATTATCGGCAAAATTGCTCCCCAATCAGGTCTTCTTTTTTGTTTAAAAATATTATCTTTGCCGTCTGTCAAATTCTGTTTCCTTTTTGGGGAAGATATACCGTCAATTAACATGCTCAAATTTTTTTAATCGATTTAATCAAGGCGTTCTTTTCTCCCGGTCTAAAAGAACTTTTACCGAATCGCACTTCTTGATATCTTTTAATTGTTTTATGGAGCTTTTCAGTACTGATAATTCTTTCTGAATTGTCAGATGCCTTTTTGCGAAGAACAAGCAGGTACTCTTTTAAATGTTCATCCGGAGTTGTACTTGGCGACCTTGAATAACCCAGTTTTTTCATTTTTTTGTCATACTCATGCATAAGAACTTTAGCATCATGGGCCGACCTATTTGTTTGCATCAAAATAGGTTTAGAGGCAAATACGTTGTTTATAACAATAAAGCGTTTGCGAAAATAAAATGCAAACACAGACAATGCAAGAATTGAAAAAGCTAAACCCAAGATGACCAAAGTATCTTTTTGAAAATAGCTCTTTGAAGCAGAGCTTCTGCTTTGTCGATACTTTGAATATATGTCCATTGCCATTTTCCCTTGAGTTCCCAAGTCATAGCCGATAACCCATTTTTTCCATTTTGTTTCAATAGTTTCAAAAAAAACAGAAAAAACCGAGGGTCGCATGGGTGCTGTATCCCCTATACCCGCCGGAACTGCATCCAGGGTTGTCCATCGGCCGTCGACAAAAGCCTCGGTCCATGCGTGAGCATATCGTTGCCTTACAGCATAGAATCCTCCTAATGGATTATAGTCAGCGCCCATAAAGCCCGTTACAAGCCTTGCGGGAATACCTACTGCTCTCAGCATAAGGGTTAATGCGGCTGCGAAATGTTCACAGGTTCCGCTTTTTCTAGAAAATAAAAACCGCTCCAAAGCTGTATTTTCCAAATTATTCTTTTCATCGTTACTCAGCTTAAGAGCATACTTGTATTCAGTTTTTAATGCTTTGACCAAACGGTCAACCTTGTCACGAGCTGAGCCTTCCCCTGCAAGAGTAATAGCAAGGGACGAAACTCTTTCACTGTCAGGATATAACTCTAAAAAGCGTTCAGGATTGTCGTTCAATGAGCCGGGGGGAGGGGATTGCGTTATAAAGGCTCGGAAGCGAATTCCTGCTCCGCCGATCTCTTCATATTCTATTTCGCCGGTATCTGAAATTTTCAATACTCTAGAGCGAATTCCTTCCGGATTGCTTAAAACATAGTCCAATGAAATGCGTCCTGTTCCTTCCGGCAAGGCAAGTTGTCTATTGTTTAAATTCTCTTGAAAAACATCAAATATCTGTTTGGCTTTACGGTCAGCGGAATCCAACAAATAGCCGTTCTCGGTTGCAGGCAGAGTTTGTTTCTTTGCTGTGATGTTTTTCGACCAGGATGACCCGTCAAATTTTTCTAAAACTCCGACTCTTAGTCGAACAGATAATACTTCTGGATAAGGCCTTTCTGTTTGATTGATCGGCTCCAGCCTGACCATGATCGTATTATCTAAAGCGGAAATATCCAAATCGTCCAATTTAACAGTGTCTCCAAATCCGACGGAGGCTCGGTTGGAATTTATTCGACCAAAGAGTCCCAATCCGATTCTGGGAAAGGTAATAAATAAAATAGTAGTAACAATCCAAATAGGTATAGATAGAAGCGATGCACCGACCAGAAACTTGCGGGTAATAATACGTTTAGAAAGAAACAATCGTGACAGTGATCTGTCATCATTTGGTTGTTTTTTATTGGGTCCGAATCGCTGCTCCATTTCTTGTCTGAGGTGAATCATAGCCAACGTAGGAGGAGCAGCAGCAATAAATAACACAGCACAAATACCGAAAAGCAACTCATCGGTCGTTACCGTGGCGGCAACCATGTGAATGAAAGACAACAAAGCAATTTGATAATCATCCGAAGCTGACGCCCTGTCGACAAGCTTTGCTCCTAGTAGAGCTGATATCAGTTCCATAGCACCCATGGCCATAGGTATTCCGAATACTACACGTATAACCTGAGTTAGAGTTACTAAAAGCAAAAGAATCGTAATTGCACGTCTGTAACTTGGGTGACTTGTAATCTTTGGAACAATAAACCATCCGGTAATCCACAGAAGAGCAAAAGAAAACCGGAAAATAAGACTGATTTCTCCGGAATAAATTAGAGGTAGTGCTGCGACCAAAGCCAGGACAAAAGTAAAGCTCTTTTGTGTTACAGCAAATCTCATAATTTTGTTGTTGCATAAGGTCCGGACAGCCGTGAGCCGAGTATCCGATGAAAATGTGTATTTGATGATTGTATTACTTGAGCTTTGGGACCTATCAAAACAGAGTTATATGAGGTTCCCAAAGGAGGGATGCCGTTGGATGATGAGGAATTGTTGGAATCGATGAGAGCTAGGTGAATAAGCGGTGCAAGATAGTCCGATTGTTCAACACATTCAAAAACAGAATTGGCGGTGATCAATCTGACAGGTATATGATGTTTGCATCCTAAACGAATAAGAGAAGCAGCTTTTGCAATATTTTCTTCAGAGTCATTATTTCCATCCGAAGAAGGGTCGAGTACTATTTCCACATATGGATTTCCCTCACGATCATTTTGTCTTACCATCATTCGTCCCAGTTTTGCAGTGGACTTCCAATCGATAAGTCTGGGGTCATCACCCTTTTCCATTTCCTTTAGTTCCCTATATTCCTGTCCTAGGCCGCTGTGCCTTATTTGACTTAAGCCGTTCTCCCCTACTCTTCCAGCAGATTTTGGCAAGGCACAGTTAACAGTTTTTGGGAGTGCTATTGTTTCGGATTCCAAGTTAAAACGGCGGCTTTTTTCAAATAGCCCAAATGGGAATTTAGTGGAAATAATGACAGAATTAAATTTGATTCGGCCTCTTTTAGCAATTTCACACCGATAGGATACTCTCCTTTCTTCTGTCGGAGCAACCTTAAGAAAGAAGCATCGTCTTTTAAAGGCTTTGCCGTCTATTTCGTCCCTGAGCTCCACACAATAGGACGAGGTGTAGCGTTTGTTATTACTGACTGATAATTCGACCGGAAAAAAAACATCGACTTCAACGATTGACGCTAATTTTCGTTTAACAGTCAAAGCCTTTAGGCTTATTTCGGACATTATACCGCTAACGATGATAAAACCTAGCATCATACCCAACACAATAAACAATGGGTTGTTTCCTGTGTTTACCGCTGCAAATCCCACTCCAAGAGTGATAGCGGTATAGAGCTTTCCCGATGTTGTGAATCGGATTCTCTTAGCAAATAGACCGCGAAGCGATTTTGACTTTTGCTTTAGACCGGCAGCCGTCGAAATTGCTTTGTCTGTCATATTGGTATCTCCAAATCAGCCAAAATTTCTCTTATAATACCGTCAGCAGTTCCTTGGTCGCCTGCCAAATGAAAAACATCTCCTGAAATAATTACTCGATGAGCCAAAACCGAAACAGCTAAAGATTTAACATCATCTGCGATACAGAAATCCCTTCCTCTTATGAGCGCAAGGGCTCTAGCAGAACGATGAAGGGCCATTCCTCCTCTCGGTCCTACACCCAATGATAGTGCTGTATTCTTTCTGGTCATATTTACAATGGCAGACATATAATCCAAAACAGACTTATCAACATGAATATTGTCAACTGCGTTAAAAATGGCGGCTGCATCTCCGCTTGACAAGACGGTTTCAACTTGTTGCACTGGATCTTGCAAAGATTTTCTAGACATTATTTCCAGCTCAGCATGAGGGTCCGGGTATCCCATAGAAATTCGCATTAAGAATCTGTCAAGTTGGGATTCCGGCAAAGGATAAGTTCCGTAACGCTCTTTTTCGTTTTCGGTGGCAATAACCATAAAAGGAAAAGGCAACTGGAGGGGGTCTCCTTCGACAGAAATACTTTTTTCGCTCATTGCTTCGAGTAGGGCAGATTGAGTTTTTGGTGCAGCGCGATTGATTTCATCTGCTAGAACGATATTGCTAAACAGGGGGCCTTTTTGAAATCTAAATGCTTTAAGATCTGCATCCCATATAGAAACGCCGGTAATGTCGGCGGGTAACAAATCGGAGGTAAATTGAATACGTCTGAATTCTCCTCCCACAACTTTGGCCAAGGCGCGGGCCATGGTTGTTTTTCCTGTTCCGGGAACATCGTTGATAAGCAGGTGTCCTCCTGCAAAGAAACAACAACAAGCGGCTTCAATAGCTTCGTGTTGACCGAGCAGTATTTCTGATACTGCATTGATGATGCTTTTTCCTAATGAAGATATGTTTTTTTTTGACATTTCATTTCAAAATCGTCGCTTCTGACGAAGTTTCAAACTTGTTATAAATCGATATCATAAAAGAAACTATGCAGAGGCCGAGCTTGATTGGCAAGAGCAAAGCCTAATATTATCTTTCCAAACTCTAGAGTCCATTGACATTTGTCGCTTCATATGAAACACAGTTTCGGCTAAATTGCTGATTTTTATAGAAGTGTTGAGAGTTTGAATGTCCAATCCTTTTAGTGTATTGCTGACCAATGATGACGGAATAGGAGCGCCGGGCATTCTTGCGCTCAAAGCAGCGTTCAATCGTTATAAAGAAATAGACATATACATAGTCGCTCCGGACAGGGAACGTTCTACTTGCAGTCACGGCATGACTCTTTTAAAAGCCGTAAAGACCTCTAAAATCTCAGAGCGTGTATACGCAGTTGACGGGCTTCCGGCTGACTGTGTTTACTTGGCAATAAACGGTTTGTTCCCCAAGCCTCCGGATATTGTTGTTTCAGGTATAAACAGAGGAGCCAATTTGGGGTCGGACGTTATTTTTTCCGGAACTGTTGCAGGGGCAAGGCAGGCTGCACTAATGGGCATACACGGCATAGCCGTCAGTCTTGTAAACGGTGATGACTACAGAGAAGCTGCAAGAATGACCGTTGAAGTGACAAGACAAATCGCCGAACAGAAGCTTGTCGCGCCGATCTTGCTTAATCTTAATTTCCCAAATGAAAATTCTTCTCATATTCAATTCGGCTGTTTGGGAAGACGTAATTATCCACAAAACGCTGAAGTATTAAATAAAACAGATGACGGAATTACAACATATCAGATCGGCGGACCGTATGTTGAAGATGCTCTTCTTCCTAGTTCGGACGGTCTGCTTGTCAGCAGAGGTATTGCATCTGCTACATTGCTTTCGACAGACCAAACTGACTATTTAGCAATGAGTAAGGCTTCTAATATTTTCGAAACAACAATTTTTCCGCTGACTTTTAAAGCCGGCGATGTCGATTCTGAAGGAGAATTTTAATGGTAAAAAGAAAGAATAAAAATGAGTCTTCATCAAAAACCCCTGTTACAACCGCCGCAGCAAAGTCAACAATGATTGGAACAGAAGATAGTCAACAAGCGGACAAGGGACTGATGATTGTAATCAAAGGTATGTTGATAGGTATAGCAAACATTATCCCCGGTGTTTCTGGAGGTACTTTTGCTTTAATTTTGGGTGTTTTTGACAGATTGATATCTTCACTAAACTCAATCAACGGATCGACAGTAAAGGTGTTGCTAAAATTGGTCGGTTCAGGTTTCAAAAAGGAAGCTCGCAATAATTTTGTAAACGAATGGAAAAGGCTGGATGCAACCTTTTTAGTATTACTGGCATTGGGGGCAGTTTTATCTATTCTTTCGTCATCTTTTCTAATAAAGTATTTGCTTGCTAATCACTATTCTCCGACACTTGCCTTTTTTATCGGGTTGATCTTGCCGTCAATTGCTATTCCTTGGGCAATGATAGAAAAAAGAGGAATGGTTCTTCTTTGGGCTGTGCCTGGAATATTGCTTACAGTCGGTGTTTCTTTGGTAATGCCTGATTCTTCAGCCGGGTTGGATAATCCGCTCTTTGCCGTGGCTACAGGTGCAATTGCTATCAGTGCGATGATACTTCCGGGGATTAGCGGTTCCTATGTTATGTTGGTAATGGGACAGTACCAAAATGTTTTGGAAAAGCTAACCAGTCTTCAATTGGGATTGGCTAAGGGAAGTATTGATTTTGGCGCTATTATTTGGCTTGCATGTTTGGCATTGGGAATGGCTGTCGGAATTATACTATTTGCAAGACTGCTTCACTTCTTATTAAAACGCTTTCGTTCTGCAACTCTTGCTTTTCTAATCGGCCTTTTAGTAGGCAGTCTCTATGTTCTTTGGCCTTTTAAAGATATTGATCAAGGTGCCGGTATTACCGACAGCAAGGGACAAGTAAAAGAAGATGTTAAAATTGCAACTGCTCCAAACCGAATGCCTTCTTCGGTTGAAGAAGGTTTGATCGGAGGGGGAGCTATTATTGCAGGTATTCTTTGTTCAGCAGGTTTGATAGTGATTGGTCGCAAAAAAGGATCAGCTGAATAAGGCTGTATTAACGGAGAAGAAAATGAATAATCCAATAGACAGAATTAAATCACTTATCCGCGATGTACCGGATTTTCCGAAGCCGGGCATTATTTTCAAAGATATTACTCCTCTGATTGGAGATCCTGAGGGCTTGTCCGCTGTGCTGAATCTTATGACTGATCCTTTTAGAGGAATGGGAATAACCAAAGTGGCGGGAATGGAGTCTCGCGGCTTTATTTTTGGAACCCCGGCAGCTGAAAGACTGGAAGCCGGCTTTGTTCCCATTAGAAAGCCCAACAAGCTTCCCTACAAAACCGTCAGTGAGTCCTATTCGCTGGAGTACGGAACCGACAGTTTAGAAATGCACATCGATGCAGTTTCAGAAAAAGACAAAGTGCTTATTGTGGATGATCTATTAGCAACCGGAGGAACCTGTGAAGCCGCAGTAAAACTGGTCAGATCACTTAAGGCAGAAGTAGTAGGCGTAGCTTTTGTAATAGAATTAGCCTTTTTAAACGGAAGACAAAAACTTGAAGGGCTTAACGTTCATAGCCTCTTGTCGTTTTAATAAAAAGGTCGGTCTTTGTTAACCCAACTGCCTAGTTTTTAACCGTCATCTTGGCTTGCTTGGTAAAATAGCCGCCTTTGTATTTTTCTAGGTATACCCTTGCTGATCTTTCTGCGCCGGCTTGGTCGCCTATCTTTGAATAAACATAGATTAGTCGTCCATGGGCTTCTTCAGACAAAGGTCCGTCCGGACTTTCTTTTAGATATGTTTCAAACCAGTTCTTTGCAGATTTAAAATTTTCGTTGTCCAAAGACGATTTAGCCAAAAGAAATGCAGCTGTTTTGGCTTGTGCAGAAGCCGGAAAACGACTGCGAAAGACTTCGAAAAGACGATCAGAAGCTTCTGCTTTTCTCATATATCTCGCAGAATTGGCTACTATCCATAGATCTTCTTTGGGCAATTTTCTTTCAAGAGATGAAAGCCCTCTTTTTTCGGCTGATGAAAAAATTCCGGCATAGTCTTTAGCAGAATACATCGTTTTCCAATCGATACCTGATGTAATGCTTTTTGACGATATGACCGCAGATTCTTCCTCATCGGTCCAGTTTGAAATTTCGTTTTCTTGATTGTCATTGTTAGTTGAATCCAAATCAAACGAGGTAACAGGAAGAATATCATTTGAATTCGCTAACAAAGTCCCATTTTCAATCTTGTCATTCTGTTCAAACGTAATGCGTCCTCGATTGGACTCAGCTTTTAAAGAATTTCCGGCTGATACAAGCACTCCGTTATCTTCCATTCCGGGGCCTCGGACTGCAACCTTTCCATTGCTTACAGATACAAAAAGCATAGCATCCGGATCATTCCAATGAACGGAAAAGCTTGTTCCTTTAACGGTTATTTCGTAGGGACCGGCACGTAAAATCCAGGTTACTTCGCTTCCCGGTACGATATCGACCAAAACATCGCCTTGCTGAACATCAACAATTACTTTTCGAGAAGCAGCCTTGACAACTCTGGCCTTGGTTTGCTCTGCAAATTTAAACCTATGTTCCCCTAAAAAACTTATTGTTTCAGATTGATTAGAGCCGGTTTTAACAAAGTATCCTTCCGCCAAAGATGATGTAGAATTTTCCGTATAAAACTCAATAGGATCATGAGAGGAGACTGTATTGCTGTATATAAAAAAAGCTGCAGCAGCTGCTGCACAAAAAGAAGCTGCAATAAAAACAGCAATAAAGCTGCGCTGACGTGTAGGCGGAGAAACAGCACGATTTAAGAAAGCAGTTTTTTGGCTTGCCAATCGTTCGCTTAACTCTTCTAATTGAGAGTCTTCAGCAAGCAACTTGCCTAAATTGCGTACTATTTTATCCGAATCCGTCACTGCTTAAATTCCTCCGCCACAAAAGCCAGCATTGGATTACGCATAGCCTTTTTTACAAAAACTTCTTTTGCTCTTGCAACCTTACGCCTTGTTTTTGCCGGTGACCAGTTGAATGATGTTGCTATTTCCTCCATTTTTGAGTCTTCAACGAATCGCATGATGAAAACCATACTGTCTGTCGTGTTCATGGCTCTCAATACTTGTCTAACTTGTCCCAGAAGTATTTCTTTTTCTTGCGATGAGTCCGACGGTCTATCGGGCAATTCCGGAACAAATGACAGCCATCTGCGACGTGTTCTGTATCTAATCTCCTTGCTTACAGTGTTTATCAATACTCGGTTAATCCACGGACCCAGAGCATCCGGATTTCTAAGTGCGTGTATAGAGTCCAATAATTGAACGAAAACTTGTTGAACAATGTCATCATGATCTGAATCCGCTCCCATAAGATGCCAAATCCTACGATTGATCTGCGGTCCAAATTTGTCAAACAATACTTCGGCTGCTGCCGAATCCCCCCTTACTAAGCCTTCAACCAATTGAGCATTACCCCACTTGTCAGGATTGAGAGGTATGGTTCTCAAAACCTTTGACGATGAACGTGTCGTTCCGTTTCGGGGATACTTAATGGCTGCCTCCTGGTATAATCTGTTCACATTGGGAAAGTACCCGCAAGCTTTTCTAACGCTCAAAAAAATATGACAAAAAATTAATGGCAAGCAAAAGACATGTTAAAAAAAAGCAAACAAAGCTAGAATAATTGCGATGAGCTTTAGCAACTTATTAAAAACTGTATGTAATTTAAGAAAACTTACGACTCTCTTGAACCGACAAGATTCATGTGTAGTACCTGAGAACAGTAGTCTAACTCTATTAACAAAGGTGTTAGGGAGAACCGGCTTAACTCCCCCTTTGAAAAAAGCGGTAGGGAGAACCGGCTTAACTCACCCTTTGAAAAAGGGGGTAGGGGGGATTTTCGTTTATTTAGCGGTTATTTTTTTCCTTGTTTCCTGTTCCGACGGTATTCTCAATTCAGGTTCAGACTCTACCTTTGATTCGGAAAACAAAAATGACAGCAGTTTTAAAGATACTGAAAACAATACTGATCAAGATTCCGATTCAGAGTTTTCTTCGGGAGTTTGCGGCAGAGGAGTTGATGTATACGGAATATGTTGGTTCTTAGGAGCACCGTTTCAAAGTTGCACTGAGGTTTGCCAATCTAGAGGAGGTGTTGATCCAAACTCTTTTGCATATGTAGGTAATCCGGAACAAGGGGGTAATCGCGACAAGTGTTCAGCTATCTTGTTTTACCTTCTTAGGGTTTATGGTTACGTATACTCTATTCAGGCTCCGACCGCTCAAGGTTTGGGTTGTTATCGTTTCATGGATGGAAATCTATATTGGATTAGAGACTTAGCTTTTAACCCCAATGAAAAAACATACGGAGTCGAGGTTGTTTGCGGATGCGTGCGAAGCGACGGAAATTAGCAATTCATTTGGCGCAACGAATGCCGAGTCCGGGATAGGCAAACTCCGGTGCATGAGCTATTCTTGTTCTGGCTCTAAGAGGTTCATCACTGCCTAAACCGCCGCCGCGCATAATACGCAAGTATTCCTCCTTGCCTGTTGCTCCGTTAACAGGTTTAGGTACCGGCTGATTATCTCGGTGATTATATCTCCTGTAATACCAATCATAGCACCATTCAATGACATTACCTGAAAGGTCGCATACTCCCTGGGCGCTGTTGCCTTTGGGGTGTGAGCAGACAGGAGCAGTGGATCCTTTCCATTTTCCGCAATTTATAGCAGGTTTTTCATCAAAAGCAGCATGTTCACATGTGGGTTCTTCATTTCCCCAGGGAAATAAAATATCTTTCCCTCCGCTTCTAGCAGCATATTCCCACTCCGCTTCAGAGGGTAATCGAGCACCGATCCATGCACAGTAAGCTGATGCCTGATACCAGCTGACGCAGTTAATCGGATGATCCGACATGTTTTCCTTATTTCCATTGCACAGAGGTCCAATGTTTTCAACATTATGCCAACAGATGCCGGCCTCGACACATTCTTGGTATTGAGCGACCGTTACTTCTGTTTTCATAATGTAAAAATCGTCAATTTCTTCTTTATGCATCGGATATTCTCTGGGGTGCCCCTGTCCCTCAGGAGATCCCATCATATAAGTACCGCCCGAAAGAAATACCCAATTGGGGTCTTCCGAAGATTGTTTGGAATTCGAGTTTTTGCTACATCCTGATAATATGAACACAGACAATGCTAAACAAAATAAACAATTATGACAGTTCAGTTTTATGAGTTCATAGTTCATAACTATTACTCCCTTAATTTTTTAAGTACTGTTTCCACGGCGTCACCGGCCTTAATTCTCTCTTGACGCATATCATCTCTATATCTAATGGTAACAGTGTCATCTTCTTTTGTTTGGCCGTCAACTGTAATGCAAAACGGTGTTCCGGCTTCGTCCTGTCTCGCATATCGACGACCGATAGCATCTTTTTCGTCATAAAATGCATTTACGGAGTTTTTCCAAAAAGTTTTTACCAATTCCCGCGCTTTGTCAGTCAATGCATCATCTTTTTTAACCAGGGGTAAAACTGCACATTTTATAGGTGCAAGTCTTGGATGGAGGCGCAAAACCACTCGTCCTTCTTCTCTTCCTTCCGAAGGCGGCTCCTCATCGTATGCATCAAGAAGAAACATTAATACCGAACGAGTGGCTCCGGCAGCCGGCTCAATAACATAGGGGAGGTAATGCAAACCGGGTTTGCCTGTTTCGGGATTGATTTTTTGCGGATCAAAATATGTCAGTTTTTTTCCAGATGATTCTTGGTGCTTTTTCAAATCATAGTCTGTCCTGTTGGCAATACCTTCCAGTTCATCCCAACCCCAAGGATACATATATTCTATGTCGTAGCATGCTTTGGCATAATGGGCCAGTTCATCGGCTTCGTGAGGTCTGGCTCTAAGCTTTTCGGCTTTGCATCCTAAATTCAAATACCAATTGAGTCTTTCATTCTTCCAATATTCAAGCCATTTGTCGCCTTCCTCGGGTTCACAAAAGAATTCCATTTCCATTTGCTCAAACTCACAAGAACGGAAAATAAAGTGCTCTACAGTAATTTCATTGCGAAAAGATTTACCCTGCTGAGCGATTCCAAAGGGAATACGAAGTCGATAGGTCTGTTGAACATTGAGAAAGTTTACAAACATAGCTTGAGCAGTTTCAGGTCTTAAATAAACCGTTGAATCTGCTGATTCGACAGGCCCCAAGCTGGTTTTAAACATTAAATTAAATGCTCGCTCTTCGCTTAAATCTCCTGAGCCGCATTCAGGACAAATATAACCTCGGGAAGCTGTCATTTTTAGGGTTTTGCCCTGTGCACGATAGGTTATTTCGGACCCCGGTTCTACGGTAGAAGCTTTGTCAGCCCTAAAGCGGGTTTTGCAAGTTTTGCAATCCACCAGCGGATCTGAAAAACCGGAAACATGCCCCGATGCCTCCCAAACTTTGGGAGACATCATGATAGAAGCGTCAATACCGACCACATCTTCTCGTTCGTGGACCATGTAACGCCACCATTCCTGCATGATATTTCGCTTGAGTTCAACTCCAAGAGGACCGTAATCATAGGCAGATTTTAATCCGCCATATATCTCTGACGACTGAAAGATGAATCCTCGTCGCTTGCACAATGCAGATATTTTTTGCATAAGCGGAAGCTCTTCGGTGCCTCGCTTTTTATTATCGTTAGCCATGTTATTTGTTCTCCGTTTTTACTTCTTCTATTAACTGAAGAATATATGATGCAGCTTTTTGCCACGTAAAAGCATATGTCGGTAATCTTGAAACAAGATTTTCAAAGTCAGGTTGTCTTTTAAATGCACTGACTAAGCGAGATACTCCCGCTTTCCAGTCAGTCGGTTCAAAAGTGCCTGCCTCAATTACTGTACCTGATGACAGGTCCGACTCCAAGTCAACTGTTAAATCTTTCAATTCAGAAGTAATGATCGGCAAAGTTGCTCGAGCTAGGCAGGATGACAACATAAGATCATCGCTTCCTACAACACATGCGTCGCAGGCTGACACTGTTGAAAACAGCTCATTTTGAGGAACAGCTTTAAGACGATCAGGGTAGCGTTCAAATAGATCAGAACAGTCCTTTCTATCATTTAAAACTACAGCTTGAACATCAAACATTAAATACTCTGAAAGCATTTGCGGTGTAAACTCATAGAAAAAAGTAAGCAATGATTCGGATCTTACTTTAAGACCGCTTTTTAGCTGAAAGGATGTTTTTAATGATCGCTTATCATTAGGTTTGGCGGAAGATACCGCTTTGGGAATAACAGCAAGTTTTGACGATGCTTTTTCATCTTTTGTCAGCAATGAAGTTCTGGGAACAACAATTCTATCTGCATATGGTATTTTGCACAAAGTATCTTTTGTAATGTCCGGCAAATAGGCTAAAAGAGCGGTTTGGGCCAGTTGCGGATACTGCCTAGCTGCTTGTGCAAACCCAACCGATGATTTGCCAAAAAAAATACAAACATCAGGTTTATCTGAGACAGACTCTGCGAATGCGGCTGCAATACCGGCTGCTAAACCGAAATCTTCATCTTCACCTTGCTCATTTTGTGATTGTGCGTCCAAGAAGCAACATGAAATCCCGTCTGCTGTTCGAGCATCGTATCGAACACATTCTATTTCCCTGTTTTTATAGGAAAATATTAATGGTGAAAGACGCCTAGCCAATGAGTGTTCCTTTATATTAACCTCTTTGATTGAAGGAATTATAGCAGATACTTGATGTCCAAATTGCTGAAAGCATTGAGCTAGATATATGGACTCTTTTGCTATAGCAGTCTTTTCCACATAGGGAGAAAGTTCAGACGTGATGTACATAATATGCATGATGCAAACCTCAACATCGAAAACAAAACTTTGTAACACACTAAAATCAAACAAAAAACTGCCTAGGTTCTGTCTAGACAGTTGAAGAGTCTTATCATATTGATAAAGTTAAAGCCAATAGCTAAGCCTTTTACCGGAGGTAACACGTTTGTTTTTTTTTGTTTTACGGTTATTTTTTATTAAAATATGGAAGGGAAACGACGGTTCGGCCGATATACACTAGCGGTTTGTTCGAACCTACAGGATGGGAATTGCCGGTGTCGAAAACCGGCTTATTAAGGAGAGGTTATTATATGTATAAAGTGTTGTGTTTTCTATTATTGTTGAATGTTTTTATTATTCTTTCATCCACAATGGCATGCGAAGAACAGCCTAGACCTGCTATAGGCAGTGATGCAGATGCCGATGCGGATGTTGATTCTGATGCTGACGCCGACGCGGATATTCCGACAAATCCGCAAGGAGAGGTGGAGCGTGCTTGTCAGACTGATTGTAATTCTTTTCCCGACACTCCTCTTATGGATGAAGGAGTTACGGGAAATCCGGGAAGCTTGTTCGGAGAAAAAGACAACTTTTCTTCACCCGGACCGTGTGTAATAGAGCCGCAGCTTTCCGAAGGAAACTCTCCAGGTGTGCTTTTCCCCGCAAATTGGCTGAGACCCAGGTTTAAGTTTACTCCTTCGGGAGGTTCCGATCTTTTCGAAATTCGCTTACAGGCAGCTTCACAGAAGAATGATCTGGTTGCTTACACCAACAAAAATATATGGACAATGCCAAAGGAAATTTGGGAAAGCTTGGCTGTTTCATCAATAGATGAACCTATCACCGTAACCGTAAGAGGCGTAAACAGTGCATCGCCCGGAACTCCCAATGGTACCAGAGGGTCATTTACCATAGCTCCCGTGGTCGCTGAGGGAAAAATGGTTTATTGGGCTACAACTTCATCTGAAGTAAACCAAAGTACAAGTTGGCTTTCAGGTTTCGGAGTCGGAGATGAGGCTGTTGTCAATGTACTTAATCTTCCCAAAGTTGCTTACAACAATATTCTTGCACCTGACGGAAGAAATATCAGGAATGCCGATTACGGAGCCGGAGCAGGACATGGTCAGTGTATCGGTTGTCACACTGCTACACCTGACGGAAAGGCAGTATCGTTTAACGATCATTGGCCGTGGAATGTTCTGATTACTTCAGTAGAAGATCCTGAAGCATCTTCGACAGAAGTTGGAACCATTCCGTCATATCTGACTCTTGGTGCTCAGCGACTGTTAAATCAGCCTTGGCTTGGAGTTCAGACTTTCTCAAGAGCGTTTTGGGATAACCGTAAGCTAATGGTGACTTCATACGGCTATCCCCGTCAAGTTGACGGTTACAGCGGAACTGTCGGTTTTGGTTGGACGGCTCCTACGCGAGATGTTCTAGCATGGTTTGATTTGCAAACCCAAGTAAGTTTAGAAACCGACGGCTACAACGGCGATAAAGCAACTCGCATAAATGAGCTTACTTCGCAGGCTCTTGGAGTCGGTTTCGGTATCATCAATCTTATAGGTGAGAACGGATCAGCTGTTACTCCTTCGTGGAGTAGGGACGGTCAAAGTATAGTCTATACCTCGGCTACTCGAACTCAAGATGGCCGGCTATCGGACAATCAAACTGATGTGAATATTCATATGGTGCCTTTCAACAACGGAGAAGGAGGCAATGTACAACCTCTAGCAGGTGCTTCTGACCCCAATCATGCAGAATACTATCCGACATTTTCTCCTGATGACAGACTTATAGTTTTCAATAGAGAGGATAATTTTAGACAGAACAAGGTTGTTCCTCCTAATAATGTCAATCCGACACAAATAAGCATTTTGGGATCAGGCATGATTTACTATCGACCGTTTGCTGAGGTGTATTTTGTAGAATCAGAAGGCGGTACTCCGATTCGACTTGCAGCCAATGATCCTCCGTCGTGCACAGGACAAACCAGTCCCGGTATTATCAATAGTTGGGGAAAATGGTCTCCTGATGTAAACAAAAGTACAAATTTCGGTGCACCCAGAAGCTACTATTGGGTGGTGTTCTCCTCGGCGCGTGCTTATCCTGAACAGTACAATCTTCCCAAGACTGAGTACAGTCCGCCTGATGTAAGATCATCTCAGTTGTATATGGGAGCAATAGTTAGAAATGAAGAAACCGGCGAGTATACTACCTATCCGGCTGTTTATTTGTGGAATCAGGAAACTAATTCCAGTAATTTGACTCCTGCTTGGGACAATTTTGAAATACCGCCTGTTCCGATAGTATAAAGATTCTGGTTGTTGCCCTATATTGCGATAAAGAGCAGTTTCGGGTATCTCATATTCTTGTATGAACAATATCACGGCTAAACCCAATTTCATTATTGCGACGATGTTTGCAGCTGTTGCCTTTTTATTTTGTGCGGGTTGGATAGTATTAAATCCTCAGCGTCCTCTGCCTGATCCTACCTTATACGAAGGCATAGCTGCAAATCTTGCGTCCGGTAACGGCTATACATTTGACATTGAGCCGCCCTACCGTCCGGAAATAACCAGAACACCCTTTTTGCCGTTTGTTATATCTCTTCTTTACAGAGTAATAGGTAGAAATCCTGATGCCGTATTGTGGATGAATGCAATTTTTATCTCGTTTGCTGCAGGTCTCGCATACTTTTTAGCCTTGCGTTTGTTCAAGGATAGAGTCATGGCTGTAACCGGAACAGCAATTCTGGTTCTAACTCCGCCATTTACCGGTTCTGCCAACAATATTCTTACCGAACCTTTGGCAATGCTGCAAACGGTAGCTGCTGCACTTCTACTGCTTGGTTGGAAAGAGCGGTCAAAGAGCTCAAGGTCTGTTTTGCACGGATTGTTGTTGGGGATTCTTCTTGCAACTTTTATTCTCAATAGGTCTTCTGTAATTGTCATGGTGCTTGTCGCTGCAGTTTATGTTGTTGCAATCGCATTAAACAAACGCTGGAAGAATTGGCCGGCATGGCTTACAGCAGGAGCATTTTCCATGGCTTTGAGCCTTCCTGTTTTGGCTTGGTCGGCGAGGAATGCGGCTATTGGATTGGCCTTTTCTCCTGCGCCGATAGGGTTGTACGCAAGTCGCGTTTTTGATATTAAGAGATACTCCAAACCGGTTTTCGATCCATATAATCAAGTTACACCGGCAGTAAATGACGAATATTTTCTTCACTGGCAGCTGCGCTACGGACCGGAAGAGCTCATTGCTTTGGAGAAAGAAAACAAGCGATGGTTTGAACAATGGCGTGTTGAAAACGGCGACCAAATTCTAACGTCTCTACCGAAAAGGTTTTTAGGATTGTTCAGCTTTTTTAGAACCACAATATATCCTCCATGGCCGAATAAAATGGACTGGATAATGCGAATAATAATGAGAGGTATGTCAAGAGTTCTGTGGATCCTCGCCTTAACCGGTTTTTTGATTGAACGACACAACAGAGCAGCAAAATATATATTTCTTATTCCGATTCTCAGTATTCTTGCAATTCATCTTCCCACAGTGTGTCATGAGCGTTACGTATTTCCATTATTTCCGGTGCATATGCCCTTTGTCGGAGTAGCTATAGTTGCCTTGATCAAATACGTTAGAAATTTGGTTTATGTGAAATAATAAAAAATGTAAGTATTGCTATCGGCGAAGATACTATCGTAAGTCTGATAAACATTGCATATGTGCTGTGTAATAATTCGACTTAGATGACAATCTGAAATATCCGGGGTTACTTTTTTGAAGCCAACATTTTTTTTATGGTAAAAATCAGCTCTGTAAAATTGAAAGGTTTGTCAAGGTAGGCATCTGCGCCGTATAAGGGAGAAGTTATCTCATTGAGACTGGCACCTATTCCGGTTAGCATTAGGACAGGAGTGTTTTTGACATCATCATCTTTGCGAATTTCCTTGAGTACTTCCCAACCGTTCTTTTTCGGCATCATGACATCTAAGATAACCGCATCCGGTTTTTTTTCGCGAATTATCTTTACGGCGTTTACTCCGTCGGCAGCAGTAATAAAGTCATAATCTTCAGCTTGCTGCAGTCTCTTGATAAGTATTCCCATCAGTTCCGGATCGTCATCTGCAATAAGCAGAAGGGGTTTTCTTTTGTGAGGTTCTGACATGCTTTTCCCTTTTATTTTTTTTCAGGTATTAACGTATTGACCGCTTCAACCTGTCAAGATGCTAGGCTATCGGGAAAATGACTGTATTGTCAATGCTCTATAAGATAAGAAGCAAGTTTAGTGTTCAAAAATGAAATACAGTCATATGTGCACAATCAATTGCGTGATGAGCTTAAATATACCCTTGAATCATGAAAAGAAAGTCGTGAGAGAGAGGAATGAATCCCATATCATAGTTTTCTTTATACCCTGCACCAATATTAGCACGGTATTGAAACTGCGCCTTTAGGTTGTGGCCGAAAACAAAATAGGTGACTCCGATAGTCGGGTAAAATCTAATTCCTCGGATGTCAATATTTTCATCAGCCATATCAAATCTGCCTGCTACTTCTAACATTTTTGGCACAACCAGATAGGCGAATTGAAAGTAAGCTCCCATTCCCGGTGCATCGCGATGATATCTTTGTAGAGCTTCGTGAATACTTCGCTCTTTTGCCCAAATTTTTACTATAAAATACTCAGCTGTAAGTGACAGACCGAGATATTTCAGAGCAATATCACAACCAAATTTCAACTTATAATCATCATAAGCTAAAAGCCCCGGAAGATCTGTTGTTGCATCATTTCTTTCTTCCAAAGATGCAGCAGCCCCGATGGACAATCCGGGTTTTGTGGAAAGTGCAGTATCTGATTCATCTCCGGGAAGTAAAGTTGAGTTAACAGACGGTCCCATTGGATGAACAGCCAATCTTCCTCCGTACATAAAATCAGCATCTGTTGCGAACCCGTCCTCTCCGTTCCATAGGCCCACACTGTATTCTATAAAATTTGCTGCAAAGCCATGAAAGGCAATTCCAAGCTGGTGTTCGTTTAATGGCTTATAAATATATTTGTATTCACCGACAGAAGGTTGCTCTACTCTAAAATCCAATTCAGTCCAGGCGCGAGAATAGTCGATCATTGCTAGTTTTGCTTCGCTGTTCAGAGACTGTCTGACAAAAAAAGGTTTAAACAAGCCTATGGAGATACCGGCTGTTCCTTTTCCGTTATTCGGACCTACACTAATGTATCCGTTATAGAGCCCTGCCTCTTTCAAATTAAACTTACCTGATAGACTGATATACCCCCACTTCGAAAGCCATGCTTCAATTCCCAGTTGAGCTCTTGCTATTGAAAAACCGCTGCCGTCAAGAGGTTCATCGTTATTGCTTTGGGAATCGGGATTGAATTTAATTAAAAATTTTGGTTGCAAAAAGCCGGTCGGTTGAAATTTAAAAGAGCCGTTGTCTGTTGAAAAAATTATGTTTTTTGTCCAGCTTCCGATAAGAATACTCTTCTTTTCTCCCGATATATTCTTAGATAAAGCTTCAATATCTTGAACATCAAGTTGTTGAGCAGAAGGTTGATTAGACGATGATACATCAATTGCCTCAGGCACTGTTGATGTTTTTGTACTTTCTTCTGTTGACACAACTAAAGCATCGTTGTTAGTCGGTGAGTTATTCTGAGATATTGACGGAGTAATTGTTGTGGCTGTGTTTTTGTCAGTTGAGACCAAAGAGTCAGTTACATAAATCTGTGCATTTGCCGTATCTTTATTTGATGCAGGATTTTCTTTTTTTTCTTCCTGTGCATTAACGGTGAAGACAAATGCTGACAGCATAAAACAAATGCCTAAAAAGAACCTAAACATTTTAGAAATCAACATACAAAAACCTCATTCAAAGTAGTCGAAAATTATGAGAATAACTATCTAACTTTAAAATAAAAATGAATCAACGGGGTAAAAATCCATCACAAAACAATGATTCTTCAGAAAATAAATCGACATACAGCACTTCCGAAGAAGCCAAATCTATAATACTGACCTGGAAGACTCTTCTTTTTTCGTACAAACAACGGTCCAGTTCTCTTATCTGTCTGAGAAGAGCCGCTGTTTGAAGCAATGGATCATGAGATTTTGCTTTAGTTCTGGCTAGAACTCTTACCGGGCCGATCCCCGAAACACGCTCCAAACCTCGCATTCTTTCCCATAAAGCGTTGAATTCAGAGTTTTGTAAATCCGATAAAAATTCTGAAACTGCATCTCTTGCAGCCGCTGCTTTGTTTTCGTCAATTCGCCGATGTTTCGGTAAACATGCCTCAACAATACCTTTTCTAATTTCCAGAAGAGCCCTAAATCTAACCATTTCATCAGGCCATTTAGTTTTCATAGAAGGGAAAACCTCTAAAAGTGCTTGATCTCCGATTTCAAGAAGCTCAAACGCAAAATTACGCATGCCGGAGCTTGGGCAATAATCGGGTATTTGAGCGGTTTCATCTATCATTCCAAGAACTCCGCCGCTTATGGAAAAAACTCTGGGGCCTTGTTGGCAAGGGCCGGACAAACAAGGTTCATATTTATCTAACATAACACCGTAAGCTTCGACACATTTCTGCTCAATAGATCCTGTAACAGCAAGACTTTTTTGTTGAGATAGTTCCGCTCTCCAAAGCGGCATTGTCTCTATAAGATTTTTAGTAAATTCATTGCCTAAGATCTTAAGCATTTCCTTTTCGTGTTTTTCAAAAAATAAAGCTCCGGAATCGAGTGCGTTGTCCAATTCTTTTACAAATTCGTCACATCCTCCAAATTGGGCTCGGCTAAGATCATTCAATCTATCGTCGCTAAGCCGGATAGGACGTACAACTAAAACAGCATCTGCATCTTTAAAGGTTTTTTTTCTAAAAGAAGACCATTCAGCACTTAAAGGATTATCTTTAGAAAGATAAAAAGGACGAGCAGGTGTTTCGGTGATCTTATTATGAGAACGATACGGAACCTTCCCGTTGTCATCAATCATTTTATCCAAGACAGCTTGTACTCCTGTGATTATTGTTGTCTCCGGAGCGGCATTCTTGACCATCGTTAAGATACGTGTCTCCAAATCTTGTACATCCGAAGATTTAGGTAGAACTAATCCTAACTTCTTTTTTTCATTAAGAGCTCTAATAAGCATTTCTCCTTTGGCATCGCCTATTTCAATTGGACTCCATAGAGAATTAGGAACAGGAATATTAACCTTTGATGTAAGCGGCGTTATAGTAATCGTATCTGTACGCAAAGACGGTTTTGCCGGGTAATTTGAAACGACTCTGTCACCGACTCCGCACATTGTAATTGTTGTGACAAAAAAACATGACCATCCGATAAGATATAGTCTCATGGTTTTCCTCCTTAGAAAAACAAAATATAGATTAACTTTCATTGAACGCAAAGTCGAGCTTTCCCTTGACAAGCTGTTTTTAGAAATTCAAAGTTTTATGAATTGATATTACTCCGATAACCTTTCAAATAGGTATAATCGGATATAATTATATTGTTGAATATCAAGAAGGGACTAAAATATGAAGAAAAAAACAGACCCGATAATTGCTGCAAGTTATCCCAAGTATGCATTATTAAGCGTATCAAACAAAACAGGTATTGAAAACCTTGGGAGGGCATTGAGCGATTTCGGTTATAAAATAATTGCAGACAGAGAGACCTCCGAAGCATTATCTGCCTCGGGTGTTCCTGTAGTTACAGTTGATAGGCTGTTGTTCTATGCAGCATTTTTAGATAACAACGGAGATATAGATTACATAAGCAGTTTCTCGTTTGATTTGCCTAAAGAAATTAAGCAAGATATGGTGAATGCTGTTAAACTCCAAACCTCAATAATAAATATAATTGTCTGCAATTTGGATTCAGTTAAAAACAATATGTTTCATTCTGAAAAAGACCTTGTTGAGACAGCCGCAAAAGTTGATATTTGTAAAACTGCATTATTAAAAGCAGCTGCTAAGAATTTTAATTTGGTTACAACTGTTTGCAATTCTGACTTTTATGAAGATTTATTATGGCATTTAGCCAGTTGCGGTGAAACTCCTTATGAAACGAGATTTGAATGGGCAAAAAGTGCGCTGGAGCACGTGTGTCAATATGACCGCGTAGTGTTTGAGACTATTTCCAAATATAATTTGTCTGCAACAGACAGGATGTAAAAATATGAAGGTAGCAGTTATTGGAAGCGGCGGCCGAGAGCATGCCTTGGTTTGGAAAATATTAAAAAGTCCATTGGTGAATTCTGTAATAGCAATTCCGGGAAGTGACGCTATTGGAGATATGGCTAAGAGAATTGATCTGGCGATTGATGACATTAAGGGTATTCTCGAAGTCATTAAAATAGAAAAAGTTGATTTGGTTGTAATAGGGCCTGAAGCACCTCTCGTTATTGGGTTGGCAGATGAGATATCTGCTGCCGGCATACCCGTGTTCGGTCCGTCAAAAAACGCTTCAAGGTTAGAGGGAAGCAAAATTTTTTCAAAAGAATTTATGAAGCGCGCCCAAATTCCCACCGCAAATTTTACCTCTCACAGTGACATTAAATCTGCAATAGCAAGCGCACGAATGCACAAAGGGCCGATGGTTGTTAAAGCTGACGGTTTAGCAGCAGGTAAGGGTGTTATTATTTGTGAAAATAGCTTGGAAGCGGAAAAAGCAATTGTTCAATTAATGTCTGACCGAGCTTTCGGAGAGGCTGGATCAAAAATTATTATTGAAGACAAGTTGGAAGGCGAAGAAGCATCGATCCTTGCTATTTGTGACGGCAATACATGCATACCAATGGTTGCGGCACAAGATCACAAAGCAGCCTTTGACGGCGATATGGGGCCGAATACCGGAGGTATGGGGGCTTATGCGCCTGCGCCGGTAATAACAGAAAACATTGCAAATGAAATAATAAACAAAGTCTTATTGCCCACTGTAGAACAAATGAAAGCCGAAGGGAACCCTTTTAAGGGCATTTTGTACGCAGGCATTATGTTGTCAAACAATGAACCGTTTGTTCTAGAGTACAATGTTAGGTTCGGTGACCCCGAATGTCAGCCGCTTCTTATGCTTATGAAAGATGATATAGTTCCTTTATTGCTATCAGCGGCAAACGGCTGTCTTGAGCAAAGAAATATAGAATGGCATCGCGGTTCATCCATTTGTGTAGTGCTTGCAGCTGACGGTTATCCAGGAGCCTATAGTAAGGGTGATATAATATCAGGACTTGAAGACCTCAACGATTTAACAGACACATTTGTTTTTCATGCCGGTACAAGAAAACAAGGGAATGATTTTGTAACCGCAGGCGGAAGAGTTTTGGGAGTAACATCACTAGGCGAAGATATACGAGAGGCAGCTGCAAAAGCATATTCGGCAGCAGAGAAGATATCATGGCGCGGAATGAGAATGCGCAAGGATATAGGATACCGTGCGTTAAAATTATCCAACCTCAAATAGAAGAAAAATATGACAGAATTCTTGGACACAAATATACCTGATTGGTTAGATACAGCACGGGATGCTATATTACAGGACAAGATTGTTGCAATTGCTTACGAAAGGCTATACGGCCTTGCGGCTAATGCGCTTTCTCCAGTTGCTGTTGCTAAAGTGGCTGCAATAAAAAGCAGAGACAGTGCGGGTGAGGGCAATAAACCGATTGCAATAATTTTGCCGTCAATAGAAGCCGCAAGTCTTGTCATTCCATTTTTATCACCAGCTGCAGAAAAATTGGCAAAACGCTATTGGCCTGGGCCTCTTACTCTGGTTGTTAAGGCGTTACCAAATATTCCCCAATATCTTGTTAGTCAGACTGGAAAAATAGGAATACGTGTAGCCGGTGCCAGTCCTGCGGCATTGTTGGCGACCAAATGCGAGCTTCCATTAACAGCAACAAGCGCAAACCGTGCTGATGCACCGGATGCACTATCTCATAATGATATTACTGACATATATGGAATAGATATAATAGTAAGAGGACATGTACTCGGCCCGCCGGGATCAACTATTGTTGACATTGACGATGATAAGATAAAGATACTTCGCAAGGGTATAATTGCCATAGAAGGGATATAATACATGTCTGTTGAGCAGCTTGCACTATTAGGAATAGCAGTCTTTGCATTTATGGCTGTTGTAAACATGTTTCAGAGTGTTAGATATATCAGAAATTCCAGCCAATACAAACATGAGCGTGTAAGGCGCCTTGTTGGAGGGAAAGAGAGCGCTAACGCTATTGCTGAATCAGTTATAAAAAATATATTGTCCGATAATTACGAAGAAGTCATGTTATCCAGAAAACAAGGCAAAGCTACATCTGTTTTAGAAGAAAAATTAGAAAAGGCTAGGGCTTATTATATTGGAAGAGTTGAACCGATGCATAAGTCACTTTTCAATGATGTTTGTGAAAGAATAATTTTTGAAAGAAAATTATGATATTCTGCCGCATCCGCCGGGTTTGACCTTACAATAAAGACGCTGGATTCTTTTTGCGTAGTCTGTTTTTGTGCAACGACCTGTGTTGTATGCCGAAAGCCAGACTTCAAATCTGTCTTCTCCGCATTTTTTTTGCCAGTAATTAAGATGTCCGATCCCGACACGAATATTTGATCTTACATCAAGAAACTGCTTTTCATTTGTAACGGCTCTGGTCACGGCGCCTCTAGGCAAAACCTGCATTAAGCCAATTTCGCCTTTTCTTCCTCTAACTTTTTCACGAAATGAGCTTTCTTTATAGGCTATTGCTACAACGAGAAAAGGATCAATCGGCGGCTGCACTGCTTCAGATTCTTCTACAATAATTGAAGCATAGGTTTCCGCTCGTTCCATAGACTTATCAGATGTCCAATGAGGAACCAACGACAAAATAGCTGCTGTAACTGCGGTAACGACGCTTTCCAAAACCTAGATAAGCTCCCTTTCATCGGACGCAGCACTCATAGATGCTCGTCAAAATGAATCACAAGGTATAAATATTTTATGATGATATACCCGTCAAGCCCGCTTAGATGCTTTGTGCAAATATTGAATGTAACAAAATTGAAACACTGTTCGACAAAAACGAGAAATTTTAAGCAGCTATGGCTAAATATTGAAGCAAATTCCAAACGTGTTTTTTTTAAAAAAAAATTTTCAAAATCCGCTGACAATGAAAAACAATCCTCTACACGGGAAAAATTATCTTCAAATTGGCGGTTGAGATCAGGTTCGGTTTTCTTTAAATTGCGACAATGTTTTACAAAAAAATGATATTTAAGGGAGTTAACGTATTTGTAGAAACGGATAGAGACGGAAACATTATTGTTGCAGACGGTCTTGCACGCATGAAATATCAAATAGATGATGAAAGAATATATTGTCCAAAACTTGCGAATTTAAATGATGCACAAAAAGATACGCTGCAGGTTGAACAAGGAAAGACCAATATAGGTAAAACATGTAAAAAGAGTAATATAAGCAATACGAACACGGAAAAAGATGGTGCATCTCATTCGATCATTGCTTATACCGACGGTGCTTGTTCCGGAAATCCAGGACCTGCCGGATTAGGATATGCAATATGTTACCCCGGTGGAAAAAATATAATAAAGGGAGAACCTCTTGGGGAAGGTACAAATAATATTGCGGAACTTACTGCCATTTTTCGAGTCCTTGACAATATTGACAGTAAAGAAATTCCTGTATTAATCCATACGGACAGTTCATACAGTATCGGCGTTCTTACTCAAGGATGGAAGGCTAAGGCTAATCAACAGCTGATACTTAAAATAAAGAATGCACTGAAGCGATTTCGTAAAATAGAATTTGTAAAAGTAAAAGGTCATGCAGGCATAAAGGAAAACGAAATGGTTGATCGTTTGGCTCGAAAGGCCGCTGAAACCCAGCAAATAGTCGAAGAGTCAGATCTTTAGTAAGGTAAAATAACAATAGTACTTAGTTTGTTCGAATAGCCTCGGCAATTGCATCGGCCATTTCGCTTTTCTGATAGGGTTTGTGAACAAATCCCTTAATTCCTTTTGCAAGTAGACTCTGTGCTTCACCGTTTAGACTGTAACCTGAAACCAAAATTGCTAAGACATCCGGATTGATTTTTTTCATAGCGTAAAAGGCCTCTTTGCCGTTCATAACGGGCATTACCATATCCAAAATTACTAAATCGATATCGCGCCATGATTTTGAAAAAGTATCAACAGCTTCCTTTCCGTTTTTGCACAAAATAACGGTACATCCCAAAGAACGAAGCATGGCTGTTTCAACCTCTGCAAGAGACGGTTCATCTTCGACTAGAAGAACACATATATCAAAAGTTACAGAATCAGTCGATCTCTCTTGATTGACTGATTCATAACTGAATTCTTGATCAGAGGCCGGTAAATGAATTCTAACTTCTGTTCCCTTGCCGGGTTGACTGAACAGGTCAACAGAACCCTTGTGATTTTTTATGGTTCCATAAACAGCCGCCAGTCCCATGCCTGTTCCTTTCCCATGTTCTTTAGTTGTGTAGAAAGGTTCAAAAGCATGCTTTAGAGTCTCCTGGGTCATACCGATACCAGTGTCAATTACAGAAATCCTTATATAGTTGCCGGGTACAATATTATAAGGTTGCTCGTCGCAAAATTCCTGGTTAAGAGTAAGTCTTTCTGTATAGAAGGTAAGTGTACCTCCGTCAGGCATCGCATCTCTTGCGTTAATTGCGAGATTTAGTATTGCATTCTGTAGTTGAGAAGGATCTCCCATTACTATAGGCGGTCCGCTACAGAGACGATTTCTAATTACAATTTTCTTATCAATACTATGTCTTAAAATCGAGCCGACTTCTTTGATTATAACGTTTATATTGACCGGCAACGTAAAGTATTTACCTCGTCTGGAGAAGGCCAATAACTGTTCAGTTAACCCTGCTGCCCTATTGATTCCAAGAATAATACCGTCTACATATTCGATATGACCGAGGTCGCTTAGCTCATCACGAAGCAGGTCTGCATATCCCATCAAGCCGGCCAGTTGGTTATTAAAATCATGAGCTATTCCTCCTGCCAGCAGTCCGATAGCTTCCATTTTTTCGGCCTGTCTTAGACGCTGCTCCATCTGCTCCATTGCCTCTTCTGTGTTTCGTTGAGGACTAATATCTCGAACAAATGACCAGTGAATCTCATTGCCGTTTACATTTGTATAATCGGCCATTATTTCTACAGGAAAAATACGGCCGTCTTTTGTGCGGTGTTTGGATTCAAAAGATACATGTCTTATAGTTTTGAGATTACTCCATTCAGTTTTCCATCGTTCAACTGTAAAACAGGGGTCGATGTTTTCAATCGTTAAAGATTGAAACTCTTCAACAGTGTAACCTAGAGAAGCACACGCTGATTTGTTCACATATAAAAAACGGCCCTCTTGGTTTAGCCAAAAGACCGGAACAGACATATTTTCTATGGCATCCATAACCGAAACAAGTTGTTCTTCTGTTTTTTTTCGGTCGTCAATATTTCTTACCGAACAATGTATTTCTACAATTTCATTTGACGCACCCAAGAAAAATACACCGCAGGTTTCAGTCCAAATATCTGTTCCGTCTTTGCAAACCATTTTATGCTCGACTGAAAATTCATCTTTTCCTTCATTCCAAGCCGCATCTATAGCGTTGCTAATCAATTCATAATCAGAAGTTCTGAGAAAATCTTTGGAATATTTGCCTACAGTTTCATCTGGTTCATATCCGAGAATTCTTTTTACGGCAGGAGATACATATAGGATTCTGCCGTCCGGGGCATGACGAGAAATCATATCTCTGGAGCTCTCAGTAAGAAGTCGATATAGAGATTCACGATGAGGAGGAACCGCCGCACCTAAAGAGTTGATGGCATCAGCTTCGTTTAGAACCGCTATTCGTTTTTCCAATAAACGAATAGCCTCTGTAAGCTCTTCTCTTGACATATTGTCAAAATGATTGATCAGTTCAGCTTTCATAAATCGATATGATATCTCTATCTCTAATTTCAGCCTCTAATTTCAGAGGCCAATTTTATAAAATAACACTTGTTATCCAAATGCATATACTACGAATGTACCGATTCGGCACAAAAAAGCCTTTGAAGTAGTGTGAATCGGATTTTTCTTTTTTCAAGCCTGTTATTTAAAAAAATATGATGCATTTTCGATTGTCAGTTTATTTCCGGTAACAACCGTTTCCAGGGTTAGATTAAAATCAAAAAAGAATGATAGGGTAATCTCTTCGTCTGAGTTTCTAACAATTTCCGGAACAGAATAAAAATTTTCCGCTTCTGAAGCATAAGAAAATTCTCCTGATTGACCTGATTGTGAATGCCACTCTATTCGGAGAAGAGCTGCCGGGGGATTTCTGATTTGAATAACAGCCCACCAAGGATTTGAGCCTTCTTTAACAAATATGGAAGGAGGTGCGTCTGAGACACCTTCGTTGCCGTCGCACGGAATAAATTTCCATGTACCGTTGTATCTGCCTGGTTGATTTCCCATTATTGCTTTTGCCGGCGCGCCTCCCAAATCAATTCCGCAGTAGTCATCCGGACATTTATCAACTATTCTGACTGTAGCGGTTTTGGGACCCTCTGCTGTTAGAGCTGTTACTTCAGCGCATTGGCCGCAAATGCGTCCTTCCCTCCAAGAACCCAATCCGTCACCAGGCTCCAGATTTACATTAATAGCAGCAAAATTATAGATATTTGTTACGCCAAAATTACAAGCACCTCCCGAACTGGGTTCATGCACTGTAACATTTCCGTAGGTAGTTATGTTTCCCGCACCGCCTTTGTTATCGGCGGTAGGTATTGTGGGAGCCTGCGAATCATATCTTTCTGTATCGATATTGATGTTACTGTCAGATTCATTTTTTGAGTCTGAATCTGTGTCAATGGTGTCTGTTCCGTTAGAAACCGAGGTGTCAACGTCTTCTTTTGTATGACTATCGGTTTCTGTACGCGTATCTATATCAACCTTAATTTCTGTTTCGAAGTTTTCATCCGATATAACAGCGGTGTCCACAACGGCACTGTCCATTTCATTTTGTTTTCTTGAATCAGAAGGAATAGTTTGATCTGATGAGCAACTGCTGAAAAAAAACAAAGCCTCAAATATCAAAAAGTAGTGATTCGTATATTCCATTAATTATCAGAATTATCGACAGAATCAATCGGTGCAAGTGTTATTTGCAAAAAGAAAACAGATAATTTGCTATTTAGGAAACAGTAAAACAAATTTCTGTTCCCGCCATAAACGCCGGCCTGTTATAAAAAAACTGAGTAGCTTCTCAAAAAACGGCCAAAACAATAAAAAAAGCAGTAAGAAAATAATCATCCCTTGAAAAGGGAGAGTTGCTGACCTCCTTCACAGACCTAGATCCAAGAATGATCCTCTTTTTGAGAAGTTGCAGAATGAGTCTCTGTGTCTGCTTTATATTTTGATATGTAGATCCTTTCTCTCTCTTGACGTATCCGAGATGGGTGAATATATGTCCTTAACTATTTTTGTAGAAATAGTCGAAGCAACCTTGCGGGTGTTGTGGTTATTTAATCGGTAATTATATGAATCTTTCTGCAATAAAAAAAATGACTGCTATGGATGTAGCGGGTAAGCGTGTTCTTGTTCGAGCTGATTTAGATGTCCCCGTTAAAGATAAGCAGGTTTATAATGATCAGCTTATTCGTTTGTTGCTTCCCACTATCGAGTACCTGATAGCAAATGAAGCAAGAGTTATTATTATGGGACATTTGGGCAACCCTAAAGGTAAAACTGTACCTGCTCTGTCCATGGAACCTGTGGCTGCAAGACTTGCTGAATTAGTTCCGGCAGGAGAAGTCTTACTAACTGATTCTTGCATAGGTGACGGTGCAAAACGAGTGGTTCTTGATTTGAGAAATAGTGAAATTGCTGTTCTAGAGAATCTGTCATTTCACAGCGGAGAGAGTTCTAATGACGAAAGATTTGCACGGGAGCTGGCTGCTTTAGGAGAAATCTATATAAATGAATCAGTAAAAACCTTGAACCAAAATATTGCTTCTGTTGTAAGTGTACCAAGATATACAGCCAAACGCGCTTGTGGAATGTTATTGGAAAAAGAACTCACAGCATTGACACATATGGCCGGTAAAGTCGAAAAGCCTATGGTTGCAGTAATAGGTGGAGGGGATTTTTCGAAGAAGCTACCATTAATACAACATTATTTGGATAAAGCGGATACAATTCTCGTAGCCGGAGTACCGGCTAATACCTTTCTGGCTTCACAAGGTTACTCTTTGGGTAAATCAAAAGTGGAAGAAAACAGGTTTCCATTAGCAAGAGATTTGATTTCTAGAGCTAAAAATATTGGAGTAAAGTTAGTGTTTCCTATCGATTTTTCGGTAGGTGCGGATGACGCTGCATCATCGGAAAGCATTGTCAATCTTAATGATGTGCCTAGTGATGCCCATGTGTTCGATATCGGTCCCAAAACCAAAAATCTATTTAAGGACATTGTAAGCAAAGCTGCAACTGTTCTGTGGAACGGACCTATGGGGTTATTTGAACGCGAAACGTTTTCATCAGGAACTTTGTCTATGGCTAGATTCGTTGCCGGTTCGGCAGCGTTTTCAGTGGTTGTCGGCAAGGCTTCATCAGAAGCGGTTTATAAATTCGGTCTTGAAAAGGGATTTAATCATGTTTCCAGTGGAGGTGATGCTTCACTGGATTTACTGGAAGGTAAAGTGCCGTCGGGAATCGGCGCGCTTGAATACACTGCAAAATAAAAAGAGAGGTCTCAATGCGTAAACCTTATATTGCCGGAAACTGGAAAATGAATATGACCATCGCCGAATCGGTAAAACTGGCCGAAGCTTTGGCCGCCGGAGCGGGGAACGTCAACGCTGATATCGCGGTAGTTCCGCAATTCTTGGCTATACCGGCGGTGGCTAAGGTGCTGACCGGAAGTCAAATTCAAGTCGGTGCACAAGATGTTTTTTATGAAAAACCCGGTGCTTTTACAGGCGAGATTGCAACTGATATGCTTATCGATGCGGGTTGTTCCTTTGCCTTGGTCGGACATTCAGAGAGAAGACACGTTATCGGTGAAAAGGATGAAATTATAAGAAAGAAATTGGATGCACTTTTAGCTGCCGATTTGGATGTCATTCTTTGTATAGGAGAGCAAATTGAAGAGAGGAATGCCGGAAAAACTGAAGAGCGACTGGATATTCAGGTTAGAGCCGGTCTTGTAGGTCTTAGCAAAGATCAACTCAAAAAAGTAACAATTGCCTATGAGCCGGTTTGGGCTATAGGAACAGGAGTTACTGCTACAACAGAGCAAGCGCAAGAAGCTCATGCTTTTGTCAGAAAATTGGTAACCGAACTTTTTGACAACGAAGCGGCCGAATCTATGCGTATACAATACGGCGGAAGCGTTAAACCCAATAACGCTGCTGAGCTTATCTCTCAAAAGGATGTAGACGGTGCATTGGTTGGAGGTGCGGCGTTAACAGCGGATTCATTCCTAGGAATAATCAAAGCTGCAAAATAATATCAACCGCTTCTTGACAACAGAGCGAGGCGAAAGTAGAAAAGCGAGCTATGTTTACGCTATTTATTGTATTGCACGTAATTTTTTGTATTTTCTTGATTCTAGTTATTCTTCTTCAGACAGGAAAAGGCTCCGGAATCGGTGCTGCATTCGGCGGAGGAGGAAGCCAAACAGTATTCGGCCCTCGCGGAGCCGGATCATTTATCGGTAAGATAACGGGAGCTGTAGCAGGATTGTTTATGATAACCTCTATAGTTCTTGCTTTCCTATCCACTTCTCGCTCCGACAATGTAGCTAAAGCTGTTGAAGCATTGAAAAGCGAGCAGGCTAAAGCTGTAGAAAGTGTTTCTCTTTCAACTCCTAAGGATGTTGAAAAAGAAACACCGACAAAAACAGTAGAAGAACCGGCAGCGGATCAAAATAACGAGGAAGCTGTTAAGGATAAAATTGATTCCGAAGCAGCAGAAACACAAAAGCCTTCAGACGAAGCAGCAGCAAAACCTAATGAAGATGCTGAAGAAAAATCTGCCGACAAAGCCTCTCTTCCGGTAGGATTGAAGCCCTCTGCACCGGCAGCTGAGGAAAAACCGGCGGCTGAAATTCCTCCTCAAAAGCCTTCTAACGATGAAGATGAGGATGAGGAATAATTGTATATTCTAAATTCGAAAAAATCATTTTTTTATCGAATTTTCTTCAATTAACAATAACTACAAAATCTGTCATAATGATTTCGTTTTGCAGTTCAAAGCGATATTAGAAGAGGTTGTTTTTTTGTGATTTTCAAAGAAAGCTGAGGTTTTAATGGTAAAAAGAATCAATAGATGTGGACTATTAGTTTTAGTAGTTGTGGTCTTATTTATAGTTTCTTCATGTAAAAAGAATGAACCGACGGTAACCGTAACTGACGAAAAAACATCGGGTGCTTTGGGTAAACCGGTAATTTTTGCAGCTGAGCCTGAGTTTGATTTTGGAAAGGTTAAGCAGGGAGAGAGCGTAGAGCATATTTATAAAATAAAGAATACCGGTGACAAGGAGCTCATTCTCGAAAAAGCTACAAGTTCTTGCGGTTGTACAACCTCGGTACTTTCTACAGGTTCTATCCCGCCGGGAGGAGAAGGTGAGGTGAAAGCTGTTTTCAACACCAGAGGAAGAAAAGGAATCTCTTCCAAGCGTATTACGGTATTTTCAAACGATCCTGATAACCCAAAATTTAATCTGACCATAAAAGGGGAAATTCTGGTAGATATTGAGGTAACTCCAAGTAGCATTTCATTCGGTGAAATCCCGATTGGACAATCCTCGTCAAAGACTGCAAGTCTTCGTATTGTTGAACCGGAAAAGGTTAAAATCAAGTCTGTTTTGTCCGGTGACTCCAGATTTAGAGTCAAACAAACTGCTTTGGAACAGCCCGGCGTGTCTGAGATTGAAATAACGTTTGACGGCCAAAACAAAGCAGAGAATATAAGCACATCAATCAAACTTGAGCTGGAAGGTGCAGGTTCTCCAGATTTTGTAATTTCAGTCCGTGCACAGATTGTAGGAAACCTTAAATTCCCTCAACAGGTTCACTTTACAAGGTCAGAAGATGGTTTTAATCCAAGGAATATTGATATCTCCAGTCGTTTGAAAAAACAGTTTAAGGTAAAGAAAGTTTCAGACAGTGATAATCGCCTCAAGTTTACATATCCCAAAACCTCCTCCACAGAGGTTCAAATAGTTGCTGAGGTTATAGCTTCGGATTTGTCTTTGGACAAAAGCTATAAAGGATTGATTAAGGTGGAAACAACAGACACTACTGAACCGGTAATAGAAATCAAATATGTTATTTCGCAAAAAAGAAATATGCCGGAGATCCGTAGTAATGCATTGAAGAAACTTCAGACCGAACGTATCTCAAAGATGTTAAAAGAAAAGACGGCTGAATCGTCGGATGCGAAAGAAGAATAGAAATATTTGAATCAAACAAGAAGGGATCAAATAATGGAATCTATTATTAAAGCAAGAATGGTGATGGTCGGAATGGCTCTTTGTTATTTGGGATGCTCTCCAAAACCGGCAAGCGTGGAAATTGTTCCTAGTGAGCTTATATTGGAAGGTGCCGGTTCCTCTCATAAGCTGGAAGCTCGAGTCTTGGACGCAAACGGCAAGGTTATTGAGGGGTATAAGGATATTGTTTGGTTTTCAGAAGACATGGAACGAATAAAGTTGGATGCAGACGGAACGGTGACTGCCAAAGCTTCCGGAGAGGCCAAGGTTGATGTGGAGGTAGTAAAAACAGATATTAAAGCTACTGTAAAAGTAAGAGTTAAAATTGCGGCATCCATAAATGTTTCCCATGAAAAACTTAGGTTATGGACAGGACAGGTAAAAGAAAATGTAAATGCGGAGGTTAGAAGCGAAAAAAATGCGTTTATTGAAGGTTATTTGCCGACATGGTCGAGTGATGACCCGGAAATTGTAAAAGTTGAACCTATTGTTGATCCGAGTAGAAGACAAAGTTGGGTAAGACTTACCGGAATGAAGTCAGGAAATACTACAATAAACGCACACTTCAATCATCTGATTGCAACAATCAAAGTTGCTGTCTTTGACGAAGACGAAGAAGTTGCTCCTGACGGAACAAGAATCCCCAAAGAAGAAGCGGCACCGGAATAGGTTTCTATCTTTTGTTTTAATAGTCATCTGTTGATAAAAAACTAACATCTCTGTTATTTGCTATTTGTATGAGAGTACTGCTATTTCTATGTCTATGCGCGCCATGATTCTAGCCGCCGGACTCGGCACCAGACTTAAACCGATAACTGACAATATGCCCAAACCTATGATACCGGTTGTCGGTACGGCCAATATTGAAAGAACGATTATCAATCTAAAACAAGCCGGAATAGATGAAATAGTTATAAACACACATTGGAAACCTGATGTTTTGAAGTCACGATTGGGTAACGGCAAAAATTTGGGAGTAAGTATTTGTTATTCAGACGAACCCGAATTGCTTGGTACCGGCGGCGGAATAAAAAAGGCTATGCCTTTTCTTAAAAATGACACGTTTCTTGTTGTGAACGGTGATGCTCTTTTTACGCCTGATTTTGATCGCATTGTCAGATTTCACAAAGCAAAGCAGGCCTCTGCTACACTAGTTCTTAGAGAGGACAAGCACGCTGAGTTTTACGGTGCAGTAGGCATAGACAATGAGGGGCTTGTTCGACGACTGGTTTGGCTCGGCAAAGAACGAATAGATTTAAAACCCTACATGTTCACAGGTGTTCACGTAATAGAGCCTTCTTTGGCAGCGCGCCTTCCTGACAAGGGTTGTATAGTTCGTGAAACCTATGTACCTCTCATCAGAGAACAAGCGCGAATTTTCGGTGTACAAGATAACAGTTTTTTTTGTGACCTAGGAACGCCCGAAAGATATCTTAGCGCTAATATGAACATTGTAACAGGGCAAAAGAAAATTCACGGATACCACGCTAATGAAACAGGTGTTTTTTTGGGTCGAAATGTAAGGTTGGGAAAACACTGCAATATTAAGCACGGCACTGTACTATGCGACAATTCTATAATTGAAGATTTTGTCTCACTGGAAAATACTGTGGTCATGGAGAATGCTGTAGTCAAAAAGGATCTTAACTTTGCGATAGTCACACCTGAACATGTGCTTCAGATTGATGAACAACAAATCCAATAAGAGTTGTTCTATTTCTTTTTAAGCGGAAATGCTTTGCGTATATAATGTTCTATTCCTACAAGCTTTAACGGTTGTTTTTTTTGAGCGACAAGAGAATTGTTTCTCTCCTCTAACCATTCAAATACCAAGGAGAGAGCTTCTACTGTGCTTCTGTTTGTATCGTGAAATAGTAGAACTCCGCCGTCAGGATTTTCTTCGATTACTTTTTTTGTATTGCTGAATACTTCCAGAGAAGTTCCGGCGCGCCAATCTTCAGAATCCAAATTCCACATGACGGTTGTGTATCCTCCGGCTGCAAGTCTTCTTACGGAGACATCATTAATACTACCGAAAGGCGGTCTAAAAAGTACCGGTTTTCTTCCTGCTATTGACGCGATTATTTGTTCTGCTTGGACTATTTCATTTTGCCAGCCTGAATCATCCAATTGTGTGATGTCTTTGTGAGAAAAAGTATGACTTCCGATAAAATGACCTCTTCGATAAATATCTCTCAGAACAGCTTGATTCTCCGTTCCTCCTGCGGTTTTTGGGTGTATTTTGGCGGCATTTACAAAAAAAACAGCTTTTATATTGTTTTTGTCTAGAATATCTAGAATTATTGGAGTTGTCCTGTGGTCCGGACCGTCATCAAAAGTAATAGCCAGCGTACCCTTTTGCTCCCTACCGCTAACTTGTGCATATCCTCCCATTAAGGGTTCCCAAAGATTACCGTCAGCGCCTTTGATTTTATAGCGAAGGTCGTTTAGCGTTCCGAATGAATGAGATATTAGAGGAAGAAAAGCCGTAACAATATAGAATGCAACAAAAAAAACAATTCTTGCGAGGGAGTCGTTATTCCTAGAATGGAATCTCATCATCACTTGGGCCCATTCCTCCGCCGAAACCTCCTCCGCCGAAACCTCCGTCATAACCGCCGCCCGAAGACTGTCCGCCGTTTCCGGATGAATTGGAATTTGGATATCCTCCGCCTCCGCTTTCTCCTCTATTACCTATGAAGAGAACACGAAGTGCGTTGATTTCCGTGATGTAGCGTTTGTTGCCGTCTTTATCGTCGTAGCTTCGAGTTTGAATCCGGCCTTCGATATAGACTTGTCTTCCTTTTTGTAGGTACTTGGAGACATTTTCAGCCTGCTTTCCCCAGACAACAATATTGTGCCATTCAACTCGCTCCTGACGCTCTCCCGAATTATTCATATAGTTTTCTGTAGTAGCCAGCGAAAAGGTGCAGCGGGCTGCTCCGTTTTGAGAATACTCCAGTTTTGGATCTTTGCCTAAATTCCCTATAAGAATTACCTTGTTTATACCTTCTGCCATAGAATCAGCCTCCTGCATATTAACTATAAAGCCTAAAATCGATCTGTGAAACTATAGAAGTCGAAAAGGGCTGCGTCAACTGAGATTTCCTGACTAATCACAAACTGTCTTTTCTTCGTTTCAATACAGCGTGGAGTTTTTCTTGAATATTATCGAGATCAAAGGGTTTTTTGATGAAATCAGTTACAATATGGTCTGTCTCAATATGAAAACCGCTCATGAATATTATAGGAAGTTTTGGAGCTTCTTTTAGAATAGAGCGTGCCAATTCGTGGCCGGATATTCCCGGCATTGAATAATCCACAAAAGCGGCATCAAAATGCATTGTGTTTAAATGTGAAAGAGCTTCTTCGCCATTCTTCACTGCAACTACTGAAACACCTTTGAGGCCCAACGCTGTCCTGATCATGTCACCAACGTCCGGTTCATCATCCACGACTAAAACAGTTGCTCCAGGCGGTATGGTCGGACGTGCAACAAAACTTGCTCTAATGGATTCCTCTTGTGATTCCAATGCCGGAAGGACAACTGTAAAACAACTTCCTTTCCCAAGCTCGCTTGTAACCTCGATATCACCGTCATAATCTCTAAGTATATCCAAACTGACCGGAAGACCCAGCCCTGTCCCGCCTGAAGGATTAGATGTGTCCAATTTCTTTGTTGTAAAAAAAGACTCAAACACCCTTGCAATGGTTTCTTCTGACATTCCCAAGCCTGTATCACAAAACGAAATTCTAATTTTATCATCTTTACGTTCAGATGTTACAGTGAGCTCTCCGTTTTCAACAATGGCTTCGATTGCATTTTTTAGAATATTAATAAAAACCTGACTGAGACGATCCTCGTCAATGTCACAAAATCCGTCTTCGTTTAAAACACGATTAACCCATATATTTCGATTATGAAATTCAAAAGACAGTGACGAGAGAGCATCTTCAACGATCTGCACGGGAGAAACACGAGAATTGCTGTAATAGTCTGTCTTAACGCGAGACATGCTGAGGAGCTTGGAAAAAATGCGCTGTGCCTTTTTAGCATTCTCTAGAATAATAGAAACAGCTGTTGCAGTGGGAGAGTCTTTTTCTGCATTCTGTTCGGCAATCTGAGCCCAACCGAGAATAGAAGTAAGATTATTGTTGAATTCGTGTACGGCTCCCGCCGCTACTTGGCCGACTGTTGCCAGTCTTTCAAGATGTTCTAAATGTGCTTTATTGGATTTATCGTCTGTGATCGATTGAAATAAGAGTACGGTTAGAGGAGGATCTCCCTGTGCAAAAGTAGTTGAAACTCTATACTGTCCGTTGAAAATGTTAAGGTCAGCAAATTGCGATTGCATATCATTTGAGTGCAGAAGATGTTCGATTTCGTTAAACTCAAGTCCGTGTGTTAATAATTCTTTTATGAATATGTCTCGATTAGGCGGTAATACTCCAAGTTTGTTGATCAACTCGTTTGAGCAATATTGTATTTCCCCCTTTGAATCAAAGGAAACAAGCATATAACCCAATGATTGCAAAGCCTCTAATAATCTGACGGATCTTTGTTGTATATTTAATGATTCTGTGTGTGAGCTTTCATTACCTGTACATGTGACAACATTAGTTATTTGTTTAGCACCCATATCTTTTAAATTATTACAACTATGCTAATATGACAAGAACTTATCAATCATATAAATATTGTAAAAATACCGTCAACTTTACACTTGAATAACAAATTGTGACAATTATTGAGCAGATTATCTGATTTGTATTAGTTATTAAACATAATAAACGTTTAAATTGATAAAATGCATTTGTGTAGTCAAGAGAGGCTTGCGGGTATTATGTACTATTTGTATTCATATTGTTTTAGAAGTCGAATAAGGTCATTATTGTGGGTGTCTTTATTGGGTATGATTTCTGTTATTGCCGCCCTGATTGCTGATTCAATTCAAAATGACTTTGGACAAATAGAGGTTGGTAATGTTGAATTTGCAAATGAGCACGGGTTGCTGCTCAGAGGTAAATTATTTCGTCCCAAAGAAGCATCATCAACAGTGCTTCATTCCGGAGTTGTTTTTATCCACGGTTACCAAAGCTCTCGTGAGGCAGGAGATGTAATTTCAATTGAAGCTGCTAGGCGAGGGTTTACCGTTCTCTCTATCGATGCCGCCGGCAGGGGAAATTCCGGGATACCTCCTTTAGATATAAATCACCGGTCTTTTGATCCGACATTCGGAGGCAAGGCTGCCTTAAAGTATTTAAAAACTCTTTCCCATATTAACCATGAGGCAGTCGGAATGGTAGGGCACAGTCTTGGTGCACAGGCTGCCTATGAGGTAGCTTTACATGACCCTACTGTCAGAGCATTGGTGTTAATCGGCTCAGCCTATGACGAGCGCTCTTCCTCTACTCTTCCCCAAAATATGCTCATGATCTTCGGTACCTTGGATGAGTTTAGAGATAGAATGACTCAAACAAAAGACTTTAAAGCCGAATGGATGAAATCAAAGAAGACCTTTGCAGCTTTCGGCTTTGACTCAGCAGAAATAAACACAACCTACGGCGATTTTTCTCAAGGCACGGCGCGTCGTGTGTTTGCACCTCGAACATTTCACGAAACAGAAATTCATGACTTGGCGGCTGTAGCTGAAACAACTGAATGGCTTCGCCAAGCGCTTACGCCGAATATCGCAATACAGCTTTCCCCTTCTGACCAAATAGGGGTTTATAAAGAATTTGCTACATTGGCGGCAATGTTAGCCGGTCTAGGTATGTTGTTTCCTTTCTCGACCTTGCTATTAGGTTTTTCATTCTTTTCTGATCTACGTCTCAATAGAGAATTTTCTTATCATTGTTCTAAGTATGACTTTGCCAAAAATTTTGGAATTAACACACTGATGATGTGGCTCTATCTTCCTTGTTCTATGATAGTATTTGCAATTCATAAATATGTTGTTCGAATTGACGGCTTGTTTCCAATGATGGTGGTAAATGTAGTTGCTCTCTGGTTGTGTCTGTCAAATTTTATCGGTGTAACGTTGTTTTTTCGCAAACTCAAAAAAACAGACAACGCAGCTGCGCATCTATATGATTTGGGCATTTCTTGGAGCAAACAGAAAATGCTAATCGATCGAAAGCAGACGGCGAAAACAGCGCTCTTTGCTGCTTGTTTGTTTGTTTTTACCTACGGATTTGAATTGTTTCTCGAACATACATTTTTGGTGGACTATCGATTTGTATTTTCGTTTGCGAGTGATCTTACGCCCTATAGATGGAAAATGTTTTTCTTATATCTACCGTTTTTTGTCGCCGCTTTTACTGCCATGGGATTTTTTCTTCACGGTGTTGTAAGATGCGCTCCTAGCAAATCCTTTATTTCAACCTTTTTACGGTGGTCGCTCATAAATTTTGCACTGCTCTCTGTACCCATGTTTCTGTTAGCTGCCTTTCAATATCTGCCGTTGCTTTTGACCGGAAGTATTCCATTGGTAGGTCCGGGAGGTATGTTTGTATTATTTGTTATAAACATAGGGCATTTAATCATTGTATCAGTCATAATTGCTCCGCTTTCGACCAAGCTCTATATGCTGACTGGAAGACCGTATGCGGGTGCTCTTGTAACAGCTTTGATTGTTACATGGATGTTTGTATCATCCCAGGTAATAGCACCGGTGCCGATATAACGATAAGAAGCGGTTTAGGAGGTTTTGTCTATGAATATTTTTTCCATCGAAGCGGCAGAACCGTTTGTGCTGTTTCAACTTTCTCATCTTTTGACAATGCTGCTCATAGCCTTGATATGGCTTGCTGTTCCGCTTAGGTTTGCAAAAAGAATTGATGAAAAAAAAGACAGAATATTTCGCATGACTGCGGCTGTCATTTTGGTAGGACAGTATTTGTCTTGGATTCTCTATGAATTGGCTACCGACCGATTTGATATTAAAACTTCTCTTCCCCTCAACTTGTGTGATTTTTCCAATTTTTTGCTGGCCTATCTTTTAATAACAACAAACAAAAAATTGTTTGAGGTTTTGTATTTCTGGGCGGTAGCCGGAACATTACAATCCTTTGTAACTCCCAATATTACCTTTGCATTTCCGCATCTTGAGTTTTGGGTATTTTATATTCAGCACGGAGGGGAAGTTCTGGTAATTCTATATTTTGTATTTGTACTAAAATATCGCCCCTTGCTGATGTCGGCAGTAAAGGCATATCTATGGCTGCTGGCATTTGTAGCAGCGGTTTATCTAATAAATTTGCTACTGGGCAGCAACTACATGTTTTTAATGGCCGACACCCCCCAACCCAGCACAATAACCAAAATGATTGCGCTCTTTGGAGAGCCTCCGAGACACATGATAGGCCTCTCTGCAATAGCCTTTGTGTCGATAGCATTGCTAATAATCCCGTGGCTAATAAAAGACAAACTAAGTCCAAATTGAAATTTGTCAGTGAAGCCTGTTCAATGCCTTCTACATGTTATTCGTAAAAATAAAAAATTGATCCACATAAGCGGTTATAGGTTAGCTGCTCTTAAACAATGCTTTGCTCTGCTAAGATTTTCTGACAAAATGTAATGTATGAGACTATTTTTTCTTTATTTTTGGGTTTCAGCATTGTTAGTTTGTGCCGGTTGTACAAAGGAAAAAAATGGAAGTTCTTTGGAGATAGACGGTTCAAGGACGGATTCCGAGAAAGAACATGAGAAGAGCTCTGACTTTTCAGAATTTGATACGGATATTGATATTTGGAGCGAAGGTTTGGGAGAGGGTGTTCAGTCGGGAATAGCTTCGGAGTACTTTGGAGATCAGGGCATTTCTTCTAATCCCTATGTGTTGGCGGCGGAGACTTTTGAGACTGCTTCGGTTGAAATACCAACTGAGGAAAACCGATATAGTTCCTTGGTAGCGGTTAGCGATAATAATCCTTATAGCGGCTCTTATTGCGGTGTTCATCAATGGGAAGCAAGTGAAGAAGGTCCGACCGCTAGGTTTGTTATTCCTGAGAATGCTCACAGAGGAGTGCGTCCGGCTTATTTTATGCGTATGTGTTTTCAGTACGATTCCAGTTTTCATCCTGGTGATTTAGATCGCGCAGTCGGTGTTAAGGGTTTCGGCATTTATTTTGAGGACGGTTCCGGCAATGCGTCAACCTGTGATGGAATGAGTTGGTACAATGTATCTTGCCAGTTTGTCGGCTGGGGACCTAGTGTTAAACCCGAGGCTAACGACGGATTTTTATGGGTCGGTCATCTATACAGTTACAACCGATATCCTCAAACCGCAGAACCTATTCTCGGCGATGTCCGAATAAGCGATGCTGCGGATGGTACGGAGTCTTGTAGATTCTCTGCATATCCCGATCCATTTGTATATATTAAATTTGATACATGGTCTTGCTATGAATTGGGATTGTACCTAAATACTCCGGGCAAAGCGGACGGTGAGGCTAGATTTTGGATTGACGGTCAGCTGAAGGTGCGCACTGCAAATCTGAGATTCCGCGAACGCGAGGATCAATTGCCCACATCAATGCAACTGAATCTGCACAGAACAACTCCAAATTTTGATCACACCATGATTCGCTATGTTGACAACATTGTATTAGCAACACGCTACATAGGACTGCCTGCTGCTGTATCAGATTGAAAAATTACGGTTGCAGGGAACCTTTTCTATATTTTTAACAATTAATTCTAAATATCAATTGAAACAATTCTGTCAGGTTTTGAGCCGAAAAAGCGTCCTGCTACTTCTTCGAAAGATGACGGAAGGTCGGTTACAAAGCAGGTCATTGGGCTTTTTTCTTTGCGGTCCGTTTCCAATGATGATTTTTGTAATTCTACGGCTGCATCGGCGGCTGTTACGGTTGCTGAGTCGAGAATGTTTGCCTTACTGCCTAGATAAAGCAAGGTTTCGGAAATGGTATTTTTTAGAAGAGGATAGTGTGTACAGCCTAATAGCAGAGTATCTATTTCGCATTCGACCAGAGGCTTTATATAGTGAACAGCTACTGCGCGAGGAACCTCTCCTTCTACCCAACCTTCTTCAACTAGAGGTGCGAACAAAGGAGTTGCTTTTGCAAATACTTGGCATTCAGGGTTGATCGAGGCGATAAATTTTGGATATGCACCGGAAGCTATTGTTCCTGTTGTGCCTATTACACCGATTTTCATCGCACCCGACTGTGTTGCGGCACGTGCTCCGGCAGAAATCACTCCTAAAACCGGAACATCCGTCATCGCTCTTAGTGCCGGCAAAGCTACTGACGACACAGTATTGCAAGCGACAATCAAAAGCTTCAAACCCTGATCCAGCAAAAACTTTGAGCAGTTGATGGCATATCGTTCTATTGTTGAAGGCGATCTGGTGCCGTATGGAACTCTGGCATTATCCCCTAAGTATAGAATTGTCTCAGAGGGCATCAGTTTTCGAAGCTCTCTTACTACGGTAAGTCCTCCTAAACCGGAATCAAACACTCCAATTGGAAGATTCTTTGTGTCATTCAACGTCATTTTCAGCCTTCTTATTTGCTCCATTCGGTTCAGCCGAATTTGAGAAGATAGTTTCCAGTCTTTTGGCTCCCATTTCTATAGGGGCTGCATAAAGCCTTAGATGTGAAGAGGCAAGGTTCAATGTGCGGATTCGATTGTTTGTTAAATCTTTCATTCCTTTTGGATCTCTTACAAAAACAGTTGAGGCCGATAAGTCATTTTTTGTTGAAGGAAAGCATATCGTTTCAGTGACAGCCTCTTCTTTAAGATGATCGAATGCGTTCTTTAGTGCTCCTTCTGCGATAAACAACCAATTATCGCGAATACCAATACAAACAGAAGCAGTTTCAATTTTGTTATCTTCTTTTGGTATTACTCCATAGACTATATTGTTTGCATTGATTGATTTTTTGCCAGATTTAGGTAGTATTACAAGTTTTCCCAAACTATCCTTTTGAAGAACTGCGGATGTTGTCTCGTTAATTTCGTTAGAATTAATATCGTCTAAATGAATAGTTCCCAGGTCGATATCAATGAGCAGATCTTTATCGTTTTGCATAAGAGAATCGCTTGCAGGATTGTTTGACGAATCGGTGTTTTCGGATGTTGCACCGGCACGGATTTCAAATGAAACACGTCTTAAATCAGCGGCTGCCATTTTGCAATCGGGATGATCTTTGCGGAATATTGACGGAAGAAAAGCAGGAGCAGTTTGAGCTAAATCCTCGGCAGACCAATTAGAGCCCGGAGATTTGTTCTTTAAGGCGAGAAAGAAAAAGTCTTTGGGGGCTCCGTTTACATAGCGATGAGGTGAATAAAGAGTTTGAGGAAGAGGGGTTTCGTAACGATACTCGGGTTTTGCGGATTCAGCAGACAGTTCAAAATTATAATAGAAAAAAGCGGTGTGATGAGGATTCATATCCAGATGAATACCGAAGGTACATCCTGCCGCATTCATAGCTATGCCCAAAGTTTGGGCTGTAACATCCTCCCCCCAAACATAAACCATGTATCCTTTGTCTGACATACATAATCCTGAACGGATTGTTTGCATTTTGCTTATGTCAGTATCAAGTGTAAATCCCCAAAGGTAGCGTCTTCGTGGATTAACCTTGCCGTCTTCTACTAAAGGATCCATATTCTGACGAAAAGAAACCATTTCAGGCGGAACAGCTTCGGATTGGGGCCATGCTCCCATAATTGGGGTTCCGTCTTGTAATAATGCAACGGTAGCAGCATCATCTTTAGGAGGTAAAAACACATTGCGTTCGACCATCATTCCGTAAGCACCGTGTTCTGTTTTAAAAGCTCCGTTAAACGCCGCCACTGTTCTTTCCATTAAATCTTTTCTTCTGGGAATCCTTCCGTCACCGGCAGCTCCTGTGGTGGAACGAGGATCTTCAATCCCTCCGACCATATGAAGTTCCAATTGGCGCATGTCCATTGCAAACAACTGAACAATTACATAGGGTCTTTCTTTATCAGGTCTTACTACACTTTTATAGAAAGCAGGCGGAGCGTTTTCAAAGTGTTTTATCAGTTCAGGAGATGCAGGTTTCCAGATTCCCTCGCCGGGTATACTTCTAGAAAAAACCGGCGGCTTGAAAGAAGGAGGAGGCCATATTTCCTTTTCCGGCGATTTTCCAATTTCCAATCCCAAAGGAAGACTGAATTCAGATAGTGTATTTACAGTTTCCGATCGGTCTTCGATATCTTCAGTTGTTTTATCGGAAATAGCGTAACGCAGACGCCTAAAACGATCTCTAATAGAGAAAACACGGCCTTCCAACCATTCTATCGGACCGGGACCGACAAAAGACAATGAACGAACCGTATCTACAGCCCATATTATCGTCGGTTTAACGGGTCTTAAAACATTTGTTACTTCAAATGCGGAACTTCCACTTTGTTTGTTGTTCGGCTGAACAATCAGGTTGTGAGAGACGCCTTTTAAATCTGTTTGTTCAATTGTTACGTTACCGTCTTTTATGAATAAACGAGAACTTTGGGGCAATTCGGTAAAGCGAACAGCAGTTTTACTTATTCCTTCTAATTTTCCGGTTTCTAGAAAATTTGTAATTTGTTCTCGAAAAAGTTCAAAAGAATTGAGAGACTCTTCGTATTTGGGAGGAACTCCAAAATTAAATATAGAAAATGATTGACGAAGTTCGTCGGTGACAGTTGAGACAGCTGCAATCTGCGAATCGACAGATAGATTGAGTTCATTACTGTCAGGAGAGACAGACAGGTTTCTCAATCCCCGCATTGCAAATAAAAGTTTTCCGTCCAGGGTCTTTGCGCTCAATCTGTAAAGGTCTGAATGGGCTTTAGGATCGGATTTTGCCAGAAATACAAAATCATACCAAGATAGGGAGCGTCGAAACAAATCTGAATCAAAAGCACCTACAGCTTTGATTTCACCCGGAATGACGATGAGGCCGGTTTTTTGTTCAATCTGTTGTTCAATGGAAACAGCTCGATCTATTTGAGAATAAGATGTTAGAGCATAAGCTGACAAAGAAACCGAACAAAACATTACAAAATGGCACAAGGGAATACGGAAAACTGCTTTCCTTAATTTAATAAAAAGTTCACCTTTGAGGGCATTCATAATTAACGGCATACTCCAAGCAAGGGTTGTAGCGGAAATTTACCGCAATTTATTTGTGGAGATTTCTGCTAAATTGATATGAAATTCAAGACGAATTCCATTTGTAAACGAAGACATCATAAATGATTATAACAAAAAAGCATATATTTCTATATGGTTACGATGAGATGAGAACATTTTTCATATCAGATATTGATGTTTAGTAAAAAAAGGGGTAGGTTTTATTCATTCGGAAGAAACGTGGGTGTGATTGATACATGCCCATCTGAAAGGAGAATTTTCAATGAAACGTATTATCGCTATCGTAATGATGAGTTTGTTTGGATTTGCATTTGGTTGCGGCGGAGCTGCTACAGAAGCCCCCACTACTCCGGAAACAGCTGAAGAAGCTGCTCCCGCAGAAGAAGCTGCTGCAGAAGAAGGCGCTGCTGATGAAGCTGCTGCTGATGAAGCTGCTCCTGCAGATGGTGCTGCTGAAGCAACAGCAGAATAACGACGAACTGCATTTTTTGACCGACCTACTATTGGGGAAAATCTAAAATTCCCCTATCAATCCTACTCCGACAAAATCATTACTAACTGTTATATCAGGAACTATTTTGTTCTTGGATGCAAACGGTTTCAAAGATGGCGGAACCTCTTTTTCATCCAGTTTTTTCCATTCAATTGTTTCTTTTCTAAAATAGTAAAGAGAATCAACAACTCCGGCGACAACTGCTACTCCCAAAGAAACAATTGAAATGTGATTGGCCAATCGAAAAGCTTTTTCTCTGTTTATATAAACATTCTTTTCAGAAGGGTCTTCAAAAGGTTCAGCTGCTTTTGACCGTAAACCGCTGTGCAAAAAGTAGAATACAATCGCAGAAGTACTTAGAACAATTTGTGAAGAAAAAAATATCCAACCTTTAATGCGATGTTCGTTTTGAAATTGTCCTACACCAAAAGGTACAACTGCAGTTAAAAGGGATCTTTTAATTATTTTGCGTTCTAGATAGATATTGCGCTTCATTCTTTCATATTCGGCTTTTCGCTGAGCTTCTTCTTTTTCTTTTCGTTCAGACTCTTCAATAGCTTTTGCTTTTGCCAGTTCGTCAAGACGTTTTTGATTCTTTTGTTTTATTTCGGTAAAAAAATCAACCACTTCTATTGGATATAGCAGCGGGTCAAGACTAAAGTCAGTTACCATGTTTAATAGTTTGGTAAAATGTTCTTCAGCTGCGTCTTTATTACCTATAAACAGATAGCTGACTCCTACAAGCTTTAGCGTTTCAACTGTTAGATTAAAATTTTGCAAACCCTCACTGAGCAATATTTCGAAACGATTAACGGCTTCTTTATACTCACCGGCATCAAAAGCATTTTTGGCGATTGCAAATCTGTCATACTCGTCTGCATAAACTTTCGCTGACGCGGTAGTCGAAATTAAAATAAGAATTCGCAAGGCAATTGCCGGGTTGCTTAATACCAATCTCATATTAGTTCCTATACTGTTTTTTTTACTGAACAGCAGCTGATTTCGTCAGTTTTATTTCTATAACGGACAGCTCTCCGGCAGTGATTGTAACCTGCTTTGTTTGCGGAACATACCCCTCTTGACTGATTAAAACGGATAAATTTTCTGTCGGACCCTTTTTTACGTCGACGTTGAAAACATTATTTGTAACATCTGTGGTCCTTCCTGGAATTGTCACCGATGCGGATATGTTGCATTTTATGTGTAATTTCGCCGGTCTCCACATGAGTCGTCCTCTAAACGGAAACGGCGTGTCTCCTTCTGGAATATCCACCGCCCAAGTTTGCTCCAATAAACGCTGTTTATCAATTGGTGTAAAAGTAATTTTATGTTTTCCGACAGAAAGTTTTTTCGTGCGATTTGCCGGACCGAAGGGAAAGGGTTTTTCATTGTCGATGGTAATTTCAACTGATAGAGGATGAGGGGTAAAGACAACTTCTCTATATAGTATTGGATCTGATTTTGGCGGTACATGGCGAGTTTTAGGAACCTTTTTGTGCTCAGCAGCAGAGTCCTGTTTTTCTGAGTCTAATTGAAGTGTGTTGTGAGTTTTTATAATATTATCAGTATCATTATTCTCGTTGCTATCGGTATTCGCATCTTCTGTGGTATCATTTGATGGAATTTTACCTTCTTGTGCAGACGGTTGTTCTTCTTGGGTATCCGACAACTCCGAAGAAGTATCTATTTCAACGGAAGGTAACATTTCACTAATCGGTGATGTCGACGTCGGTTGTCTATCTGAACAGAGAAAAGACCAAATGATTGTTGAAACAACGACTAAAAAAGTTAGAGCAACGATTGATTTCTCTAGGATTCGTCGCACAGCAATGCTTCGGTTCATTCCCGAAACCTGAGTCAGAGCCTTTTCATTTCCGGGATCTAGAGCAAGAATTCTATTAAAATGTGCGGCAGCTTCGTTGTGACATCCGGACTTTTTTGCAAAGATTCCTAATTCTAAAGTCTTTTCTAAAATAGCGGATTTGTGAGTTTGTATCCAAGTATCGCTGTCTAACAGATAGTTCTTAAGTAATTGTTTGGGTGATTTGATTTCCAAGCATGACAATGCTTGATCAACATCCTCTATTAAGGCGGAAACTGTATTATATCTATCATTGGGATTGGGTTGGAGGCATTTACGAATAATGTTTGCAACAGGCAAACCCACTGAGGGAACAACATTTATCGGATCATCAAATTGTCCGTCCATAATCCGTTTTAGAACCGCATGAGGGGAATTTCCGGCAAAGGGCTGACGACCGACTGCCAATTCGTACAATACAATACCCAAAGAAAAAATATCTGCTCTTGCATCAAGTTCGACGAGCTCTACATGCTCAGGAGACATATATGCGGGAGATCCTAGTATTTGACCTGTTACAGTCATTTCGGTCATGCCGGCTATATGCGCGATACCGAAATCAGAAAGTTTTATGTCACCGCCCGGTCCGATTAGAATATTTTCCGGCTTGACGTCTCGGTGAATCAAACCGTTGGAATGAGCATGAGAGAGAGCTTCCAGTACGGGACGTATTAGCAGCAGCGCGGCTTCGGCAAAAATAGGTTCCCCTTTATCCTTATCAATTAGTTTTCGAAGTGTTGTCCCGCTGATAAGCTCCATAACGATATATGCATCTTCGGTTTCTTCACCCGAATAGTCGTATATTTCTAAAACACAATCGTGTTTCAAGCGTGCGACAGCTTGAGCTTCTCTATGAAAACGAGCGCGTGATTCACCGTGTGATGCCAGGTGAGGATGTAGAACCTTGAGAGCAACTTCTCTTTTGAGAGAAGTATCGATAGCTCGATAGACGACAGCCATTCCGCCTCGTCCGATTTCTTCAACTATCCTGTATCGACCGACATCTCTCACGATTTTCTCTCTGAGACTCATGAAATAGTTTAAAGAATACTACAACAAACTTAAAAATGTCAGATGAATAATCACTGATTATTACTGACCATTTGTATAGAATATGCCTTTGTTAGCGCCATTATTACAAGAACAATATATCATTTTGTTATCAAAATTTACTATCTAGACTTGAAACAAGTCTTGTAAACGAATAGTTTTAGTAGTTGACGATTGTTTAGTATAGAACATACTTGAGAATTGGTGGTCGATTGTCCAGGATGCTACAACGCGAAGCTAAGCAAAGCGTAGTTGTTTCAGTTGAACTGGGGTGTATTTAATTCTCCGGCTTGCGAAACCGTAAGACCGGTAAGGGCGAGGGCATGGACTCAATGAAAGATCAGATTCGTTCTCTATTTAGTCTTCTCGAACAGGACCCAACCAACGAGGAAGCGATCAGCGGCCTTGAGGAAATAGTTACAGGAGAAGAATCGGAAAGCTTTAGATCCGAAATAGCAACTTATCTTTCGGATGGTCGTAAAGGGCTTGTTCGCTCAGGTCACTTTGAAGCTGCTTGCAAAGTAATCGATTTAGAACTTGCTGTTACTCAAGACTCTGCTGTCGAAGTTGAATTACTCAAAGAACAGGCACGGATATTCGAAGATGAAATATATGACCAAAAATCCGCGCTAACTCAATATCAAAAGGCTTTGTCAATAATTCCGGGTGATGAAGATTTGGAATTTAAAGTCGAAGCAATCCAGAGCGAAAGAGACAACTGGAAACAGATTGTCGACAAATTCATTGAACAAGCCGGCAGCGAAGATGAACCTTCTCTAAAAGCACATATGTTATATGGAGCAGCAGAGCGCACTTACAAGAATCATCGCCGTGGTAAAGACATTCCTCAGTATTTAATGGATGCTTTGGCGGTAGATCCGGCTCACGTTAAAGCTGCAAGATTGCTGGAGCGAGTACTGCGCGAAAGAGGTCGTTTTAGCGACCTAGCTGAGATGTATTCAAAATTGTCAGAGCACAGGCGTTCAAAAAATGAACGAATTCAGATGCTTTTGGCTGCAGCTAGGGTTTACTCAAGCAAGTTGGAAGATGAGGAATCAGCAGCTGTATTGTATTCTCAAGTTTTAGATCTGGATCCATGTAACAAGTGGGCACTGAGCTATCTCGTACAGTATTATGAAAAACGTGAAAAATGGGATTGCCTTGTATCGGTATATGAAGATGCTCTTGCCGGCAATATTTCACGAGATGATGAGACTGCAATATTGGTCCAAGCCGGAATGGTCTACTGGAAAATGCAGGGAGCCTTTGACAAGGCGGAGAAATTTTTTAAACGTTTGAGAAAGTTGGACCCCTATCATCAAGGGATGGTTGCATTTTATAGGGCATATGCAGAACATACCGGAGACAAAACAGAATTATTGCAAGTCTTAAGTGATGCAAGGGGAACGGGGGGAACCGAAGACGCTCAAACCTTAACTCAAGAGATTGCAAGATTGGCTGCAACTGACGGCGGCAATATTGATCGAGCAATTGATGCTTTTAAAGAAATCCTAAGAAAGGACCCTTCTAATACTGAAGCCAAATCAGAGCTGAAGCGTCTTTATAGATCCGGAGAAAAATGGAATTCGCTGCTGGATTTGTTGAAAGCCGAAGCAGAATCCGAAAGCACTGCATCAATATCCGCCAAAGTATCTTTGTACCACGAGATGGCTGCGATATATCGAGACCGTCTAGGCCTCGGTACAATGGTGATAAAGTGCTACAAAACTGTTTTGGAGTTAGATCCTGAGGATATCGAAGCGCAAAATGCCTTGTCGGTAACTTATGAGAGAGAAGGCCGATGGAATGATCTCATCAATCTAATTTCTAAACGTGCTGCTTCATCACAAGATATAGAAGAAAAAGTCAATTTGCTTAATCACACAGCTGATCTGTGGATTGAAAAATTCAACAACTTTAACAGGGCAGTAGAGCCGTTAGAAGAAATACTGACAATATCGCCGACAAATGCAAGAGCTCTTACCTCTCTCAAACAGGTTTACATTAAGCGTAGAGCTTGGCGTCCTCTGCTCGAACTTCTTGAAAAAGAAGCGACAGCTACTGAAGGTCCTGAAAAATTGTCGCTGCTCGAAGAAATGGCGGAAATTGCAGCTGACAGACTTTCAATATTTGAAAAAGCTGTTGAGATTTGGAAAGAGGTTCTCCAGCTTGATGCAGATTCAACAAAGGCAATTGATGCGCTTGAAAAACTTACTGAAAAGCTAAAAGACTGGAAGGGTTTGTGTGACACTCTTGTTTTAAAAGCAGACAAAACACGGGATACTGAAGAAAAAATAACTCTTCTTACAAAGCTCGGCACTGTCTGCAAAGATAGGCTCAAGGATTCATCAGGTGCAGCGTCTGCATGGAAGAAAATTCTTGAGCTCCAACCCGGGCATACAAAAGCCATTCGGTCTTTAAAAGAAGCATACTTGCTTTCTGAAAATTGGGATGCATTGGAAACCCTTTATATGGAAAGCAAGGATTATGAAGGATTAGTTGAGGTCTTAGGTATTGCGGCAGACCGTGCAACCGATATTGAGGTAAAGAAGAAACTGTCATTTAGATGTGCTGAAATATACGAGCATAATATCGGTCAACCGGAGCGCTCGGCTCGGCATTATGAAAGAGTGCTGTCTGTTCAGACTGACAATGAGAGTGCTGCAAGAGCATTGGTTCCTATTTATCGACAGACCGAAAAATGGAGCCGTTTGCTGAGTGTATTTGAAATAGTACTTAAGCATACAACTGACGCTGTCGAACGCGCGGCTCTTATGGATGAGATGCGTGAGATTGCTTCTGAGCAGATGAACAACCGCGGTCAAGCGTTTGAGTGGGCTTCTCGTGCGTTTTGTGAAACTCCCAGTGATGACGGTGTCAGACAAACACTTGAAGAAGCCGCTGAAGCTGCTTCGGCGTATGAAGAATTGGTTGAATTGTATAAAGGCAGCCTCAATTCGTTTGAGGGAGAAGACCGTTTGAATATGGAGCGAAGAATTGCATCTTTGTGCCTTGAACGACTCGGTAAAGTTGATGATGCTGTTGCCACCTATAAGGACATTTTAAATCGTGCACCGTCAGATGAAGTTGCCTTGTCAGCCTTGGAGAACATCTTTCGCACTACTTCACGTATCGACGAGCTTATTGAGATTATTGATAGAAGGATCGGGCTTTCGTCGGATAATTCGCAGAAGATGGAATTGCATCTTCAGGCAGCCGAACTATATGAGGACGGTCTGGACCTCATTGAAAAGGCTAAAGAGCGATATCGAACTGTTTTGTCAATTTCTGAAGGAGACAAAACCGCGATGTCAGCGCTTGAACGTATAGCAAGAACCAATGAGGATTGGAGCGACCTTGCTGAAATACTTACCGACAAATGTCTGATGGACGGTGTTTCTGAAGAAGATTGGCGTATCTGCATGGGACAATTGGCTGCTCTATATGACAAACAGTTGGAAGATGCGCCCAAATCGATATCTTTATATGAAGAACTTTTGCAGAGATTTCCCGGTGATGAAGCTACCATAAATGCTATGGAGCATTTTCTTCGCAGTGATGAGCATCGAACGAGGGTTGCCTGTGTTTTAGAACCGCATCTGCTACAGACTGAGAATTGGAGAATCTTGGCTTGGGTCCTAGCGGTAATGATCGAAGATGCTTCCGATAAAGAAAAGCGACTGGAACTTCAACTAAGACTTGCCGATATCTATGCTGACAAGCTCAGTGACGAACGTCTTGCTTTTGAAACCTTAAGTGCTGCTCTCAAAGAGCGTCCCGAAAATGAGTTGCTATGGGATCGCATGAGCAACATGGCCGAACGTATTAATGCCTTATCTGAATTGGCAGACCGTTTAGAAGAGGCTTATTCTTTGGGCAAGCTGTCACAGGAAGCCGGTTACAATTTGGCTGAGCGTTTAGCTGACCTGTTGGAGATTAAACTCGATAGGGCTTCTCAAGCAACCCCCTATCATGCTCGTGTGTTTGCAGCCAATCCGGAATCAAAAAAGTCGTTTGTCTCGCTTGAAACAATGTACACAGCCGAGAGCCGATGGCCTGATTTGATTGGGTTGTATCGTCGTGCACTTAAAGGCGGAGCCAAGGTTGAACCGGCTTTGGGGTTGCAACTAAAAATATGTTTCGTTCTTGAAGAAATTCTTCACGATGTTCCGTCTGCAATAGAAGCTTATTGTGAAGTATTGGAAATGGACCCATCAAATCCTCATGCTCTGCATTCTCTTACCGGACTGTATGAGGAGGTTGAGAACTGGCCCGAATTGGCTAAACTTCTTGTTGACCGACTATCCACGGCACAGGGAAATGATGCAATTGCTATAAGGTATCGGTTGGGTGAAATAAACGAGAAATATCTAAATAACAAAGCCGAGGCGCTTTCTTATTATGAAAACGTTCTTTCTGAAGACTCCAATCATCTTCGTGCTCAAGAAGCAATTGAACGTTTGCTTGACGAGGCTTCTTTACAATTCAAAGCTGCACGCATTCTCGAAAAAACCTACGAAGCGCAAGGTGCGGCTGAGCAATTGGCCAGGGTTTTAATGATTGAAATTAAAGAACAAGGACTGTCTGATTCAGAAAAAATAGATATTTTAACAAGAACAGCAGACTTGCGCGAAAGACGTCTAAGTGACAGCAAGGGGGCTTTTGAGGTTCTTGGAGATGCTTTTGTCATTGATCCGTCTGATGACTTTGTGCGTGGCGAAATTATGCGTGTGTCGTCGCAATATGGTATGAATGCGGATTTCGCGGATATTTTAGAAATAGTAATTCCAGAAGTCTCAGATAACTTTGCACTTTCTGCTGAACTAATTTCAACAGTGGCAAAACTGTACGATGAAAATCTTGGTGATTTCGGCAAAGCAGAATTAGCATACCGGAAACTATTGGATTTGGATAAAGACAATTCCGAAACAGCGCTTCCGGCAATAGCTGCACTGGATCGTATGTTGACAGCCGGTGAATCTTTTGAACAGCTTCTTGAGATACTGCGTATTCATGTAAAGCTTGTTGATAATATCGACGAAAAAAGAACCATTTTGCATAGAATGGCCGAAATAGAAGAAAACGTTCTTGTAAGAACAAGTAACGCAATATCTATTTTCAAAGAAATACTAGATTTGGACGATAGGAATCTACCCGCATTGTCAGGTTTGGAGAGACTCTATGAGCAAAAACAAGACTGGCAGGCACTAGTTGATATTCTTACCCAACGTTCAGATGTTATAGAAAACAAAGAAGAACGTAGAAATATCCTTTATAGAACAGCTGTTCTACTAGAGGAAAAGCTCGAAAACACAGACGATGCCATTTCTATCTACAATCAAGTTAATCTTGAATTCGGTCCTGATCGCGATGCGCTTCACGCATTGCAACGATTATTTAATCGTACAAGCAAGTGGTCCGACCTGTTGGATGTATATGAAGCCGAGGAATCTATTGTTTCTGATTTGGAGGACAGAGCTGAGTTGTTCTTTAGAATGGGAGAATTGCTTCAAACCCATCTTGAAGACCCTGAAAGAGCAGTGGAGAAACTTGGTGAAACCCTTAAATTAAATATTTCTCATAAGAGAGCAAGATTATCGCTGGAATCCATGATGGAGAGCCAGGTTCGCAGAGAAGTAATCAATCTGTTGCGACCTATTTATGAGACAGAAGCTAATTACCAACAAATTCTCAGGTGTGATGAAATAATGGCAGATGAATTGGACGAACCTTTTGAAAAAACAAAAGTTCTCCAACATGCCGCGAGGATCGCAGAGGATGGATTGGGTTCAAAGGAGCGAGCTTTTGAGCTTTTGGGTCGTGCATTTCGTTCCGGAGCTGCACTGCCTGATTTGGCTGCCGACATAGTTTCAGAATACGAACGACTTTCGTCCCAAGTCAACGGCAGCGCAGCATTGGTTGAGCTATATAAAGATGTTACACCTGATATTTTAGACGGTGACTTGCAAATTAAATGCAATCTACGCGTGGCTGAAATTGCACATCGTGAATTAAATGATCGCGATTTGGCTCGCGATTATTACGTCAAAGTTTTAGATATCGACAGCGTCAATATGGAGGCTATGGATTCTCTTGAGAAAATATATGAAGAAGGAGAACAGTACGCCGACCTTTTTGAGATCTATCGACGCAAGGTTCATACCGTTACTGATGAAGAACTTCGCAGAAACATACTGTTTAAGCAGGCAAAGCTATGTGAATACAAACTTGATGATCTTGACGGTGCTGTAAATACCTATGAGACAATTCTCTCATCTGATCCTCAAAATCCAGACGCTATAGAATCTCTCGATCGATTGTATCCCAAAGCAGAACACTGGACAGATCTTATTAACTTACTTGAAAGACGCGCAGAAGTTGAATCGGATAATAGGGACGATCTCTTGTTTAGATTGGGTGTTCTGGCGGACGAAAAGATGGGCGATGATGAACGTGCACTTGAGTATTTTTCTCGTGTTCTAGAAGTCAATCCTATGCATCAGGGAACTCTTAGTGCTCTTGAAACAGCTATGGATGACGACAACCGCCGCGGACAGGTTGCTGCGATATTGGAACCGGTCTACAAACGAAATGCCGATTGGGCCAAATTGGTAAAAGCTCTTGAGGCCAGGCTTGAGTTTTCGGAGGATGTTGAGGAACGCAAAAATCTGCTTTCTCAGATGGGAATCCGTTACGAGGAACAACTTGATGATTTGGAATCTGCTTTTGAAACTTTTGCCAGATTATACAAAGAAGACATCGAAGATACTTCGACACGCGAGATACTCAGTCGTCTAGCGTCAGCTTTGGAAATATGGCCGAGGCTTGCAGAGGTATATGCAAAGATTCTAGATGATGTAGTAGGTGACACACCTGTGACGGCAGACTTGGCTTTTGTATTGGGCGATATTTACGAGCGGATTCTTAATCGACCGGAAGATGCAGTTTTAGCATATAAACGCACGTTAGCTTTTCAACCGGATAACGAAAATGCATTCTCTGCTGTGGAGCGCATGTATCTGGCAATTGAAAATTGGAGCAGCTTGTTAGAACTTTATCGAGATGCAGCTGATCAGTCTCTGGATATGGAAAAACGAAAATTCTTTATCTACAAGATTGCTGATATTCAGGAAGGTCCAAACGAAGATCTCAGCGCTGCAATACATGCATATTGTGATATACTTGATATTGATAATAGAGACGAACGAGCAACCAAAGCCTTGGATAGACTATATGCAGCTGTAGGCCGTTTTGAGGATTTGTCTGTTCATTTGAGATCTCAAATAGAACGTGAAGATTCAGCCAAAGCACGAAACAGCCTTAGATGTCGTTTAGGTTCGCTGTATGAGGAAAACATAAAAGATGTTATTTCCGCTGTCGATGTTTATGAAGAGGCTCTGAGGGATGAAGGCGGCGGTTTGGCTGCACCTGTGGCTGCACTTGAAAATCTAATTATGCAGGATGAACAGAAGGAGCGAATAGCAGATATACTCGAACCTGTTTATCGAGAAACCGATGAGTGGAAGAAGCTTATTGTCATTTTACAGACCAAAGTTGAGTTTGCTTCTAATCCGGCGGAAAAGGCTTCTATATGGAAAGAGGTTGCAGCGCTTCATCGCGACCGTGGACAAAACCATGTCTTGGCGTTTCAAGCCTTGGGTGAATGCTTTAAATCTGAGCCTACTGACAAATCAGTATTGGATGAACTTACGGTATTGGCCGAGAAAATTGATGATTGGTATTTGTATACTTCAATGCTTTCAAGTGTTGTCGACGAAGTGTACGACATGGAAGTTAAGCGCAAAGTGCTGCACTTACTTGGGTCCACTTATGATCAGAGATTGGATAATCCGAGAAAAGCTATTGCAGCTTACAAGGGTGTTCTAGAAATCGATGAGGTAGATATCGATGCGCTTAACTCTTTAGAGGCTTTATACAATCTGGTAGGAGATTGGGACGGATTAGTAGAAGTACTCTCCTGTAAAGCAAATCTTGCGGATGATCCTTTGGATAGAGCGCAAATATTGAGAACAAAGGCATCTATTCACGAAGAACTTATGTCGTCTCCGAAAGATGCGATAGACGCCTATTGTCAGGCATTGGATGCAGACCCGGTTTCTGCGATTACAATGGACGCACTTGAGAGATTATATGAAGATGCTAAAAATTGGAATGAGCTGGTTGAAATCAGACGTCGCAGAACAACGGTAACCCCATTTGCAGACCAGCGCATAGAGATCCTTAAGTCGATTGCGCAATTATTAGAAAATAAGCTGGATGACCGTATTGAAGCAATTCAAGTATGGCGAGGAATTCTCGATGAGTCTCCCGAAGATATGCAGGCTATATTGGCGCTTGATAGCTTGTATACGAAGGAGTCCATGTTTGTTGAGCTTTTGGAAATTCTCAAACTTCAAAAAGAATTGGCAAAAGATCAGGCTCTTCGTGTGGATATTATGAGCAGAATCGGTCTCCTCCAAGAAACCGAAATGGCTAATCTGGAAGAGGCAATCGAAAGTTATCGAGATGTTTTGTTAGAACAACCTACTCATGCAGTAGCAATAGAAGCATTGACTAAACTCGCTGCAAACGAGGCGGTACGCGAACAGGCTGTTTCGGTTTTAGAGCCCATACATAGAGAGGCAGGGCAGTATGACCGGTTGGCATCCATAATTGAATTAAAACTTGAGATACTAAACGATCCTTTCCAGCGTCTTACTGAATTGTTGTCATTGGCAGAAATACAGGAAACAGGATTGTCAAATCCTAAGGCGGCTTTTGATGTTTATGCACGAGCCTTGGCTGAAGACCCGTCAAGGCCTGATATTACTGCAGCACTTGAGAGGTTGGCCGAAGGAGAGAATTTGTACAAAGCTCTAACCAAGGTCTATATGGAGCGTGCGGACAATGTTTATGATGCATCGGCGGAGTGGAATCTGTTGAAACGAGTCGGCAGAATTCGAGAAACCAAGCTTCATGATGTTAAAAACTCTATTGCAGCCTATCGTCGCGCATTGGATAGCGGTTCGTTGGATAAAGAAATATTGCAGGCATTAGATCGTCTTTATTCAACAGAAAATATGTGGCGTGAACTGGAAGAGATTCTGGACAGAGAAATTGAGACTGCAGAAACCTCTGAGGAAATGAACGCACTTAAACTCAGACAAGGAACATTGCGAGCAAGAGAATTCGACGATATTAGCGGTGCCGTGCAATGTTTTAGGGATGTAACTGAAGCAGATCCTTTAAATCAAGAAGCAACAGCTGCGCTGGAGTCTCTTCTCAATAAGGACGACTATGTTCAGGATATTGTAGATATTTTGGTGCCGGTCTACGAAATGAACGGGCGCAAGGACAAAGTCGGAGAATTATTTGTGCATCGTTTGCGAACAGCACAGTCCGACTCTGAAAAAGTTCAGCTGTATAAAGATCTGGCTCTTCATCATGAATCTGTAACAGAAGATTCGGGTGCTGCTTTTGATGCATACCTTAACGCATTTTCTATAGATCCTTCTGAAGGTACATTGTTATATGAATTGGAGAGATTGGCCGGCACTTTGGGTGCATGGGAATCATTGTCGGATACTGTTGAAAAGGTTGCCGGCGATTCAAACACAGACCCGTCTCAAGCTGTTGAACTTTGGATAAAAGTAGCGCACTGGGCTGCCGGCAACTTGGGAGATCCGGTTCGTGCAGAAAAAATGTATCGAAAAGTTATTTCTAAGGAACCCGGTCATGTCGAAGCGTTGTCTTCGCTTGAGATCCTTCTTAAGAGTTTAGGTAAATTCAAAGAGCTAATTCCGATAATGAAACAGCGAGCCGAAGGAATTTATGATTTTGCAACAAAGAAGGACCTGTATTTAGAAATTGCGGATGTCGCACGTAACGAACTTTCAAATATTGACGAAGCCAAGAAAGCCTATTTAGAAATACGGGAAATGGACGAGTCTGATTTGGATGCTATTGATGCGCTCATTGTGATATCACAAGAACAAAAAGATGCTGAAACACAAGCAAGTTTATTGATGTCCAGGTCTGATTATACCTCGGATATGATTGACTCAAATAAGTTCTTACATAATGCCGCCGAGCTGTATCTGGGACCTCTGTCCGATATGGATTTAGCCATTGATTTGTATCGACGTATTCTTGAAAAAAATCCTCAAGATGAGAGTGCCGCAGAAAAACTTAGCATGTTGTTTGAGCAGTCCGAGCGATTCCAAGATTTGCGAGAATTTATGCTGGATCAGCTAAATACAGCGTATTCAGACGACAAGAGAATCGGCATTCTTAAATCCTTGGCAACGCTAGAAGAAACTAAGTTTAAAGACATGGATGATGCCATTGGTCATCTTAACGACATTATTATGATCCGTCCTGATGATGAAGAGGTTACGGAATCCCTGAAAAATCTGTATAAGAGAACAGAGCGCTGGCAAGACTTGGTTGACCTGCTTGAGCAAAATACAGATAGAGCAAGGGACAACAATAATACCGCGCTTGAGCTAAGTCTTCTTGTTCAGATTGGGGAGATCTTGGATGAGAAATTGGATGATCCGGAAAGAGCAACAGATATTTACGAACGTGTACTTTATACTGACAGCGAACATACGCGAGCGCTTTCGGCATTATCCAGACTGTACGAAGCCAAATCTGATTGGGAAAAATGTATTGAGGTTTTAAACAAAGCGGCATCGTCCGGAAAAGGCGACAAAGATGAAGCCGAGGTTCATTACCGTTTAGCTCGATTGTATTTGAACCAAATGGAGGACAAAGAACGCGCTGCTGAAGAATTGAGAGTAGCTGTAAGACAAGATCCGTCACACATGGAAGCCAACAGAGAGTTGATGAAATACTGCAAATCAACAGGGGATTATCAAGGACTTCTTGAGTCACTTTTAAGAGAAGAAGAAAATGCCGATGACAAAGCCGAGAAAGTAGCTTTGCTGATAGAAATAGCAGCCGTTTACAGCAGTAATCTTGGAGATGAGCGAAACGCTGTTAGGGCCTTGGAAAAGGCACGAGACCTTACACCGGAGAAGGTTGACGTGTTGTTAAAACTGTCAGATGCCTATATTCGTTCGGGAGCTGAAAGCGAGGCAATCCCGGTAATGGAAGCCTTGATCGAAGCCGAAACTGCCGGAGGAAAGAAGAGAAGCAAGCAGGCAGCTGTCTATCATCAACGACTGGCTTCCGCTTATCTGTCTCGCGGTGATAGAGAAAACGGTCTGTTAAATTTGCAAGAAGCCTATAAGATGGACATTGCCAATACAGAAGTGCTTTTAAACCTAGGTCAGCTTCACTATTCCGGCGGGGATTTGGAACAAGCCGCCAAATTATTCAGAGCCCTACTATTGCAGAAAATAGATCCGTCCTTGGGAGTATCAAAAGCAGATCTGTACTATTTAGTAGGAGACATTTCACTAAAACAAGGTGACCCAAGAAAAGCAAAAGGCATGTTCCGCCGAGGTCTCGACGAAGAGCCCAATCATCAAGGATGCAAAGACGGCCTGACTCTATGCGGTTAATCGCCGCAATAACAACTGACAACTAAACCTCATCCGGAGCCATATATCAGACCTCGGACGACCTGCTTTGTACTCTCGGACGACCTGCTTTGTACTCTCGGACGACCTGCTTTGTACTCTCGGACGACC
>CAYWLQ010000007.1:0-161 GCA_964458775.1 uncultured Myxococcales bacterium | reverse complement strand
TGCTTTGTACTCTTGGACGACCTGCTTTGTACTCTTGGACGACCTGCTTTGTACTCTCGGACGACCTGCTTTGTACTTTTGGACGACCTGCTTTGTACCTTCGGCTTGGTATGAACCTGATACATAGGTAACAGAAAAACCGGAGACATGGGTAACACTCT
>CAYWLQ010000006.1:11212-75296 GCA_964458775.1 uncultured Myxococcales bacterium | reverse complement strand
TTAGAAAATACTACGTTGCGCTAACATACTGTGAAATTGTCACTATATAAGAATTGTAACTATTCAGCAGAACCTCTTAAATCATCTGCGCTGTAAGCCAATAAAAACGCTGCAAAGAAGCCAAAGAAATGCTGATTGCTATTATTGAAGCGGCGAAATGACGAGTTGCTCGACCAATTGATTAGCATGGTCCCATCTGTGGCTATTTACTAGACTGTACAGATTTTGTCCAATTTGAGCCGTATTTATGATATATTTATAGTGTTATTATTGAGGAGGTTCCCCTGTGAAACAACTTATACATGCGAAAATCACACTCATTCTTCTGTTTACGATACTTCAATTATCATGTGCGGAAGATTCTGCAATCGTCACAGATATTGATTCTGACAAAGCCGGATACGGTGACAGCGATGCCGATTCGGATTCAGACAGCGATACCGATACAGATGCGGACAGCGATGCCGATTCGGATTCAGACAGCGATACCGATACAGATACGGACAGCGATGCCGATTCGGATTCAGACAGCGATACCGATACAGATGCGGACACCGATGCCGATTCGGATTCAGACAGCGATACCGATATAGATACGGACACCGACACCGATTCGGATTCAGACAGCGATACCGATACAGATACGGACACCGACACCGATTCGGATTCAGACAGCGATACCGATATAGATACGGATACGGACACCGACACCGACTCGGATAGCGACACCGACAGTGATACGGATACAGATACGGACACCGACGCCGACTCGGATAGCGACACCGGTTCAGACGATGATGGCGGATGGTTGTATACTGACGGCAATCAAATTAAGCTGAACGATGGAGACGGTAACCTCGCCAATGATTTGCCTATCATCCTTCGAGGACTAGCTATGACCGATCCGGCAATGATGCCCAAAGACGGCGGGATGACCGCCCAGATCGACAAGGCCGTCCAGTGGAACATCAACATTATCAGGTTACCCATTTATCCATCTGACAATATGCATGGTGACACAAATGAAATGACATTTACGTCGGGATGGAGCAACAGCACTGCTGATACTTACTTCAACGATTACATAGACCCGACGGTTCAGTATGCTAAAAGCAAGGGTCTGTATGTGATTATCGACTGGCACTATATTCAGGATGTCAGTAACGACAGTGCTAACAAAACCAACACCGAAGAGTTCTGGGCCAACATGGCACCTCGCTATGCAGATGATCCAAATGTATTGTACGAAGTATTCAATGAGCCCATTAATGCAAACGGCGCATACAACTGGGACAATTTTCAATCTATTGCCCAGGATTTTGTCGATGTGGTTCGCACCCACGCGCCGAAAAATCTGGTTTTGGTGGGCTCTCCCAAGTGGTCGCAGATTATCGATAGGTGTGATGATAATCCCATTATCGGCAACAACATCGTTTATGTGGCGCATCTCTACGGCATGCACTATGATGGAAGTGACGGCGCTACCATTGAGGCTGCGGTGACTGATTGTGCGGACACTTATCCCTTAATGCTCACCGAGTGGGGTGTTGATGCCGGCGATATGGGAGACGCGATGTCTATTAAAAACCTTATCAAAGCTAATAATCTTCACTGGACTGCGTGGGCATTTCACGAGTCCTGGTGGCCCAATCTATTCCGCGGCGGCAGTGATGTTTCCACCTGGACTAACAATGACTACGGTGATTTCGTCGAAAACTTCTTGAACGAATACTAGATTGATCCGTTCTATAGCTATTGTTCCACACCTGCAGATCTTACTATTAGTCAAATCACTAGTGTTTCAAAGTAACCGTCCTGTAAACCCACCCCGACATATGTTTTAAAACAGTTTACTATCCTGTTAATGATTTGAGTATTTAGGAATGGTATTTAGGGGTATTTAGGAGTCTGTCCTCAATAGACCCCCAATAGACCTCCCAATAGACCTTTGTCCCCAATAGACCTCCCCATAGACGATTTCTTCGGCATGCATTCATGTCTCCCGACTGGATTTTCTGTTTTCAACGTAAAATGAAAATGGTATTCAAATAAAAGAGGGCTTTTTGGGTACATCAGAAAGGGCCTTTATCTGTCCTAACCCTAGGAGTTTGTATGAAAATAGTATCATGGAATGTAAACGGATTGAGGTCTGTTTTAAAAAAGGGTTTTCTCGATTTTGTTGTTTCTACTGATGCAGACATATTATGTCTTCAGGAAACCAGAGCTTTACCCGAACAAGTTGATTTTGTTCTTCCCGGATATGAACTTCATTGGAATCCCGCTGTAAAAAAAGGATATTCGGGTACTATGATAGCCTCTAAAATCAAGCCTTTAGATATTTCAGTAGGAATGAATATAGAAAAACATGACAAAGAAGGTAGGGTAATTACAGCTGAATACAATGATTTCTATGTTATCAGCGTATATACTCCTAATTCTCAAAACGGTTTGGCTCGTCTTGATTACCGGACAAAAGAATGGGATGTCGATTTTAGAAAATACTTAAAAAATCTCGAAACCAAAAAGCCGGTAATTTTTTGCGGCGATCTAAACGTCGCCCACAAAGAAATTGATCTGGCAAATCCGTCATCTAACAAACGAAATGCGGGTTTTACAGATGAAGAACGACAATCTTTCAGCGAACTTTTGGATTCGGGTTTTGTAGATACTTTTAGAATGTTTTGCAAAGAAGGCGGACATTATACATGGTGGAGTAATTTCGGTCGCGCGCGGGAGAAAAACGTCGGGTGGCGCATAGATTATTTTTGTGTTTCAGAGATTTTAGCGCGAAAAGTAAAAACATCTCTTATTCATCCCGAAATAACAGGTTCTGATCATTGTCCTGTATCAATTACTCTCGATTGATTAGATCACTGACCATAATTGTTTTCACAAAACAGTTTACATTGTCGTTTCACTGTTGACGTCTGCTTAAGCGTTTAACAAGATGCAAATTGCGATATGTAGTTGATCAAACAATAAACCGGAGGTTTTTTATGATAGACAAGTCAGTTATACGAGAAGAGCTTAGCCGAACGCTTTATGAGACCGATTTCAAAGGTTTGGGCATTGTCTCCAAAGGAAAGGTCAGAGATTCCTATGTCAGCGATTCAAAACGTCTTATAGTCACCACAGACCGTATTTCTGCATTTGACAGAATACTTGGAACCTTGCCTTTTAAAGGTCAAGTTTTAAATAGAGTTGCTGCTTTTTGGTTTAAAAAAACCTCAAATATCGCTCCGAATCATCTTATCGGCACTCCTGATCCTCAGGTTATGGACGTGTTAGATTGCGAACCGCTTCCGGTTGAAATGGTGGTTCGCGCTTATCTTACAGGTTCCACATCCACTTCGATTTGGACTCACTATGCCAACGGAGGACGGTTTTTTTGCGGAAATCCTCTTCCTGACCAGATGAAGATTCATCAGAAATTAGAAACTCCTATTCTTACTCCGTCCACCAAAGCAGACCACGGAGATCATGATATTTCCTGTTCAAGAGAAGAAATTTTGGCAATGGGAAAATTATCTGCCAAAGATTTTGATGAAATAGCTGAAATGAGTTTTGCTCTGTTTAAATTCGGACAAGAACATTGTGCAAAGCAGGGGCTTATTCTTGTTGATACCAAATATGAATTCGGTCGCACAAAGGATGGCCGTTTGGTTGTAATAGATGAAATTCATACTCCCGACTCTTCACGATTTTGGCAAGCATCAAGTTACGATGCAGCTTTTTCTGCCGGAAAAACTCCGAATGGATTGGACAAAGAATATGTGAGAACCTGGCTCAAGAACGAGCACGGCTTTATGGGAGACGGAGATATCCCTTATATACCGGATGAAGTTAGAGTAGAAGCAGCAAGCAGATATATAGCCGCATGCGAGCAGGTTACGGGCGAGTCTTTTGTTCCGTCAACAGAAGAACCTAAATCAAGAATAGCAAGAAATTTGGGTATTTCTAAATAGCCCAAATCAACGCTAGGTATTTGCATGGAAATTTTATTTGAAGAACAAACAATAAAAGACCGTGTGCGCGATATGGGAAATCAAATTGCAACTGATTATGGCGGCAAATCGTTGACTGTTCTGACTGTGCTTAAGGGAAGCTTTATTTTTGTTGCCGATTTAGTAAGAGCAATAGATTTGCCATTGCATGTTGAATTTATCGGTCTAAGATCTTACGGCTCATCGAGAGAAACTTCCGGAGTTGTACAGATTACTCTAGATGTTCAACATCCGTTGAATGATCAACATATTTTGATAGCAGAAGATATTGTGGATACAGGTTTAACCTTGTCATACTTGATTGACAATCTTAGCACACGTAGCCCTAAATCAATTAGAATTGCCGCATTACTTCACAAACCTTCGAAAACAATAAAGCATGTCGATATAGACTATTTAGGTTTCACTGTACCGGATCGTTTTGTGGTAGGATACGGTTTAGACGATGCAGGACTGATGAGGAATTTGCCGTACATCGGCATGATGTAAACAAGGGGAAAAAATGGAATTAACAAACAAGATAGAAATATGCAAGATTGTTGCACGAGCAATTCTTGCGGACACCCGCATTACCGACTCGGAATGTGAATTTCTTAACAAGTTGATGAATCGCTACAATATCGGCGAAGACGATCGTCAAACAATCCTCTCATGTAATGTAGATGATGACCTAACCTCTCTTATTATGAATCTCACAGATGATGATGCAAGAAATGAGTTATTAGTTGAGTTAGCACTGGCTGTTGCTGTTGACGGTGAAATTTCTTCCTCTGAAAGAGTATTATTGTCACGTGTAGCGAAGACTTTAAATATTTCTGAAGAAGATCTAAACCTGATGTTAGAGGCGGCTATATCTTAGAGCGGGCGGCGCTTTTTAAAAAGCAAGAAAATATAGTTGTATTGTTTATTCACGCATTAATAATGGCTTTTCCGGTTATGCTATAAAAACTCACTATTGTTTGTCATTACAACATTAGTATTTGTTCATTGATTATGATGTACAGGGGTTTTAAAGAAAGACATTCTTATTCTGAGTTGTCGGTTTTTATTTAATTTCATATTCCTCATAATGGACTGACAATAAGAATATGTTATGGTTTTATAAGTTATATTAAACTGATATATTTTGTTGCTGAGTTGCCGTTATTTTTTAATGTATCGAGTTTGCATTATCGATTTAGAAATGAAGATTGATGAACTATTTAGAAAGTTAAAGTCCGATGCGCTTAGCGATAGGCGTTTTGCCAAAGAGCAAATTTCTGCACTCGGTCCGCAAAAAACTCTAACATTGACAGCCGAACTGCTTGTTAAAACAGACTCTGAAGAAATATGTGCTGATTGTTTAGATCTATTGATAGGCTTTGAAGCTGCAATATCAATGGCTAATGTTAGAGCAGACGGATGGTTTGAGCAGCTTTCTCTTAAAATAGAGAATTTTGCTGATATTTCAGCAATAATGGGAGAAAGATTTTTAGCTTACTCGTTTATTCTCAACATTCAAATACATTCTTTGACAGTAGATCCACTATCAAACTCAAACACTGCTGTTTATTTTACTTTGGGAGATGATAGAGAACAGACCCTAAGTCTGGGAGAGTTTAAGCTGAGAGTAGTGCAGGCAATGATTATTGAAAGCCGAACTACCGCAATTCCCAAATTATCTCTCACTGATGAAGAGGCGGCAACTATTCTTGGTATAAAAACCTTGTTGGCAGCACCTCTATTTAATATTTCATTTGATAAGTTTATTGTAGCCAATCTTGATCCCAAAATACCGTCCTGGATAGTTACCTATACAAGAGACGGGAAATTTTATGCGGAATACCTATCTGAATTTAAAGAACGCTTTAAATCACTAATTCGCTCTGACCTAACCGGAATGGCTGAAAGTCCCTTTACTTTGGATCTTACGGCTGTACCGCGGGCAAGGGAGGCGGCAAACAGAGGTGACTATTCAACGGTAATCCAAATTCTGGATGCATGGCCCGGTTTGCTCAGCTTGCTGCATCGCTCTCCGGTAGCAACTTCGCTTGATGAAACACAAGCTGCGCTAATCGGCGAAGGCGTCAGCTTGTTGGCTGAAGCAACAGAAATGGATGGAAGAGTTCAGTGGGCTGAGGAGTTATATCGTTTAGGTTTGCAATTTGTAAAAGATACATGGGAAGCATCCGGGTTAATGTTAAACCTAGGACGTATTTTAGTAAACAAAGACAGCTTTGGTGAAGCAATAGGTCTTCTTAGAAGAGCTCTTTTCTTGGGTCAGAATGAAAGAGAAATTTTGCCATTGCTGGGTCACTCTTTTCTCAAACAGGGAAAGGTAGTTGCAGCCAGAGCTTTGTTAGAGAGATGCACAGAAAAAGGATATAAATGCGAACATCTTGAAGATGATTTAATTGAGTGTAGACAAATATTTGACAAAGCGGGTGTAGATTGGATGGTTTTTTCTACAGCTAATATGTAAAAACAAAATGCTTCGATACTAGAAAGTTCCTAGTTATATTTATCTTTGTTCGCTAAAATGCATTTGTGAAAAACGAATTTAATAAAATATCATCTACTCCAAATTCTAAAGATTCCGGCTCGGCCAAAGGAACAAAGAAAAATAATCGCCTTGATGCAACAGTTAGAGAGCTTTTTCAAATCAGCTGGGGAGAAGCGAGACAGAGAATTTATCGAGGTAAGATTTTTGTCGACCGCGCAGTATGCACAGATATATCAGCAACCGTTTATCCGAAAAATGAAGTTACTTATGTTGTTGATGCCAAACGCTCCAAGCCGGAAGACATTTTTTTACCCAAAGAAGCCTTTCAATGGATCGATAGAGATATTGTAGTTGTAGAAAAACCCGCAGATTTGCTTACCGTTCCCTATGAACCCGAAGACAAACTGACTTTGAACCGACTTATACAAGCAGTATTAGCTAAAAGAGAGAATCACCAAAGCCGAGGTCAACACGCAGCAAGGCCGCCGGTCTTTGTTGTTCACAGATTAGATAAGGGAACATCGGGACTATTGGTGTTTGCCAGAAACCCAAATGCCAGAGCCTTTTTGAAAGAGCAGTTTAGGGAACACACTGCGGAGCGAAGGTATATTGCTCTTGCCCACGGCAAAGTTAGAACACAAACATTTGTAAGTATTCAAGTTGAGGACAGAGGAGACGGTATTAGAGGTTCCAAAGAAACAGCCCCTAAAAGAATTCAAAATCAACTGGGACAAGGAAAACGGGCAGTAACACATGTTGAAACACTAGAAACAATAGGTAATGTTTCATTGATATCCTGTCGGTTGGAGACTGGAAGAACCAATCAAATACGAATACACTTAAGCGAAGCCGGTCATCCGATACTCGGAGAGACTGTATATTTGCGCAACTATCACGGTGAGGTAATTCCGGCTCCAAGGTTATGTCTTCATGCTGAAACGCTGGGATTTGTTCATCCTAAAACCGGTAAGAAAATGCATTTTTCCTGTCCGCCGCCAAAGGATTTACAGCGTTTCATCAACTCACTTAAAAAGAAACAACAAAATCGTTGATAGATATTCTAAGCTACAACCGTTCTCTTTGAACGATTATTGTATACGAGTCAGTACCGTCAGCATTGTCACTGACCTCAAGCATTACAACTGTTCCTATCGGCCCTGAGATTAAACGTTTTGCTTCTGCCGGACCAGAAACCTTGGTTCCGTTTACAGACAGAATTCTTGCACCGCGTTTGAGACCTGCTACTTCTACTCTTGAGCCCTGGGCTACTCGACTCACCGTAACTTTTCCGGGAGCTCCGGACAACTCAATCGGCAAGCCTCCCTTGCCCGGAGGCGGACCGGTAACTTCCAGTGCGTGTGCTTCTCCAAACGGAGTAGAGGTTGTTTCTGAAAGTTGTTCATTGGGTTGTACAATACTGTTTTCAGATACTATCGGTTTGTTTTCTTGTGAATTTCTTGTTTGAATTCCCAGATTGTCCGCTCCAATGTGATCATTGTTTACAATTTCACCGCCGATATTATTTATCGATGCTCCGCTCCAGCCGGTCGGAGCTATGATTAGAGGTTTGTCATCAGGTTCAGACATTCGTGTTGAAGTATCCAAAACCAGCTTGATTTCATCTCTAAACGTAGCCTCAGGAACTTTTGCAGAGCCTCGTTCTCCTGCATCCGCAGCAATGTAGTAACTTCCTTCACCTGCGCCTTCTAGCATAAAGGTTCCGTCTACGTATGTAACACCTGTCAAAACTTGAAGACGATTTCTCTCAGTCAATCTTGCGGTAATTGCAGCATTACCTACTCCAAAACCTTTTGAATCTTTCACCCTTCCTCGCAGTATCTTTGAACCGGTCTCCAACTTAACTTCGATTTCTGCTTCTGCTGCTCGTAAATCTGTTCTAATTACTCTGGCAATATGGTCTTCTTTTGAGATTTCAATACGAACACCAAAGGGTAGACCTGAAAAACCAATGTATCCGTCTGTATCACTTTCGGCGTTTCTTATCAGTCTGTTCTCATCATCAAAAACAACTGCTGCTGCTCCAAGTACAGGAACTTCACGTTCGTCAAGAACTCTAAGAGTAATTCTCGCACCTTGCTTCATATAGACAACGATATTGTTTATGTCATCAGAAGCATCCAGATTTGCAATTACTGGAGAACCTATAGGAATCATATCAGGATGGCTTGCGCTAACCAGAATTCTTCTTGGCGGCAAACCTTTTATAACAAAGCCTCCGGATGAGTCTGTAAAAGCTTGATTATTTCCGACTGAAATATTCTCGTTAAGAAAAAGAGATGGGGGGCCTATGAGCTTGTCCTTTTTATTTTGACTTGAAATGAGAGGCGGCAAACCTTCTGACAAAGCGTAGAGCAACCCTCGATGAAAATTACCAGTTTCACTATCCATAAGCGGGACGGCAGACGCACCTACAGTTTCTGAAATTGTAACAGCAGCACCTTGAACCGGCATTCCTTTTTTATCAATAACCTTACCGCTTATTGATCCTCCGCGATTTAGACCAATCGTTTCTTCTTTTCTGTTATTTAGATCCAAAGTTTCACTGTCTTGATATCCCTGAGCATATGCTGTTACCGAGCAGGACATCGCGGGACACAGTATTTTAATTTCACCCTTTTCATTAGCACGTAAAACATCTTTAACAATACTAGAAGATCCCATATCTACAGACGCAAAAGCTTTTGCTACAGGTTGCTTGGTTTCTGCATCAAGAACACGTACTAAAACTTCCTGAGCTTTAACGAGAGATATATTGTTGTGAGTTGTTTCTCCCGATTTTATTTCAATAGGCAAATCTGATACAAAAACCCCGTTCTTTTTTTCCGCCAGAAACCAGTAGTCACCTTCATCCAGTCCGCTAATTGTAATATTTCCATCTTCCCCTGCTACACCTAAACGAGGAGGCCACAAACCGGCACCGAAGAGCTTCAAATAAACCTTACTTACAGCTTGTCCGTTTTCTGTAAACTTAAAAGACGCTTCTCCGCCAGCAGAAAGCACCAATTCTTCAACGGTACCGCAAGTGGGAGATTCTATAGAAGCAGCTCTGTAACCTTGTGCGGATGCCCATAGTGACAATGGAATATTTCCGTTAATTTTGTCTAAGCTAAAACGCCCGTTCTTATCTGATTGAACTGTCACGGGCGGTTGAGGCTGAGACCAAGATTGATCATTTAGCCAAATCCCAACCTCTGCATTTGCTATCGGCAGCCGTTCTTCTGTTAAAACAATACCTATAAAAGAACAATCTCCCGAAATATCTCTCGTGAACATTGCAAATGGTGTGTCCTCCTCAAATTCCACATTATCTGTTTCATCTGAAGAGTAGTTTTTTCCGGTACTGTCCGATATTGCAATTGCTGTTCTTGTATTTTCTTCAGTAGGCGCAATTACAAAATGCATTATAAGAAAGGTCAGAACAACTCCGCATACTAGACCGACTGTTACTAGTAGAATGGATTTTAAAGATATTCCTTTCACGCTGCTGAACTCCGCTACTCATCTTCAGAAATTTGAGAGGTATGTCGCACCGCAAGAGCCGATTGAGAGGCAAGATCTGCAAAAATAGAAGCATAAAGAAGGTCTGTTTCATCAAAAATACCCTTTTTGCAATGAAACAGATGAAGAACTCCGCTAGCTCCATTTTTCGAAACCAAAGGAACAGCCATTTCTGATAGATATTCATCTGTTTTGGGAGCTGCCTTCTCAGAAGAAGGAGGAATAATTGAAGGTCTTTGAGTAGACAAAGCTGAACCAATTATGCCGTTATTTTTTGAGATATCTTCGCCGGCGATCCTTGCCTTTTGGCCCGCTGATGCTGCCTGCACCAAATCGTCACTGTTTTCGTCAACAAGCAATATTTCACATCCCTCTGATGATAGGGCTTCCATCGCAAAAAACGCAATTTTATCCATGCGAGTTTTCGAAGCATCAGAAGCCCCCAGAGCTCTAACCGCTTTTGCTACTGCCGAAAGTTTTCGTATTCTATCATTTAGGGTCTCTTTTAGTTTTACTGTTCCTATTCCGGCAGCTATTATTCCGCTAACTATTTCAAATAAGGGAATATCGATCTCCTGAAACTGTTTGGAGTGACTAATCAGATCGACTACACCGATAATATCTTTTCCATGCCTAAGCGGAATGACCGCCTCAGATAAAGGTGATTTGTTGTCATTATCAGAAAAAGCATCTATGGCAACTTGAACTGTTCCGGTTTGAAAAGCTATTCCCTTGATATCCTGTCCTATAGGAATTGGTGAACCTGGAATTATACCTTTGCCAGCTGCGAAAGATAGAGAAGTATTGGATGAATCAGCCAAATAGACAGCTGTTTCATCACATTTAAACGTCTTAAAACACAATTCAAAAATGGATTCATACAGTTCTGCTGAGTTCTTAATATCTGAAAGAGTTTTTCCAAAATGGGAAAGCTCAGAAAGTCGAGGGATTATTTGTTGTATCAATTTTTGCTCCTAAAAATAGCGAAAAAGCTGGAGGAAAATATGGTCAGACGGAATAAGTGAAATGAAGATCATAACCGCAAATGGTAAAAACATCACCTTCATCAATACGTTTTGAATCAACATTTTTTCCTTTATATTCGATTCCGTTTGTACTGCCTAAGTCTCTGATATAATAAAGTCCGTTATGCAATATTACCTCGGCATGACGTCTTGAAATATTGGGGTCTTTGATAGCTAAATCTGATGATTTCGAACCCCGACCGATTACAAATGACTGTGCAGTAATCGGAATTTTGCGTCCCTGAAAAATAATTGTCAATCTAGGTACAGATACTTGACTGACCTGCTGTATTTCAGGAGTAGGTAAAGGTACGGGTTTGGGAACACTGACACCCGTATTTGGAGATGGAAAAGGGACAGCAACCGAACCTGAAGCAGTGGGTACAGGGGGCACAGGCGGTTGTGCAAGCTGTGCTCTCAGAACCGACGGGTGAGGTACTGGAGCCATACTGGGCCGCATTGGAGCTACTCCGGTCATCCTAGGCACTCCTGTTTCACTTTCTGTTATTCCGGGCCCCGTTATACCCGATGAAGTGGCTACACCAGTGTTTACAGATCCGGCTGTAGGATCAACTTTGATGCTTGCGGCAAAATTATGAGTGCGAGCATACAATCGCATAGCTTCGTTTATGAGATAGTCAACAGAGCAATCCATCTCAGCCGCCCTAACTTCAAACAATTTCCATAGTCCGTCACGAACATTGAAACTTTTCAAACTTTTTCTTGAGGTCGTTGGGTTGCTCATAATCTACTTTTCAACCTCTCTGTTTTATGCTGCCTATAGCAGTGTTTACCGCATCTTGAAGCTTCTTATTTTTAAAGCCTTTTGGCAAGTTTCTCTCGTCTTTTTCAAGCGACTTGAGATATTTTATGTCATTCAGCTGACCGTTCTTCTCCAAAACCATAACAACTATTCCTATAACAAATACAGAGCGCCCAATCAAAAGCTCCGTTATTTTATTCTGTAACGTGATAAAGGATGCAATTATTTCTACAATAGCGGATATTTCTTCTTCTGTTTCTACTTTCCTTGATCTGCTGAGTTCATCTAACGCTTCTTCTAAACTATTCTCTCCATCTAGGCGTAGAACACATTCTAATCCCAATAATCTAAAAGACATATCTTTGTTTCTTAATAAACGTTTAATTTTGGGTAGAGCTTCTTGCATTTCGCTATTGGAAATAATCCTGTATGCATTCTCCTGAAGAAATTTGGGTTGTTTGAAATTTTCGGCAATTTCAAACAGCATACCTAAGTGTGCTGCGTTAATCACAATACGTTTTGCTTTAACGCCGTCCCAATATGCATTCAACAATGATTGTCTTATTTCAACAGACAACTCTTCGTCAGAAACTGCACCAAGAAGATATCTTGCAGCCGGATCCTCTCCAATGATTGATAAGGCTTTGATATGATCTGCACCTATCAAAGTCGGCGTATGAACCATTGATTCATAGAGAACAGTTGATGACCTTTTTATAACTTCAACATCTCCTATTTCTCTTATTAATTCAGCAGCTTCCAATATTGCCGGCGATTTGGGGTTCAATAGTTTTATAAGAGTCTCTATGCCGGAATTACCAAAAGCTGTAATTATTTCCTTTACTGAGTATTTTCCGAAAGTTTCTTCAATACTATTATCTTGGATACACCAATCTATTAATATTCTTTCGATTTCTGTCTTTGAAGTACTTTCTGCAAAACTATACATCAAGAATAGTGCATCTTTGACAATGCTTTGATTCTTGGACACTCCAACAGATTTGGATTTAAGTTTTTTGGCTAAAATAGGTATTGCATGTTCTATGATAAGTTTTAAGTCCTTCTTTGAAAGGTTCCTCAAGGATTCTTCAAAAAGAGACCAAATGTCTCGGTCATTCCTATTTGCTATTTCGATTAATGCAATTAAAGCTTTTGTCCGAATCGAAACCGACAATTCATCATCAAGAACTGCCTCTGCTATCTTTGGAGGACCGTTCTTTGTTCCTTTCCACAACTCTATCCTGTTTTCCGTAACCTTGCATCCAAAGACAGAGAAAAGCAAAACTGAAACAGCAAACTTAACAGCAACTTTGAAGACTATTGCATGTAGTTCATTCTGTTTTCGCAGTCGTTTCATAAGAGTACAATAACCGAACTTTTTTTAAAAGAACAGTATATACAGCAAAACTGTAAAAAGGATTACTGCTGCGCCGAATATTTTTGTGGATTTTGAGGTAGTCATGTTCATCTGTTCATTAATCGGAAGTACAATCGGCTCTTTAAGAGGACGTATTAGTGTTATTGCTGTCAAAGTTACAAGCACTATTCCAAAACATAACGCCATTCTGTTTAAAAAAGATACAGACGGAAGGGTATACTTAAAAGTTCCGTACAAGATAGGATTTAAAACCAGACCCACTGTTCCTACAATACGAGGAGCCTTTTTGACCAGTAAACCGAATAAAAATATTGATAAGATTCCCGGCGATATAAACCCTTGAAATTCCTGTATAAATGTGAATATCCCGCCAAAACCCGGACTGTCTAGGATAGGTGCTATTGTCACAGCAATAAGTACAAAAACCAGTGTACAAATTCGACCCACTGTTACAAGTTGTTTATCAGGTGCATTTTTCTTTATTTTCCTAAAAATATCCATCGCAAAAATGGTTGAAGCTGAGTTCAGCATAGATGCAAGTGAACTTACCACTGCACCGAAAATCGCGGCCAATACAAATCCCATTAATCCGTTACCCTTGGGAAGAAGATTTCTCAACAGAGTCGGAAAAGCCGCATCATGATCATGTCCTACAAGTATTTCTGAGGAAGGTATTTTAAGTGTTTTGCCTTTTGCAACCAACGTTTCATTTAATGCAGTAAGTTCATCAATTGTATTAGGTAAATTTGCACTGTTATTAACCGCCTTACTGTTTTTCTCCACAATTCGTAACATCAAGTCTTGATGCAACTCGGCAAAAGCTTTGTCAAAAACAAAGATTTTATTTGCTCCGGATTCAAATTCGGCAATTACAGGAGCATTCTTTCTGCTTGCCTGGTCAGCCAAATCGTTGTGATAAAGGTTGTAGGCAAGCATACCGGGAACTACTACCACAAAAGGAATTATCAGTTTTAAAGCAGCAGCAAAAACAATACCCTTTTGTCCTTCATCAAGAGATTTTGAACCGAGTGTACGCTGAGTAATATATTGATTTAAACCCCAATAGAAAAAATGCGGAATCCACATTCCTATCATTAAGGCTGTCCAAGGAATTTCCGAATCGGAAGCAGGACGAAACATATGCAACTTTCCTTCAGGCAAAGGGCCGCTGTTTAAATCGAAAAATCGAGAAAGAGCACCGCTGTCAGAAAGCTTTCCGAGATCGATATTTCCTGTTGCCGCAGCCAAGGTCGACGGATCAGCATTACCCAAAGCACGAAATACCAAATATGTAATTATCACACCGCCGAGAATCAGCGCAGTTCCTTGAATAAGATCAGCCCAAGCACAAGCCTTTAAGCCTCCCACAAACACATAAACAGCCGCCATAACAGCAATGATCCAACATCCTACTGTAATATTACCTAAATCAAGACCGAGAAGAGTTTCTCCCTGAAAAAATACGCAAATAACCTTGGCCCCCGAATAAATGACAGAAGCAGTCGGAACTCCCACCAAAATAACCATAGTACTTATGGCCATAATAGTTCGAGCGAAGGTGTTGTATCTGTACTCTAAAAACTCAGGAATTGTATATATTCCACTTTTTAGGAAAGTCGGTAAAAATAAAAACGCCACAACCACCAAAGTAATAGCTGCCATCCACTCATAACTGGCAATAGCCAAGCCAAGCCAATCAGAAGCTTTGCCGCTCATACCTACAAATTGCTCTGACGATATGTTGGCTGCAATAAGGGAAAATCCGACCAGCCACCAAGTTAAACCCTGGCCTGCGAGAAAGTAGTCTTTCGTGCTTCGCTCTTTTTTCTTGTCTGACCGACTTTTATAAAGTCCAATAGAAATAACCGTCGCAACAAAAGCGACAAAAACCAGTATGTCCAACGCAGCCATTGCCAACTCCTTAAAACAAAAAATTATCGCCAATAAAGCACAGCGCCGAAATATTGCGCTTAGATTTAGATCAAGAAGCTACCGATCATTGAGCAAACTGTCCAGAGTCTTTTTTTGTATAACCGACAGGTGTTCTAAAGAGAGTTGCCAAAGTTGTCAGAGATTTAGGCTACCACCACATATTTACAGAAAGCATAACAGCATTGCGGTCAGCATTTTTGCTCTCATAGGGGTTTTCAGAGCGTACCTGGCTTCTGTCTCCTGACCAAAAATAGCGAGAGTATTGGAGATTGAGTTCTTCGTGAGTAACAAAAGAGGTTTTAATACGAATTTTGGGAGAAAAAACCGTATACGGAGCAAAAGATGAAACAGAAGCGCTGTTTCTTTCGGTGTCATCGGGATTGTAATCCAAATCGGGTTTGAGGTGATCCACTCTAATACCCATCCCGAAATATTTTAGAGGAGTGTACATAACCTCTCCTCCAAGTTTCAATTTTTTCTCAGCCCATCTTTTGAGATAAGGTGCCAAATCTTCGTCAGGTCTAATTCGATTAAACATACCCCAAAAAGAAATCTGCATATCCGGACCTTGTCCCCAAAAGTCTTTGTTATGAAGATGCCACACGAGTCTGGCTATGCTAAATGTATACTGCCAGGCAAAAGTGTTAACGCGACCTGTACCGGGATTAGGATTGCCGTCTCTGGATCTATCACCGTCAGGAGTGATGGTTAGGGACATATCTCCATAATAGTTTTTCAGAAAACTCCAACCGCCTTGAGAATGAAGAAGTTCAACGGCATCAGGCATTCTAGCAAGTCCGTCCGTCTTAACTGTTGAGAAACCCAAATATAGGTTTCCGAACACTGCTCCGTTAAATTTGGCCTCCGCTCCAGCAATTATATATTTACCGTCTTGTTGTTGCAAAACATTGGCACTTGCAGTTTCTGACTGGTCAGCACTATTGGTAAAAGAATGCATGAAATGTGCGTTTAGCCATAGCTCTTTCCACAATGGGAAATTATGCAATAGAACTCCTCCATGTGCATGGTTAACAAATGCCGGAAACTGTCCTTCTTGGCCGACATAGGGAATCCAAGCATAAGTATTGTCGCCCGCCACCCAGTTAGGTGCTATTTCCTGCTTCGGATTGCCTCCTAAAACCTCTGTTTTGGCACCGAAACCGTGTTCTAAATACAACATAACGCGGTCTCCCACATCCAGATTGGCCGTCAGAGTTTCACCTGCAATATGAGTACGTCCAAAGATATAGGTATCATAAACACCCGCATCATACCTTCCCATTGTTCCATATCGATTACTAAAAACACCTGCATTGCATTTTAATCCCCCTAAAGAACCGAAGGCTCTAGGAAAGTTTAAAGTAACCCATGCTTGATCAATACCTAACTGCGACTGAAAATTTCTCCATCCGCTGTCTGTAATATTCCAACTTGCTATGGACACATTACCGGTTGCAATTGAATTACCGTAAGAAAAAAGCACCTCAGCCCAAGGACCTGAAAGGTTGTTGGTAAATTGCCATGTCGGATAAGAGTTATCAGGTGTAGAATTGGGCATATTGAACCGCCAATCCCTGTCTCCTGATTCCTCTAAAACAAAAAGATTGGTATTTGGATCTCTAATAGGATTGCCGTCATCATCCAAAGTGCGACGCAAAACCGGATGGTTGTCAAAACTAAATCTCATCGGAGCGCGAAGATAACCGTGAAAACCCATTTCCCAGTTTTCTGAAGACCTTCTTATCGTCATTGGCGGCTCTCCGCCGATAAGGTCAGAACCGGCATAAGTGGCTTGACCGGGATTGGTACCTATAGAGGCTTCTTGATGAACGTTCGGTTTGTCAGCTTCTTCTGCCAATGAGGCAAATGAAACACTTAACAAAATAACCGGGAGCAGCTTTGTAACCGCACCCTTTCCTATTTGATGTGATTTCATCAACGGACTTCTCCTTTTTATCAGTAGGCTTTTTAGAAGTTCAGCCTTGTTTTCTTGTTTATTTAATCAGGTGAATATCGTCGAAATAAAAATCAAAATTCTCGCTCGCTCCCGGAGTTTGAAACTTCATACCTACACTCTTACCGGCCGGGAAAGAGGTATATTGTTTGGGTTGCAGTCCCCATCCGCTGTTGTATTTAAGATCTTCAAATAAGATCTCTCGATATACCCATTTGTTGAGTTCTGTATTTAGTACTCTAAATGTAGCTGCAAAATCATTGTAGCATTTTTGATTTTCTATGCCGATATCATCGCTGCATCCGTTTTCGTAGGTAACATCGTCTCGTCGGTATTCTTCTGCCAAATGCGGATCAGCCAGAAATCTGGTAGTTTCAGGAATTCCGAAATTTACCTGCATGGCCGGTGCTGAGTCAGGATCAACTCTAAGAACCCAAAAACCAATTCCTTTATAGTCTGACAAATCTCTTGTCTCTTTATAGTTTTTCCCATGAATCAAACAACGCATTTTAACCACATCAGGCTTTCCGTCTTTGTCCTGACAGCGGGGATCCTTTTCTGCATCTGCTATTAAAAAATTGGGATCTGCATAGCCAATTTCAAGGCATTCCAAAGCTTCTTCGGTTTCACAGTCCGGATTTGCCGGTCCGCCCCAATCCATGCCGATTCCTGCACCCCAATCGGTAAACCCTTTTCCTGACATTCGAAGAACCCATTTGTTAGATTCATCACAACTTTTGACCTTTACAGCCGGTTCAGAATCATAGTTATTAGGCGCAGGAATCATTGTAGCACCGGGCGTTTTGTCGTTGTATCCGTAAAATCCTATATTATCATAGCTGTCAAAACCGGCCTGAGTGGTTCCCAATTCAAAATTCGCAATGCATTCTTTCGGATTATCAAGATATAGACAGGTTTTTGATAGATCACAACCGCTTAAATCTGCCTGTATTTCATCTTCAACTTCTGTGTCATCTCCACCGTCCTTTTCAGTATCTTTCTCTGAAGTATCTTTTTTGTCACCTTCTGATTCATCTTCGTTTCCGCACCCTGCAATGCAACACAAAGAGACAATAAGAAGCATCGTCAAAAATAAAACATTTGTTTTCATTACTATTTCTCCTTTTTTTATTCTTTCTTAATGCCGCAAACGACATTATTAATTCATTATTTTTTTATAGTATCATCTAGCTATGAAAGGCTCAACTGTTGAGCTGACAACAGTTCAACTCATAGCGCTGTGGCTTTAAGTGTCCGCATGCACGTAAAAACGTTCAAAAACGAATACTATATTGATCCATCTATCATCACAATGGAACCGTCCGGTCGATAATTGAGTTCGGTAACCTTAATGCTTCTCAGATGCGTTTTTCCCTTGGAAAGCTCACAGTCATGATAAAAAAGATACCATTTGTCTTTAAACTTCACTATCGAATGATGAGTTGTCCAACCCAATACAGGTGTCAGAACCGTCCCTTGAAAAGTAAAGGGACCGTAGGGATTGTCACCTGTTGCGTATACAATTTTATGGGTATTTCCTGTTGAGTAAGACAAATAGTACCGTCCATTGTATTTATGCATCCAACAAGCTTCAAAAAAGCGTCTATCATGGTCTGTACCAATAATCGGTTTTTTTGACGCATCCAATATCCTGAGTTCTTTGGGAGATTCAGCAAAACTGAGCATGTCATTTGATAACAAGGCAACTCTGGGACCTATCGCAGGTTTGTTGTCATTCGGTTCAGGTAAAGCATCAGGTTTGTATTTTCCAAATTGCCAACGTTGAAGCTGCCCTCCCCATAAACCTCCCCAATAAATATAATATTTCCCATCTTCATCTTGAAAGACGGACGGATCAATACTGTAACTTCCGGCAATCGGCATTTGTTCAGCTTTAAAAGGCCCGTAAGGTCTGTCGCTTATCGCAACACCTATTCTAAAAATACCTTCTTTGTCTTTTGCCGGAAAATACATGTAATATCGTCCGTTTTTATTCGCAGCATCATTTGACCATAACTGTCTGTCAGCCCATGGAATATCATCTAAATGCAAAGCAACTCCATGATCAGTGATAGATCCGCCAACTTCGTCCATTGAAAAAACATGACAGTCTTTCATGTCAAAATGAGATCCGTCGTCATCTTCCGGAATATTTGCTTCAATATCATGAGACGGATATATATAGAGTTTATCCTCAAAAACATGAACCCTAGGATCAGCAGTAAACATATGAGTTATTATGGGTTTTTTGTATATCATTCTCAAACAGTCTCCTTATACTAAACAGGTATGTCTTGAGTATGCACCGCACAATCTTTACCAAATCTTTTTGCTGATACAAGTGCACGAAGCGCTTCTTCCAACAGGGTCTTACCGTCAGTATTATGCGGATGAGTTGACGTTGTTATTCCCATTGAGGCGGCAATATGGCCGTGAAACTCAAAAGCAAGCGCCAGCTTTAATCTGCGTTTGATCAGTTCCGCTGCCGTCTTTGCTTGTTCAAACGATGTATTAGGCATCAATATCGCAAATTTATCTTCTTCTAGTCTGGCAACAATATTCGTTGCTTTAAGAGTGTTTTTCAGAGTTTTAGCAACACCGACCAGTGCCTTGTCTCCTTGATCTTTACCAAGGGCCAGATTCAGTTTGTCGAAATCATCCATATCTAAAATAATTAATGACAAGGGTTCAGAAGACTCTTTGGCAACAGCAATCAAGTCAGCAAATCTATACGGTAGATGATGTCTACTGTAAACGCCCGTCAATGAATCGATATGATTTGCTGTATCATGTTTTAAAATGGATGTTCGACCGATTGAACCTGACTTGGAAATATATATTGCTTTCACAGATGCACTAAGAAATGCTCCTAGTTGTTCATATACGCCGCCCTCGCTTGGACCATATTCCAAAGCAGCTACGCCGTAAATATCTTCGTAAAAACAAAGCGGCTCCACAACCAATGCATGAGCCCGATTTTCCACAATTTCGGGAGCGACCATTAAAGTTGCATCGAACAGATCATTGTTTTCCAACCGTCTACATTCATTCATTACCAAAATACGTCGTAGATAAGAATTTCCATTTTCAAACAGAGCTATTGAACAATTGTTAATACCAAGCTTTGGCAAATGGGTTGCTATCGCATCTGACAAAGATCGTTCATCCAAAGTTGACAACATTGCTATTGCAGCTTCGTTGAAAGCAAAGGTTCTATTGCGTAACTCTCTTACTTTGCCGGCATGAAAATACTCTGTTGCTTCAGACATGGCTGTGCGAGCGCGGTGTAAAAGAGTCTCAACTCTAATGCCCTCTTCAGTGCTTGAAGAAACCAGCTTTGAAAGATGTTTATCCAAAGAAGCGATTGAAGTGGCCCAAACATTTACCCCCTCACCTGTTTCAATGCTTTTATGTACTAGACGGGCAACTGTATCAGTAACTTGTTTATAGCCTTTTCCGGCAACTGCATCGATTACTGCATCCAGAAATGAAACTTCCCATCCTCTAGCAATACCGCCCCTTTCGGCCGCCACAGCTAAGTCATTTTCTATCGTCTCTCTTTTACGAGACAAGATCATGGCCAAGGTTTCTGCGGAATTTATGGGCGGAGTCGTGCTAAGTGTAGGAGAATCCAAAGTACCCCCGCAACCGCAAGACCTTCTGACTACCAGTTTGGGACTTACTTCTATTGTTTTGCTTTCAATATAAAATTGGGACAATAGAATTTCTTCAACCGCTCTCTCTCCTTGCATTATTAGAGGCTGTTGAATTGTTGTTAAGGGAGTATCTGCATATCTGGCAGATTCAATATCATCAAAACCCACAATGGCAACATCCAACGGAACATTGTAGCCTCGTCTTTTAAGCTCATTCATTGCTCCTACTGCCATAGAGTCGTTGGCAGCTACTATTGCATCTAGTGATGCGATATTCATTTTTCTTTCATCCAGTAGAATTTGTAGAGCCTTTTCACCTGATTCTTCAGTAAAAGCTCCTTCTACAACCAATTCAGAAGAGAGTATTATTTGCCTTTTTGCCAACGATTCTTTAAAGGTTTTTAACCTAATCTGAGCTTCTTTGTTTTTTTCAGGCCCTGATATATAGGCAAAACTTTTGTATCGATGAATATCCAACAAATGATTCGCAATTTTCTTCATGCCTTCCGCATTATCAACAAGAACCGTAGCACCCTTGCCTATATCCAGACCGATAGAAACAGCCGGCAAGTTTGAAAAACGAACAATTAGCGGAGCAATTGCCGATAGTCCTTCTTGGCTGGACAAAGAAGTCCCTAGAAGAACAACTCCATCAAAGTCTTTTGGGTTTGCTAAATTGTAAATAAAATTTCTTTTTTCGAGATGCTTATTAACATAAACCATTCGCCCGCCGACCAGTATCACCAGATCTGCATTCATCTTTCTTGAGGCTCTAACTACTCCGTAGGTAATACCGGACTGGTACTCATGGTCAAGAGCATCAACCAAGTACAAAATTCTTCTTCTCGATCTTTTACTTTCCATAATCTAAATAACTGACATTGAAATCGGATATGTCAAGACCATAAAAAAGAGAAACCTCCCCGCCACTTTTTTGATCTCTAATTATCTCATCTGAGCACTTAAGAAACCAAGTAATAGAAAATGTGATTTTTCCCACATTGTCTTTTGCAAGAAACACAGCCAATTAGAAGGAGAAAAAATGAAGGTTAAAAGGTTATTTGTTTTTATCACAATTTGTTTGGGCTTGAGTATTGCTGTCGGATGTAGTGACGATAGTAATGAAAACAAAAACGACACGGGAAATTCGGATGCTGATGCTGACTCGGATACTGATACCGATGCAGATACCGATACCGATACCGATGCGGATTCTGATACAGACGCAGACGCGGATTCAGATACAGATACCGACGCCGACGCAGATGCTGATACCGACACTGACACTGATGCGGATACCGACGCCGACACTGATGCAGATGCTGATACCGACGCTGATGCAGATGCTGACTCAGATACTGATACTGATGCGGATGCTGACTCAGACACTGACACTGATACTGATGCTGATACTGATACTGACACCGATACGGATACCGATACGGATGCTGACACCGACACTGACACCGACACTGACACCGATACGGATGCTGACACTGACACTGATACTGATGCTGACACTGATACTGATACTGACAGCGATACCGACAATACAAATATCGGTTTATCGTGGACTTTCGATTCCAATAACGAAGATTTTGCAATCGGTTACAGCAATGCAGATTTGGAAAGCACTTTGACTTGGGATGGTACTCTCGGGAATCCTAATCCCGGGTGTTTAGTTGCATCGATACCTTTTTCTGCACCTGAACAAAACCAACAGATTTCTCTTGATGTGTCCTCGTCCCCTCTTGACCTTACAAATAAAGCAATTATTGCTCAAGTTCGTTTGGTAGAAGGATTGAGCAGTGACGGTTCAGGAGGAGTAATGGTATATGCTAACAGCGGTGATTCTTCTGATCCTGACCATGTCAATTCAGGATGGACCAATCTCAGCGCAGGCGGATGGATAACTGTCATTCTAACCGTTCCGTCTACTGCGCCTTTTAATCCAGCGGAGGTTGTCGGTATCGGCGTTCAGATTGCCACAGGAAGTAACGGAACTTTTGAACCGGCAACAGTTCAAATCGATACCATCCAGATTGTGGATGCTTCGTTGATAGGTGATCCTTCAATCCCTCCATGGCTTTTTACTATAAACACTCTCGGCTGGGCTATTGTCGATAGCGGCGACTTATCACCTGTTTTGGATTGGACAGGATCCTCAGGAGAACCGGATCCGGGTGCTCTTGTACTAAATGTACCCTACACCGCAGGAGAACAACGTGTTACAGTATCCAAGGGTCTAAACGAAACCAATTGGACGGGAAAAACCGTTAGCGCAAGGGTCTTGTTGTCTGCCGGCGGTCCTATTGAATCCACCGATACGGACATCAATCCTATTATTGGAGGACAAATCATTATAAAAACAGGTAGCTCTTGGTCAATGGAAGTCGGTCCGTGGGTTGATCTAATGGCCGGAGTGTGGGTAGAAGTATACTGGGATCTCACTGAAGACCCAAGCTGGATGCCGGACGGAGCGGTTCACGATCCCTCAACTGTAAAAGAAGTAGGAATTCAACTAAGCACCGGCGATGAGGGTACATATGAAGCCGCTACTATTTTGATTGATACAGTAACTGTAGAATAGCACTATTCTGTCATGGGAAAGAATAACCCAAATCTACTACCTACATTTTCTTCTGAATCCACTGTAACAAAGCCCTGATGCTCATGGGCAATGTTCCAAACTTCGGTCAATCCCAAACCGCAACGTCGGGAACAGTTTTCTTTTGTGGTAAAAAAAGGTTCAAAAATATGAGTTTGATTTTGCGGAGAAATTCCCAAACCGCTGTCAACAACCTCAACTACAGCGTAATTTATGCCATTCGTTATTGATTCTGAATGTTCTATATGTTGAATGCTAGTAAAAATTTTTATCAGTCCGTGTTGTCCTACAGCCTCTTTTGCATTTAAGGTTAAATTAAAAATTGCTCTAGATATTTTCTTTAAATCCCCCAAAATGTATATTATCTTTTCATCCAATGATAACTCTATTGTATTAGAGTTGAATCCGCAGTTGCATAACTTTTCTACAGCATCCTTTACTGCCAAATTTAAATCAATAAGGTTAGAATAGGGTTTAGGAGTTTTTGTACTGAGAATCAATAATTGTTTAAGAAAGTCAGCACCTCTCTCCGCTGATCCTTGAGAGGCAACAAGCAATGGATAGATCGGATGATTTTTATCTAGTTTTCGCAAAGAAACCGACAAATTTCCCAAAATGCCGGCCAAATGATTATTTAGGTCGTGCACAACAACTTTTGCCAATTTTGACAATGATTCCATTTTTTCGAGCTCATAATCTCGATTAAAGGAATTATGGGGGTTACAGTGTTTTTCGTTTGGTGCAGACATACTTAATTTAGATCTTGTAACAAGATCAACAAAACATCAAATGCTCCTATAACTTTATTTTTTAATGCATTTTTGCAATCACATGACAATGCACCGCCTAGATAAAGATCCTCGCCGCATGCACAAAAATTCTGCTCAGGATTCCATACAGTAGGACAATTATCTTCTTTATCTAATATTCCATCACTATCTCGGTCGACATTTTCAGATTCATTATCCGTACAATCTCTTTCTTCTTCTTTTTCCTTATCTGTTTCTGCATCAGTATCCTTTTTTTTCTCAGTGTCTTTTTCTATCTCTGAGTCAGGCAAATCATTTTCTGTATCTTCCACGTCAACTGATGCATCTTGTTTGTCTTGTATTTCAGTATCTCTATCTAATGAACTGACAACAGAGCAGTAAAGTTTTATCTCCGTTTGGCTCTCAAAATAAAAAACAAACGGAACACATAGTGAGTCAGCCGAACAAATATCTTGCTTCATACTTTTATTACAAGAAATAGGTTCATCCCATATATTCTCATCAAGATCACAAGCATCGCCGAACAAATCCGAGTCCTTGTCGGATTGAATTCCAAGTTCATTTACCGGGTTATAAGTTACAGGACAGTTGTCAGCAGCTCCGGAAATGCTCTGATCTTTTTTATAGTCTTTGTCAAAGTCTTCTATGGAATAGCAAATGCAATCTTTGTCGCAGGCGGCAACTTTGTTGGGCGATGTCATTCCTTCATAATACAACAGTTGGTCGCAGCTTACCGACACAAGATCGGAGTTTGAAATTTTACAACGTGTAGATGACAAAATGCCGCAGAATCCTTCCGGTGTAATACAGCATTCACCTTCATTTTTTGAGCTTATGCCGTTCATATTTAAATCAACAAGCTCTCCTTCCGGACAAAATGAACCCTTGTTATTTTCATGTAAAGTTGCTGTAAAACAACAAACATCATCGACATTCAAAATTTCGTCTTTATCCCAGTCATCAAGAGGGGAAAAAGACTTTGGACACGGTTCGGTTGCCCCATATTGTGAAACCGATAACGACAAAAGAATTACAAAATAAATCAGCTGGTTCATTTTTATGTTCATATTGCGTCTCCCTTTACAATTGTAAATTCCACACGCCTATTGATAGCTCTGCCGGGTTCAGAGTCATTGGAGGCCTTGGGTTGGGAAAATCCGTATCCGACAGATTCCAAACGCTCTTTGGGTACGCCTTTTTCGACTAGATATTCCATAACAGTCTTAGCACGTTGTTCAGACAAAGAACGGTTGTAAGCTTCCGTTCCTTCGTTATCTGTATGCCCTTCTATTCTAAGCTTTTGAATAAAAGTATTAGCAATTATAGTTTCAGCAACCGCATCCAGTATCGGAAAACTTATGGGCTTAATTGTAACTTTATTGTAGTCAAAGTAGATCTTACTCGAAAGCAGAAGCTGGGTATCTGTAACCTTGACCATAGATTTACCGGGCCCCTCCTCAGGACATCCGTCTTCGTCTTCAAAACCGTCAAAATTCTCGGGAACCATCGGACATTGATCTATAACATCCAAAATGCCGTCATTGTCATTATCTGTATCAGGACATCCATCCTCATCTTCAAAGCCGTCAAAATCCTCAGGATCATTCGGACATTGATCATCTACATCTAAAATGCCGTCTCCGTCATTGTCAGGGTCCAAACATCCGTCTTCATCTTGAAAACCGTCATTGTCCTCCGGACCTAATTCACAAACCGGAACAGCCACACGCCTTTTAATAGGATCATAGGCAAGTCCTACCATGCCTCTAAATGACGGTGTTCCCAACCCCCTTGAAATTCCCGGACCAAGACCGATAGAGAATATTGTATCGCTTTTTCCCCTATACTTAAAACCGGCCAGCATCTCTACAGGTGTAGAAGTATAGCTAACATCAATATCCATTTCACCATAGGCTTCCAATAGAAACCTCAATCCGTCAGGGTCCTCAAATTTTTTTACATCCCAAGAAATACCGGCATTCCATGTAAATGCGTGAGTTTGATTCTGAGTTCCTATAAAAGCTTTTTTGCGTACTAGAAAACCGATGTTTCCCGCTATTCTGACAGACTTAACTGGAATCTCCAGCAATAACTTAGGTTCTGCTGTAGGAAGAGATGAACCCATATAATCTCGACCTGAAGAAATATAATGACCCAAAGGAAAAGTTGCAGTTATTCCTGCTCCCATAATAAAGTGAGAAAGATTCAAAAAACGAACTTTTAAATCCAATCTCGGCTCTCCTATTCCGGAAGCTTGAATTTTTTGAGCATCATCCACATCTTGAGCGACTTGATAGATCACAATGGGAACTACAATTCCAATCTCAACAGGTCCAAATAAACCCAATGATGCCGAAATATCCAATTGTTGTCTAAACCAAACCGGATAGAAGGTTTGGTCATCAAGGTTTTGTTGTTTTACGAGTCTAAAAACCGGCTCTTGTGCATGAGACCACAATAACCCTAAGGTAAAACCTAAATGTTGTTTTGGTGTTGCAAGAATAGTCTCAAAAAGAGAATTTCCGTTAGAAGAAGATTTGAACGTCTCAATTGATACTCCTTCCTGTGCATAAGCTTGAGAACATGTAATCAAACAATACACAGGCAAAACTAGAACATATAAACTGATACTTCTTATTATTGTTTTTGCCATTTAACCTTTCCTACTGGTATTTTTACTATTCTCTGCACGCGCTTATTTATCTTATGCTTATTGATAAGTAATGCTGCTTTTTTCTAACAACCGCATTGTAGACGGCATAGTTTTTTTTATTTCTGAATTTCACCATGAAACGATATGCTATGCTTTGATTTCCATATATGAGTTGCTTATTAATTATCATCTTGTTAGGCAGATCGTTCATTGTACTGCAATATCTCAACTATAATATAAAAAACCTTTTATCTATTATCTCATTGTACTACAAAATTACATATTTCAAATTATCTTATTTTTTACAATTACACTGAACAGTTTTCTGTGGGTTTTTGTGAAGTAATAAGATATGGCGGTTGCTGCTCATTACGGGTATATGTAGAATACACCGCTAAAATGGCAACGACCTCTATAAACGAGAATATTGAATCTTATATTAAACTTGTTCATCATACTGTTCGTAGCGAGATGCGCAAAATTGGCATATCTAAACAAAGCATGGAAGAAGAGCTGGAAGCTTACGGAATGGAAGGGTTGTTAATGGCTGCTCAACAATTCGATCCAAATCGAGGAGTTTCTTTTGTATCCTATGCCGCCAAAAGAATTCGCTGGTCGGTTTACGACGGTTTAAGATCAATGGGATGGTTTACTTCATACAACGCATCAAAAATTAAATTTGTTTGCAAAGCAGAAGAAATGCTTGAAGCAAAATCGAGCGATCCAAAACCACATAACAAAGCAGAGGCTGTACAGAGATTATCAGACACTGTTCGCGAATTAGTAACCGCTTATATTGTGCAGTATTGTGAAGAATCGCCCCCCAAAGAGTCAATTCATAACAATGAAGCAGAACAACAAATTGACCAAAACAGATGTAAAGCTGTTCTGAGAGCATATGTGTTTTCTTTACCAAAAATTCAAAGCACTATTATTCAACAATTCTTTTTTGAGAATAGAAAGCTGAAGGATATTGCAGTTGACATGAATATAACAATATCATGGGCTTCGAAATTAATGAGTACAGCTCTTCGCAGTTTGCGAAACATGTGTGAGAACAACCTACCTCAGCAATAGGTCGTTATCATCTCAAAATACATCAAATTAATCACCTAGAGGTAGGGCATGGGTTTATCAAATGTCACAAACGCGCATCAACATTGAGTTTTTCAAGGGAATTACGAGATGTAAAATAGCTAATATTATTAGAGTTTAAATGGGTATTTTACGTTAAGACTTTGTTTGGATGCAGGGAATTTTGCTCGTCTGACTGCATTTGCAGCACAAGTACCTATGGGGGTACCGGCAAAGTTTCCTGTGGCAGCTGCACTGGTAACCCTACCTGTTGTTCCTATCACAACATTCATAGTTATCGTACCGCCTCGGCCTTGACCGCAACTTTTAACTGCCGAAGCTACAGCTTCCATTCCCCTTTGTACGTCTTCTCTAGCCAATGAGTCTTTAGGAGTTGGAGCCAAGCCCCCTCCTGCTGAAGGAGTTGTACTCGGTTGTTTGGGTTTCGACGGCCCGCTCCCTCCAAGAAGGTCATCAAGCTCTGTTGTTTTAGACGGAGTTTTTGGAGTTGGAGAAGGAGTTGCCGCCGAAGAGGAAGAACTGCTTCCTCCTGAGCTTGAAGATTCTGATTCGCTTGCACCTCCAGTTTTTCCGGTCCTTTTGGTTTTTGAACCGCCTGAGCTTGCAGATGCTTTCTTGTCATCCTCTGTTTTTGATGATTCAGAAGTTGATGAAGCTCCCGCTGATGAAGATGATGCTGAAGGTTTTCCCGATGCTTCGTTTTGTTTTTCTTTTAGTTGAGCCTGGAGAGCAGCTAGCGTTTCTGCATTCTCAATGGTTGTTCCTTTTTTTGATAACTCCTCTATTTGCTTTTGCAGCGCCATTATCTGCTCTTGTGCAGCTGTTTGCGCTTCGTTATCACCTGACAGAACGACAACAAGCACAACCACAATGAGAGCCAATAACGCAACTGCCCCGCCAATAATGGCAAATTTCACTGTGTTACTCATGCCCTCATTTTGTGCAGACAGAACCGGTGCCCCTAAAGCAGGAGAGAAACCGCCTCCGCCCATAGAAATAAAGTCATCAACTGTATTTTGAGACTCTGTTGAAGATAGAGAACCGGCAAGTGCACGAATGTCGATAAGACCGGAAGCTTCTTCGCCTCCGACAGCTGATGCAAAACCTACCGCCTTTGCAGGAGCCTCTTTCTCTTTGGGCGGGCCCGATGCTAATGCCTGAAGATTGGATAATGAGAATAGAACAGAGTTCTCATTGCGTTGTCCCGTCATCATTGCTTGTTCAGCACTGACACGAGGACTCTGAACTGCAGATAGAACAGGTTGTTCCTTGGTAGAAGAAAAAATTCCTTCATCAGCAGTTGACGGTTCCTTTTTACTAAACAATGCGGCGCTTTTGCCGCTGTTGCGACCGAACAAGCCGCCGTCAGCCGGCTCTGCGGTAGCAGAGGAAAAAACATCACCGCCGATAGAAGCTGATGCTGCTGCAGATGAAAACAGTCCTCCTCCTGAATCAAAAGGAGAAGCTGCCGCTGTTTCGCCGCTGAATAAACCGCCTCCTGGTTGATCATCAAAAAGACCGCCCTGTACCTTCGGTTGATCATCAAACACCCCTCGTCCTACGCCTGAACTTGGAGCCGGTTGTGCCTTTGCAAATTCGGGCACCTCACTGATTGTCATCCAATCATCAAATCCCTCTTTCCAAATTAAACCGTCGCTCATAAGACTTCCGGTCTGCAGATACTCTTTGATTTGAGCCTCTGTATACGGCCCTTGTTGTTGGTCATCCACTACGATATGCCAAATTGCTTCTGCTTCCGACCCATGGTGATATCCCCCGTAGTCAAATACGCGGGTTTCGGCTTCTAGATCATCGTCACGTCCTTGTGAATGAGCGGAAGCCGCCGGTGTAGGGGCCGGAGCAAGTTCAGATTCAACAGCAGCTAGGTTATCATCTCCTCTTACAAGGATAGATTCGTTGCATTTTTTACAACGAATCTTGAAGACCTTACCCTTTACTTTTTCGTCCGCAATGGAGTATTTTGCACCGCAATTTTCACAAACGATCTTCATGACTTGTCCTCATCCTGATAAATTCAGCGTTATGCATTTTACCTTTTTCACGGGTGCGTTTATAAACCTGAAAGGCTTCAGCCCCCAAGAAAATTTTGTTAATTTTATGGAAGATAAGCCTTTAAATCAAGCTATCCGCTCCATTGTTTGTATCAAAAAAGACAAAATATAGTAAAAAGATATTAATAGGCAACATTAACCGCCTAAAAAAGCCCAATATTTCAATTTGTTACCCTTGTCTTCTTTGTTGAAATTTTTATTTCTTTTCCATACAAGAATTTTTACTCGAACTCACAGAAATGTGTTTTATCCCTTAATAGTGATTGCATTTACGCAAATATGCAAAAAATTGAGTTCCGAATAATATTTGTATCCCTTAAGTTTGACCAAGAAGGACTTTCTGAGCAAGAAGCGCCTCTCGCCACAAGGCAACCAGTCCTTTGGGGTCAAGATACAAAGGATTCAAAGTCCATAAACGCAAAGTCAAATCTTTCAAATATTCACTGTTATTAAACGATAAATTATTGGAATTGCGGTTCTGTAGGATTGCTTTAGGATTTTTACCTCAATAATCTCTAGCACAACGAATTCCATATTTTTCATTCTGTTGAGTATCTGTATCGTTAGCTCGGCTCGCAACTTTAAGTGTATCACTTTTTTGTGCATTAAATGCTGCACCTCGAAGCACTCGATAAATGTTTGAAACATCTTCCCATGCACTGCCGTTGGATGCTCGGTATCCGTCATATGAAGAATGAAAATGATCTTGGACCCATTCATATACATTTCCGCCCATATCACATAATCCGTGGTCAGTTCTGCCGTCAGGCTTGCTGCAAACGGGCCATGTACCGCCGCTACCGCATCCTGACACACCGTTTGAATCAACCATTACCGCATAGTCACATGAAGGAGCATTTTTCCCCCAAGGAAATGTTCGATTGTCACCTCCTGCACGGGCTGCAAATTCCCATTCAGCCTCCGAAGGTAATCTTCCTCCAAACCATCTACAAAACTCTACAGCTTGATTCCATGATACACAATTGATGGGATGTTGCTCTAAGCCGGAACGATTCCAATTACATTGTTGATTCACCATTCCCGGCTCTGTACAACCTCCGGCTGCTACACATTCCGAGTATTGAGCAACTGTTATTTCTGTACGTGTAATATTAAAAGTTGGGACATGAACAATATGTACCGGATACGCAGATGCAACATGTTCGTCACCCATATCAAAGTATCCTCCTTCAATGGGTATCCACGTCGAAACAGTATCCATACTAATTCCGTCGTTGCTTTCATCCTGAAAAAGTTCACATCCAAAAGAAAAAAGACCCAATAAAACCGATAAGACACCAGAAACAAAATTCATCTTACTATTCTCCAAAAAACAAAATAATCATTTATATAATCTCAACATAAACAATCGCTAAAAAATGCGACAAGAAATTTTATCTTATTTTCTATCAGTTGGCAACTCATAAAAAAGTCAATTATTGTGGGAGTATCTTCGTTATTGTTGTTGATACACTCGAACATAGTCTACAACATAGTGAGTCGGAAAATCTGTTGCAGAAGCATCACCTCCTGCATTTCCTCCTATAGCCAGATTTATTAGAATATAGTGCGGTGCTCTAAAAGGGCTATTTCCATCCGGATTAAGCATGTCATTAAGATTTGTTTCATTCATTATTATCCCGTCAATTTTCAACACTATTTTTTGACTATCCCATTCCATTCGCCACACATGAAATTTGGCATCCCAATCAGAAACCCCGAATGATGATATCTCTCTACTTGCTCCGTCCCATTTAGCAACCCACTGTGTATTGGTACCGCAAGCAACATTGGCGTGGACACGATTGTTATAATACTCCATGATATCAATTTCTCCGTTCCACGGCCAATCTCCTCCTTCTGTTCCTAAAGTCCAAAAAGCCGGCCACAATCCGGCTTCTGCAACTATTCTCGCACGCATTTCGAAAATTCCATATGTGAAGCTTTGTTTTGGAGTCCAATTATTATTCATTGTTCTAAGACTTGAAGATGTGTAATCCCCCTCCGGAGCCTGCTCTCGCCTTCCCTGAATTATTAAAAATCCCGCTTTAATAAAGGCATTGTCTTCTTGATAATATTGCCACTCATTGTTACGAACGTATCCTTGCTCATAACCCCAATTGTCAGAATTCGGTTTGCCCTCAATATCAAATTCATCTGACCATACCAAACTATAACCGGGCTCAGCCGGAATTTCTTGAGCAGGCGGAGTACAAACCCTAAACGCATGTTCATTGCAAATTACTCTTGCATCTCCCCAATCTGCATGGTCACTACCGTTTCCTCCGCTATCAGAAACGACAAGGCGCAGTTCATTTACACCTAAAATACTTGTCTCAATGGACAAAGGTTCTTCTCTTCCTTTTTTCAGCGGACTTTGAAGAAGCAATTCACCGTCTCCATAAACTTCAAAAACCACAGAGCCTAACCTCTTCATTTCTGAATCAATGCCTACATCAGCTGCGAAAAGGGAACAGTTTCCGTCAAGTGAATAACGAATCTCTGCCGGTGCATGCATACCCAGTCCCTTACTGTAGACCGAACCTCCTATAATGATTGGACCTCCGTCCCCTTGTTCCTGTTCTCCGTTGCTCATATTTTTTTCTATAGGTCCCCATGCATTTATTGAACCTTCTGTCTCACACAAATCACTCAAATAGCGTACTGTTTCATACAAATCTGTATTTGTGTCTATGTTAACGTCTGTATCTGTATCAGCATCAGCATCGGTGTCTGTATCAGCATCAGCATCGGTGTCTGTATCAGCATCAGTATCGGTATCTGTATCAGCATCAGTATCAATGTCTGTATCAGCATCAGTATCAATGTCTGTATCAGCATCAGTATCGGTGTCTGTATCTGTATCAGTATCAATGTCTGTATCAGCATCAGTATCGGTGTCTGTATCTGTATCAGTATCGGTGTCTGTATCTGTGTCTATGTCTGTGTCTGAGTCTATGTCTGTATCTATGTCTGTATCTATGTCTGTGTCTGTGTCCGTGGTTGTATTTGTGTTTGTTTCTGAATCTGTTTCATTGTTATTATTTGTATCTATATTTGAATCTTTGTTGCTTTGTGTATCTGCTTCATCAGAATTTTCTGAACAGGTATTTCCTTCACATTGTTTAGTGGCGGTTTCACAATTAAAAACAGAGAAACACAGCACAGTAAAAGCTACAAACGGCTTACTCATAACACATGCCTCCTATAACGACAAATCTTCCAAAGTAATTAAAAGCTCTAACTACCCTGTACTGTAAATTGATCAACCGGTAGAGCTTCTTCCTTGGAACCGGGTGCTCTTAGAATATACGGCTCAACATTAAAAACACCGCACTTTCGATTGTTTCTATAAAAGCCCCATCTCAGATATACACGTTTATTCCAAGAAAGAACCTCTTTGGGAGGAGCCGGGAAAGGAGAAGATCTAAATATTGAGTCCACTGCTCCGGCGTCAAAAATGATATTCCCTGAAGTTTTAACAACTCTGATATCACTAATATGACCGCTTTCAAAAATCTCAAATTCAGCAACCATATGCAGATCCATATTGTTCAGGGGGTCAGAAACCGAAAGAGAAGGAAGTGATGCTAAGAAAGTATCTGCAAATTTGGGGTGCACGCTTGCTTCATGAATTGCATGAATATAATTATGAAAGATCTCTTTACGCGACCCTAATACTTCTTGCTCTCCAGGCTTAATAAAACTTCGATGATTTGTAACGGCTTTCATTACCCTGTCAGAGTAATTTGCTATTGCACCTCTGTTCCTCCTTTTTTCAAGCATATCCTCTGCATATGTATTCCTGTCCTGAGCAGCCTTATCTCCAAAAACTTTTTCAAAGGATTTCCAGGTCAGGTCCAATTTTGGCGGTAACGATTCAACACTGTCCGGTACTGAATTAGGAATCTTTGTAGTATCAGAAGAATCCTGTCTATGATTTTCTGTACGAACAGATTCTGTTTCCGACAAATTTGTGTTCGAATTTGACACAGTCGGCATCGGTTTTTTTATCGACTTAGTTGAAGGTTTGGAAACCGGCTGTTCAATTGGCTTTTCTTTTTCCTCAACCGCCTGCTTCTCTTCCGGAATATCAGGCAATAGCGATACTTCATATTGTTTTTCAGGCTCTTGTTCTTCGGGAAATGAGAACAAAGATCCAAGACTGCTCATAAAAAGTTGGTGAACAAGTAATGATAATAAGAAGGCAATCAGTAAAGCCTGTTTGGTTTTATCTTTTCTCGATTTCTTTTTCTTCATTTAAAAAATCTGACTAATTACAGCCTACTGCCTCAATAGAAGATAGAGCCGTTCAGGGTCAACTATTTGTTTGTAACACAATACAAACGTGAATAGAGTTTTTCAGATTACAAAATTGATCATAAAACAAACTATCTTTTATTTTTGTGGTAGGCAGAGACATATTATTTGATATAGACGGTTTTGAGTAAAGGGGGAAGCCGTTTGAGCTTATTGTCATGAAAACTTATCGAAGCGATATAGACTTAGATGATTCATTAGAAGAAGAAACACAAGTAACAACTCGTCTTTCAGAGAGAGAAACACATATAATTACGTCCCACGATGCCTCAGGCAAGGATAAAGAGCTTAGAGCTCAGTTAGTCATTCTTACTGGAGTGGACTCAGGAATGATATATGGATTAAAAGAAGAAAATATAATAGGAAGGGATTTTAAATCTGATCTAAAAGTCCAAGATACTTCAGTATCAAGAAAACACGCCAGAATACTTCGAGCTCCTAATAGAAGATATTTCATTGAAGATCTTAATAGTCGCAACGGAACTTGGGTTAACGGCCTTCCTGTTACACGTCAGCTTCCTCTACAAGTTGGAGATAAGATTCGTGTCGGTATAAAAACTGTTTTGCTGTTCACTCAACAGGATGATATTGAACTTCATTTGCTGGAATTGCGAAAGATGGAATCTCTGGGACGCTTAGCTAGAGGTATTGCTCACGATTTTAACAATCTTCTCGCCACAGTTATGCTAAACACCAACTACCTCAAGATTATGGCTGATGAAGGTTCTGTAGATTTAGAGGAGTTGTCAACATGTGTTGAGCAGACAGAGTTAGCTCTCAAGCAAGCAGCCAATATGACCGAACAGCTTCTTGGCTTTGCGAGAAAAGGACGATACGATGAACGACCTCGCAATCTCTCAACAGTAATTGAAGAAACGGTTTATTTGATTAGAAGAACCTTTGAACGCTCAGTTTCAATTCAGACAGATATACAACCTGATCTGTGGGTGGTCGGTGATCAAAGTCAATTAAGTCAAGTAATGATGAATTTATGCATTAACGCGAGAGATGCGATGCCGTCCGGCGGTACGCTGAATATTGTAGCAAAAATAGAACAACTCAACCCCTCTGATGATTCCGTACCTCATATTATGGCGATGGGACCGCATGTAGTTATTTGTGTCGAAGACACTGGTGTCGGCATGAACGAGGAAACAGTCAGCCATATTTTTGAACCGTTTTTTTCGACCAAAGGATTGGGCAAGGGAAACGGTTTAGGTTTAGCAACAGTTTATGGAGTAATTAAAAGTCACGGCGGAGAAATTCGTGTGGACAGCACTCCCGAAGTTGGCACTCGTTTTACCGTTTATTTACCCTTTGCCGGAATACATGAGGAAGAGTATATCGAGAGCGTACCTGAAAGATATATCACCAAAGACTTGAGAAAATCGGGCGATCTTGTTTTGCTGGTTGAAGATGATGAAAATCTGTGTTCAGCAACAACCAAGGCTTTAAAAAGACTCGGATATAGCATTAAGGCATGTAAAGACGGAGTAGAAGCAGTAAGTACATATCTAAAACATAAAGATGAAATTTGCTTAGTATTGCTTGATCTTATACTTCCCCGTCTTAACGGTTACGAAGTTTTTAGACAAATCAAGGCTTCTAATCCAAACGAAAAAATCTTGATCATTTCAGGTTATTCCGAAGACGGTCAAATTAGAAATCTTCTCACAGATGGAGCAGCAGCTTTCATAAAGAAACCTTATGTTATTGAACATCTAGTTAATGTAATGAATAAAGTAATGCATGAGAGAACTAATTTCCAAACACCCCGAACAACAACCGTTTGTCCTTCGCCGTACGGTTAGAATTTAAATTGCATTATGACTCATTCTGCTGACATGAACCGTATCTATAAGTATCAAAGACACTTTTACGATTTGACACGACCGCTGTTCCTACTTGGAAGAAACAGACTGATTGCATCAGTAAAAGCGAAAACCAACGATACAGTACTAGAAATGGGATGCGGAACAGCACGCAATCTAATTCATTTAGCAAAAAACAATAAAACGGCAACTTTCTTTGGTGTTGATACATCTTGGCGAATGCTGGAAACAGCCGAAAAAAATATTCGTCGTGCAGGCTTTAATAATCGCATTTTTCTTAAAGAAATTGCTTGTGAATTGGTCAGGCCGAATTCAACTTTTTTTCAATGCTCTGCTTTTAATCACATCATTTTTTCATATTCTTTGTCGATGATGCCCAACTGGACAAGGGCACTGGATGCAACACAGCTATCACTTGCCCCGTCGGGCAAAGTATATTTTGTGGATTTTGGAAACTTCGAAAGCTGGCCGTTATTTGCTCACAAATTATTAAAAAAATGGTTTTCATTGTTTCACGTAGAATGCAACCCAAGAATGCAAATTGAAATTTCCAACCGTTTTCCTAATGCAAAAATAGTCTCAATATTTGGAGGATATGCTTTTTGGGCTTACTCTATATGAGTAGTTGTTTGTTTGTACAAAGTCTGAAGCTTAGTAAGAGATTATTTGCAGCTATCTTGTTGAGGTTATTTACATATGTTGAACTTGTAAGTAATATTAGAGAATTGAAGTTTGCTAATTCATTGAAAGGTAACACCCGCAGTGAACGTGCTTTATAGCAACGAAAATATTCTAGAGGTGACCTCTTCCGCAAATATTGCGGACTCTATGTCTTCATTACATCAGCGTGTTTATCAATGCGCTGAAAAAAATTTATCTGTAGGTGAAACTGTACATATTGCTTCTCAACCGTACAATTCAGTAGAAAAGGTCATTATTGAATTGGTTTCACTACAATTGATAAAAGTTAAAAAATTAACAGCTACCAATACTGAAACGGTAAAAGGAATAGTTAACGATAGTTTACTGAGCGAAATAGATAATTTTTACGAAAAATTACTTCATTGCAATTATTACGAATTATTGGGTTTGGATTTTGATGCTGCTCGAGTTGAGATAAGAAATCAGTATTTTGAGCTTTCTAAAAGATATCATCCGGACAAGGCTTTTGGGCAAATGAGTAAGGTCTATATTGACAAAATGGCTCGTATTTTTAAGCAATTAACCCTTGCTTATGATATCCTGTCCAATCCTCAGAAAAAATCAGAATATGATACTTCAATCCGGGATGAAATAGAGTTCAAAATGATGGAGAAAAAGCTGAACGAGGCAATTCAAGAAAAAAACCGAACAGTTTCTTCAGCCGTTACAGAATTATCTGAAAATATTTCGCAAAACACAACCTTTCCTCCTCCAAAAACAAAAGATAAACTCTCTTCGTTCTCTAATCTTTCGGACAATTCTATCATAATGAGAAGAGAACAGCTTAAGCGTAAACTTGATGAGCGAACTCTGAATAATCTTATAAATCACGTGTCACAGGTTCCTTTAAGAAAGAACGAAGAACAAATAGAAACTCTTCTAGAAAATGCTGAATTGGCTCTTGAACAGCATAGATATTCTGATGTTCAAATATTTTGCAAAAAAATCTTAAATTCCTACCCTGATAATGAAAAAGCAAAAAAATGTATGGATTTGGCTGACGAAAAACAAACACAAATGCAAATCAAAATGCATTTGAGTAAAGGTCGCTATTCTTTCAGAGAGGGTCTTATAAAAGAAGCTAAACAGCATTTTCAGCAAGCGCTTGCTCTTGACTCAAAAAACATTGAAGCTCGTCATTCTTTGGCTGAACTGCTAATTCGACATGAAAAAGATTTTTCTACTGCATTGGTGCTAATGAAAGAAGTAATTATCTTAGGTGGACAGTGTGCCGGATATTTCGTTACATTAGGAGATATCTTTTATGCAGTAAAAGATATGGACAGAGCACAAGATGCTTACAATAGAGCGTTAAAAATGGAACCGCAAAACAAAGAAGTTAAAAAAAGACTTCGTCTTTGCAAGAAGTAGATAGCGGGGAGGAGTTTCATAAATGACAAGAACTGTCGGAATAGATCTTGGAACAACAAATTCGTGCGTTGCTGTAATGGAAGGAGATACGCCAACTGTTATTCCCAATAGAGGCGGATATAAAACCACGCCTTCAATGGTTGCTGTAACAGAAACCGGCAAACGGTTGGTAGGGTATATTGCAAAACGTCAAGCAATTACCAATGCAGAAAACACTGTATTTGCTGCCAAACGACTGATTGGAAGAAAGTGGAATTCTCCTCCGGTAAATGCTGCGCTTGAATCCGTTCCTTATAATATTGTTGAAGGACCGCACGATGATGTTCGTATTCAGTTAAAAGAACGCCTATACTCCTTGCCGGAAATATCAGCAATGATTCTTCAAGAGATGAAACTCATCGCAGAAGACTATCTGGGTGAACCTGTCGAGCAAGCTGTAATCACAGTGCCGGCTTATTTTAATGACAATCAACGTCAAGCGACCAAAGATGCAGGAGCAATTGCAGGACTTGAAGTTATTCGTATGATTAATGAACCTACTGCTGCCGCTCTTTCATACGGTTTCGGCAAGAACATAAACCGAACGGCGGCGGTATATGATTTGGGGGGAGGAACTTTTGATATTTCTATTTTGGAAATAGGTTCTAACGAAGTTTTCAAGGTTATATCTACTGCCGGAGACACATTCTTGGGAGGAGAAGATTTTGATGCACGTATATCAAATTGGCTCATTCAGGGTTTCTTAGATGAACATGGAATAAACCTCAAACAAGATAGAATGGCGCTTCAAAGATTAAAAGATGCAGCAGAAAAAGCAAAAATGGAGCTGTCGAGCCAACTAGTTGCTGAAATTAATCTTCCTTTTATTATCTCGTCCGGTCAGGAAGAAGCACTTCATTTGCAACGTACTCTAAGAAGAGAAACTCTTGATGAGCTTTGCTCTGACTTGATTCAGCGAACTATTGATATTTGTGAAATCACTATAAAAGAAGCAGGTATTAAAAAAGAAGAGATAGAAGAAGTAATACTTGTAGGCGGAATGACTCGTATGGTTGCCGTTCAAAAAGCAGTAGCCAATTTTTTTGGAAAAGAACCTTGTAAGGGAGTTCATCCTGATGAAGTAGTTGCTTTAGGTGCAGCCATTCAGGTTTCCGCTCTTCTGGATGAGACTAGTGAAATGCTCTTGCTTGACGTTACGCCTCATACTTTGGGAATTATGATTGTCGGCGGACTAGTAGAAGAAGTTATTCCTCAAAACTCTAGCGTGCCCACCTCTCGCTCCAAGGTCTTTACAACTGTAAGGGATGATCAGACTGCTGTGAAGATTCTTGTACTGCAAGGTGAAAGTCGCAAAGCAGGAGAGAACGAGCTGCTGGGTGAGTTTATTATGTCAGGTCTGAGAAAAGCACCAAAAGGGCAAGTTGAAATTGAAGTTACCTTCGATATTAACGCTGACGGTATAGTAAGCGTTTCAGCCAAAGATTTAGATACTAACTTGGAACAATCTATTACCGTAACTGCATCCTCAGGTTTAACCGATGATGAAATTTTCCGTATGGCCGAAGAAAGTCGTGATTTTCTGGTAGAAAAACAAGCTTCAGAAGAATTTGAACGAGTTAGACAGGAAGCTGAGCGAATCATTAGAGATTTGGAGCGAATGTTTGGAGATGTAGAGGCAATGGTAATGGGTTCTGAATTTGGAAAAGAAGCACTGGAAAAAGCTCAGAAGATAATTGATCGTGCAAGGGTTGCTATTGCCGGAAAGAATATTGATGAACTCAATGCTGAAGTTGAGACTCTCAATCGTACATTAAAAATGTTTAAGGGTGTATTGGCCAGAAAATAAGATTTGAGCAATAAAATAAGTCAGCAATGACAAACGACAAAAAAACAACGCGATGGATAAAAAATCTACATAAAGCCGGACTTATCGGCAATACAGAAACTTTATGGAAACTGTCCGACAATAATGACGAATCTTTGATTGTAACATTGGAAGAAGCGGCTATAGATTTTAATCACAATTTAACGCAAACAGTAGATAGTAATATTGAGAAGTTGTCTGCCGCCTATACAAACGCAGAAGAAAGCTATACAAATGTGAATAACAATTCCTCTTTAAATGAGCTTCGTAAGGCAATGAAAGAACGAAGTGAAATGAGCGATCTTACCGGTACATTGGAAATTGCAGAAATGATTCTCAAAATTGAACAAGGAGATACAGACGCATCATTAACCCGACTTAAATGCCGTCAAACATTGATGCAAATGTATGAGTCAAAAATAGGATCCTTAAACAGAATTCCCAAACGACTTATTACAGAAGAAGAAATCATTTGGCGTAACCTAGATCCTGTTGCCGGCTTTATTGTATCCAATATTGACGGAGTGCTTTCATTTGAAGATATAATAGATGTTTCTTCTCTTTCTCGATTTGATACGTGCAGAGTTTTAAATCAACTAATTCAAGACGGAATTATCGAATAGTAGAAAGAAGGAGAGGTCTAGGTTGGAATATTTCCGTTGTGTTTTGATATTCGCTCTTCTGATTTGGCGAGATGTGATCGCAGGAATCGATATAGTTTTATGCGTGTTTCGCTTGGTTGAATCACAGCATCAACGTAGCCTCTCTCCGCCGCTCGGCTTGGATTGAGAAATTTGCTTTCATACTCCTCAACCTTCTTATCTTTATCTTCTTCTTTGGTAATTTCCTTACGAAATAAAACTTCAACTGCTCCATGAGCTCCCATCACAGCAACTTCAGCAGTCGGCCAGGCCAAATTTACATCTCCGCCGACATGCTTTGAACACATTACTATATAAGCTCCGCCGTAGGCTTTTCTCAAAATTACTGCCAATTTCGGCACTCTGGCTTCGCAGTACGCATACATAAGCTTTGCGCCATGAGCGATGATACCGTTGTATTCCTGTCCTGTACCGGGCAAGAAACCGGGAACATCCACAAGAGAAATAAGAGGGATATTAAAAGCATTACAGGTTCTGATGAATCTTGCACCTTTTCTCGAAGCATTGGAGTCCAATACTCCCCCCATCATGGAAGGTTGATTAGCAATGACTCCTACAGAATAGCCTCCTAGACGAGCAAATCCCACCACCATATTCTGTGCCCAGTTTTTTTGAATTTCAAAAAATGAATCATTATCAAAAACTGACTGTATGATCTTTTTCACATTGTATACTTGTCTGGAGGATTCCGGCACCGCAGTATCCAATTCGCTTGCATCACGCTCAATCGGATCGATGGGAGTTATGTAAGGAGGCTTCTCCATATAGCTTGAAGGAAGATATCCCAATAGTTCTCTTACTCCGTTTAAAGCCTCTAATTCATCTTTGTAAGTTAAATGTGAAATGCCTGTTGTTCGACTATGAACATCAGCGCCGCCTAGGGTTTCAGCATCAACGTCTTCAAAAGTTACTGTTTTTACAACTTTGGGACCGGTAAGAAACATGTAGCTTTGTTTTCTTACCATAACAATAAAATCGGTAAGTGCAGGAGAATAAACCGCTCCGCCTGCACATGGGCCTAGAATCATTGATATTTGGGGACACATTCCTGAAGCACGAACATTGCGTCTAAAGATTTCTCCATATCCTCCCAATGAATCTATGCCTTCTTGTATACGTGCTCCTCCGGAATCATTGATTCCCACCAGCGGCACTTTGGCTTGCATTGCCAGATCTTGAACTCTACAAATTTTCTTTGCGTGAGCTTCTCCAAGAGAGCCGCCCATAACGTTTCGATCCTGAGAATAAGCAAAAACCACTCGACCGTTAACTTCACCGTTACCTGTTATTACGCCGTCCCCCGGGATTTGTTTCTTATCTAATCCAAAATCTGTAGAACGATTTACAACCATAGCTCCGATTTCTTCAAAAGTTCCTTCATCAAACAACAGGTGCAACCGTTTACGCGCTAGAGACATGTTTTCGACTACATCGCTAACAATAGGCTTATCATCCGAAACGTTTGGAGGCGGCCCTATACTAATTCGTTTTTTTCTCAATTCATCTGAAGGTACATCAAACATCCATTGTTCTCCTGCATATTTTATTTCGTGTTTCAGTAATAAATCCAATTTCGACGCGACAATTAGCAATATTTATGCCGTTGTATCGATCTTAAATAGTTTAGGAGGTAAGACCCCGAAAACTGTATAGGACTCTATCCGGTAATACTTTGAATAAAAATAGAAATTATAAAAAAAACTCATCAACAGGCGGCGAAAATACTACGCATGTGCAAAAATATTTACACACCGATGTTACTTTTCAATGCTCTGTTTAGCGTTCCTTCCTATCACAAGAATAAAACCCCGGCCGCTAAATTTTCTTAATTTCACCTGTAGTGTTGAGAAGTTACCCAATGCCGATTGTGAGTATTTTTTATAGTGGAGTTATTACATGCACATGCATTGTGCTAAATGAAATATGAGAAATTATCTGAGGTTTCGTTCTGCTTCCAACCAATTGTCTATCTCACTCCCTCCGCGCTCTACCCATAACATATAGGCTTGGCGAGCAATCTCTTCGTGACTAAGAGCAGCCGAAGTTTTTTTCTTTGACGGTTTGGCGGCAACACTACTTGATTTTGTTGTAGATTCAGCTTTAGGAGTTGCAGCCTTTGTTACTTTTGTTTTTGTGACCATAAAAAATTCTCCTTTTTCCTTTATAGACCTCATATTGATAAGAGGTTTTTGTTTATTTGACTAAAACATGACCTCAAAATTGGATCTGTCAAGAAAGTGTAAATCGATCTTTTATTAGATTTCTTTGACCTAGACCGTTGAGTTGCAACAAAAAACAAGAAACAATGATTGTTATACTTCCCAACGCAGACCAGATATCCGGCAAATGACCGGTAACCGCATAGTCAAAAAAAGCTCCGAATACTGCTCCGAAACTGCCCAACGCTGACAGTCGTCCCGCTTCAGAGTATCGATATGCAAAGGTCATAAGTATTTGCCCAAAAGTTGCCAGCAGTGCCATTACTGCCAAATCCAGCGCATCACCTAAACCGGGTAGAATGAATACAGGTATAGTAATGGGAAGAGAAACTAAAAACCCAATAGCGTTAAACCAAAAAACGATAGTAAGAGGATGCTCGATAGAAGTGAGCCTTCTAATAAGTATATACGCAAAAGCGGTAAATACTGCTGAGCCCAATGCAATTAAAGCCGGAGCATTTACTACGTTACCTGTAGGTTTTATCACCAAAACCACTCCCAGAAGAACAACTGCTACTAAAAAAACATGCACTTTTGTAACTTTTTCTTTTAGAAACAGAACTGCCAAAGGAAGAATAAAGACAGGGGCTGTTTGATTTAGAAGAATTGTATCTCCTATCGGAATCTTAGTCATAGCATAGAAATACATAAACAGACCGATGGTACCGAATAATGCTCGCAAGAAGAGAAGGTCACGACGAGTTCCCCTAACCGAGATTTTTTCTCTCTTTGCAAGTAACCAAACTGCTGCTGCCGAAGCAAGGCATCTGAACATAACTATTTCTACAAACGGCACATGTTTTCCCGCTGATTTAACAAAAATACCCATTGCCGCAAACATAAACATGGCCAAAATCAGCAAAAAAGGCCCAAAGAAATTCCCGCTATAAAAAGTATTCTTCACAGCGGGTTCCGTATCATTAGTTATGGGATATGAGAAGCAACTTGTTTAGTCAGATGTTTTTAAAATGGTTATAATCTACACTATTAACAGATAATTGCCGGATTATACTATAAACGTATCTAACATTATTGTTCAGTCATGCTGCTATCAGTAGGTTTTTCAGTTTTTCTACAGCTCGTTTTTCTATTTGATTTACCCGCTGTTTGGTTATTCCCAAAGAGGATCCTATCTCATTCAGTTGTAAAGGGTGTTCTACGAGATATCTAAGCTCAATAACCTTTCGCTCTCTCTCACTAAGAGCATCCATGGCGGTTTCAAAACGCGCAGCTCTTTCTGCAGCTTCTTCGATTTCTTCCAGTTTTTCTTCAACTGAATGAGCTTGCGATTCTATTACCTCCACCATAGAAGCACCGGTAGAAACGGGAGCGTCCAAGGACGCATCTTTTCCGCTTAAATGTAAATCCATCTCTTCTACATCTGATCTATCTACTCCAATTTCTTCTGCGACTGCATCAATAATGTTATCTTCATTAGCAATTCCCGAAGACAGCAGGCGGCTTTTCACTGATCGTAATTTAAAAAAAAGCTTTCTGTGGGCGCGGGATGTTCCCATTTTAACCATTTTTACTGTCTTTATTAAAAAGCTGTGAATGGAAGAACGAATCCAATACACTGCGTACGATAACAATCTATATCCTTTGTCAGGATCGAAACGTTTAACGGCATGCATAAGACCTACGCTTCCTTCTTGAATTAGATCAAGCATCCGCACGCCGTAGCCTTTATACTCATTAGCAATTTTTACAACAAATCTTAAGTTGGAAGTAACCAGTTTATGAGCCGCCTCCACATCCCTAAAATCCCGCCAGCGAACAGCCAACCTTGTTTCTTCTTCTTGGGAAAGCAGGGGATAGCGGTTTATCTCGGATATGTACCGGTCTAGTTCGTCATATTTGATCATACTATAGGTAGCAGCCATAATCCGCCTCCTTTCGTGGGTCAAGGTAATCACCGAACAAGCTCGGTCAAGAGTAAAAAAAAGAAAAAGGTTAACTTCTTTTGTTTAATTTATCTCCGGTTGAAATCTTCGGTTGAAAAATTGCCATAAGTTATTTTGCAGACGATAATTGCGTACTATGAGAATTGCCGATTCAACAGAACGAAGAGATCCTGTTTCCGGACTAATTCGCCTAGGTACAACTCTAACAACCGCCGGAAAACTGCGTCAGAGCGGATTGTTGAAAATTGAAGATCAAGAACGTATTCATTTGGTTAAGTTGTTTGACGGAAAAATAACCGAAACCTCACCTCAATACACAGCACCCGGTTTTTTGTTGACAGAAGAATCATTATCCAAGTGTTTATTTTCTGCTGTACGCCCAAAGATAATATTTGAGGAAAAAACTGTCGGCCTTCATTCGGGATTTTCAATAAATACTGACGGAGTTATTCTAAGGGGAGTTATAAGAAGAACTGATTTGTTTGAACCGCGTGTTTTGTCTGAACGCATTCCGATGAATACTCTTAAGGCTGATCTTAATGGTATTAACCGTATTCTTAAATTTTCATTAAGTGAAGAAGAAAAGCGTTTTGTGGAGGGGCTTGCCCGTCCGACGCCGGTTGTTATGGCAATTTGGAAAAGAGGGCTTGCTCCTAGATATGCCGGAGCATGGCTTGTTGCTTTAAATCTAATGGGGGTTTTTCCTGATTGGTCACCCGGAGACTTGCCGCGCGTTTCTGCGGCCTCTATGATTCTAAAAAAATTGAAAACCGGTGCTTCTGCTTTTGAGCTGCTTGGAGTATTGCCTGATACTTCTGAGAAAGAGATAGATCGAGCTTTTAGAAAGCAGTCTTTTAACCTTCACCCTGATCGTTTTGTTTATGTTTCAGAAACCGAAAGAACCGATGCACTAACGGCCTTCGAAGCTGTAAGCAATGCATATAACCAACTCAAAAATTCACGTCGTAAATCTGTTGTTCGAACCTCAACATATACAACTCACCTAGAAGATGACATCTTTGGTAATCACTCTTGGAAAAACAACTTGGAGGCTGCCGAAAAAGCTGTTGCAGAGGGACGAGGTCGACAAGCGGCAGCTTTAGCACTCAAAGCACTGTCTATGAAACCTCCACAAGATGCAATATTAATAATTAAATCTATTCTCAGAAGGTGCGCCTAAAAAGCCGAACTCAAATAATAGATAGTCCATACTTGTTCTTTCCCCGTCCTTTTGCTCTTATTGCCCCCAAATCCGGACAATGCTAGACTTGAGATTGCTTTGGGTATCAAGGAAAAGAAATGAGAATTTTAATAACAACATTAGTATTTCCCTTTGTATTACTTGCAACAATATGTCGCACGGCATTGGGGGACAATCTCTCCAATCTTGAAATGGTTATTCAGGCAGGACATCTTCGCACTGTCCGAGACCTAGCGTACTCTACCGACGGTCGATATATTCTGTCCGGTAGTGAAGACAAAACAATGAAGCTTTGGGATGCGCTTAGCGGCAGTCTTCTCAGATCATTCCAGTGTGAGAATGTTGTTGATGATGTCGCTTTTGTGCCTGACGGACGTCGCGTTATTTCTTATGATGACACAGGCGGAATTGTTATATGGGACAGAATTACCGGCAAGAAGCTGAACACTATACCTACCGACAGAGGACAAGGTAAGGATCTCTTTGTTCTTTCTGACGGAAAACGTATTGTATTCGGTCACGGGGAAGACACCGTAGAAATTTGGGATATAGACACACCTCGCAGACTGAAGCGTTTTACCAATCGTTGTAATATTAATTACAGTTGGATGTCTTTGTCTGTTGTAGCCGACGAGAAAAGGATGTTGACCACATGTAGAGACGGTACTGTTAAACTCTGGGATATGGATACGGGTTCGATCTATTGGAGCTCAAGAATAAATAAGGAGGAACTTGGAGGAAACGCTTCGGCAACAATAGATATGAAGTATGTGCTCGCAGGTCGTAGCGGCGGCTATCCGGGCTATCCTCCCAAAAAGGAACTAATGGTTTTCGACCTCGAATCCGGGAAACTTAAAATAAGTTATGATTTGAAAGCTCTAATTCACAATATTGTGCCTCTTCCTGATAATCGCAGAGCAATGATAATGCTGGGACCTCCGCTTGACGGTGAGGTTGTACTCTTTGATTTTCTAAAGGGATCAACACTTCGCACTTACAAAAACAAATGCGACACATCCTCCTTTGCCGGAGATTTAATGGGAGCAACCTCAGATATGCGGCAATTTGTTGTTCCTGACGAAACAGCTAATCTTAGAACTTGGGACATTGAAACAGGTCAAACGGTTCACAAACTCGGCGGGAAAGGCGGGGGGCGTATTTCTAAAATCGCAGCACCGAACAATCAATGGCTCGTCTCTGCAGCTTCGTGGGATAGCAACACTTATGTTTGGAATGTGCTCACGGGCTCTCTTTTACACACTCTTAAGGGAAGTGACCGTCAATGGTCAACCGATGTTCTCTTTTCTCCTGACGGGCGACACATAGTAACACAAGGGTTTACCAATGAATATAAGGGTAGAAATGATTTTAGAGTATGGAATTCAAAGAGCGGTGATCTAGTAAAAGAAATTCCGATCCGCAAAAGCGAGAACCTTATATCGTTTTTGAAAGACGGTTATCTGCTGACAGGCCAGGACGAAATACTTAATATTCGTGAAATACCATCTTGGAAACTTATTCGTTCAATTCCGTTTAAAAATGGTATTTCTTCCAGTCGTATTGTCGTTTCATCTGATTTGAGCCGTTTTGTTTCTATTGGATATAACTCTACAAAAATCTGGGATTTTCAAACAGGCCGCTTTATCCGAGAATTGAAAAGACATGCAGTCGCTGCATTTTTTTTAGACAATAATCACCTGCTGACCGCTCATAGTTCATGCTACAAAAGATATCCGACAGATACCTGCGGAATTTTTGAACTTTGGGATATAGATAGCGGAGAAGCATTAAAAACTTTTATCGATTTTGATAATTACAAAGAAAGCAAAAATGTTTTCACAGCAGCCTTTTCTGCTGACGGAAAAACCGCCGCCTCCGGAACGCTTACAGGCGATTTAGACATATGGAATACAGAAACAGGAGAAAGACTTCATCACTACATCGCTCACTCAGGACCGATTAACAACATATGTTTTTTACCAAGCGGACGGCATGTGGCTACCGGCGGAGATGACGGTACAGTACGTATCTGGAATATTGATAACGGTCAAAGTATTACAATGGTCGCATGGGATAATGAATGGATAGCCTATACTCCCGACGGATATTTTGATGCATCCCGTAAAGGCGGAAACCTTATTGCCGGAGTTGACGGTGTTCAAAGCTATAGGGTTGATCAGCTGGCTTTTCGCTTTAACCGTCCCGACATTCTTCTTGAAAGAGCATCTGTTAACAATCAAGAGCTCATTACTCACTACAAAAATCTTTATCAGAAGCGACTCAAGAAATTCGGCCTAAGTGAGGAAGACTTGAAATTTGCATTCAATAAAGCACCGGATGCCAAAATCACAAATCTTAAACAGGAAGGTAATGGAGCAGATATTAAAATTGAAATAAAAGACAGCTTTTCCGAACTTGTCAGATATAATGTCTTTGTTAATGATGTTCCCATTTTTGGAGTCGACGGCAAACCGGTTTCGGGCACTAACGCAACTATTTTAGAATCCGTTGAACTTTCCTCCGGAAGAAACAAAATTGAGGTGAGCGCGCTCAACAAATTGGGAATAGAATCGCTTAGAGATCACCGCATAGTGGAGCATTCAAACAAGTTCCTAGGTGATCTCTATTTTCTGGGATTCGGAGTTTCTAAACATGCTGATTCAAACCTAAACTTAAAATACGCTTCAAAAGATGCTTTGGATCTGGAGTCAGTGTTTAAAAAAGCGGCATCAGGTTTTAAGAAAGTATACACAAGAGTCTTCTCAGATGAAGCGGTTACCGTCAACGCATTCAAAGATGCCAAAAATTTTCTCTCTGCCGCCGGCGTTCATGATACCGTGGTTCTGTTCGTAGCCGGTCATGGAATTTACGACATGAAAGCAAATCCTGACTATTATTTCCTTACGCACAATGCAGATTTGAACCGTCTGGAGGAAACCGCAGCTCGCTTTGAACTTATTGAGGATCTGTTGCAAAATATCAAACCGAGAAATAAACTCTTTTTGCTCGATACATGCCATTCCGGAGAGCTTGATCCCGGTGAGGAACTTGCAAATTCAACTCTGGCCGACAAATTACGATTAGTGGGTCGCGGCATTCGCAAAAAACACCTTGGCGAAAACAACCGTACAAATATAGAGACCGCACTTTTCGATCATGACCGATATATCTACAATGATTTGTTTAGGCGCTCCGGTGCAATTGTGCTTTCCTCTTCTAGAGGAGCAGAGCTGTCATACGAAAGTGATGAAATACAAAATGGAATGTTTACCTCTGAGGTTATCAGAGCATTAAGCTCATCTCTCGCTGACAAAAACAAAGATAAATCTATTTCAACAGAAGAGCTGAGGGACTATGTAATTAGAGAGGTTGCAGAGAAAACAAACGGTTTACAGAATCCAACGGTAGACAGAGACAATCTTGAAAATGCTTTTGTTCTCCCAATTGTTACAAAAAAATAGAACGACTATTTTATCTAAAATCTCTGCTTTGAATACTTTTGGGCGCCGCTATTTTGGGTAAAAACAGCTGTTCAGCTATTAGGTGAACAACTCCATCCTTGGCCTGAATTTTTCCGATAACACCCAACAGGGATGCTGTTTGGGCCAACATTTCATAGGCTTCATATACATTTTTCCATATCACAAGATTTGCAAAACCGGTTTCGTCCTCTAAAGTCATAAAGGTTACTCCGCCGGCAGTGGACGGGCGTTGTCTGCATATTACCATGCCTGCAAAACGAATTCTGCTTCCGTTTTTTTGTGTAGACAAATCCGAAGCGCACAACAACTTTATAGCGCTAAGCTGCGGTCTAAGCGGTGCTAAGGGATGCGCATGAATGGAATATCCGGAGCATGCAAAGTCCCATGATACGGTTTCAAAATCGGACAGCTCACTGAACATAGGAGGTTTTTGGTTTGAAGGAAAGTTTAAAGTATTTTCGTTTTCGCGAACAAACCCGATTACTTGCCATAAAGCTTGTCGGCGAGATAGATTGAAACAATCAAAAGCGCCTGCTTCAGCCAAAGCAGATAATGTGTCTTTATAGATTTTTGTGCGTCTTGCAAAATCTTCGACAGAAATAAAGGGTGAATCGACACGTTCAGAAGCAATTGCCGCAAAATCCTTTACTCCCAAACCTTTGATAAATTTCAAACCCATACGCACTGCGTTATTTTCTATTGAACAGTTCCATTCGCTTTTTTTTACAGTAACCGGTTTTACGGTTACTCCCATTCTCTTGGCATCTTCTATAATAGTTGCCGAAGTATAGAAACCCATAGGCAAAGAATTGAGCAATCCGCAGACAAATTCTGTAGGAAAGTGACATCTCAAATAGGCCGATGCATAGCTTATAAGGGCAAAGCTTGCTGCATGGCTTTCAGGAAAGCCGTATTCGCCGAATCCTCTAATTTGTTCAAAAACTCGATTGGCAAATTCTTCATCAATGCCTTTTTGTTTCATTCTTGAGACCAAAAGATTGTGATGGCGCTCTATTCGTCCGGCTTTTTTCCAAGCGGCCATATCTCGTCTCAGTTGATCCGCCTCTCCCGGTGTATAATCAGCCGCAACCATAGCAAGCTTCATAACCTGTTCTTGAAACAGAGGTACACCTAGAGTTTTTTTAAGAACCGGCTCTAATTTGGGATGCGGATAGGTAACAGCTTCTAAACCGTTTCTACGGTTTATGTAGGGATGAACCATCCCTCCGGTAATCGGACCGGGTCGAACAATGCTTACTTCGATAACTAAATCATAAAAGCATTTAGGCTTTAATCTGGGAAGCATAGCCATTTGAGCTCTGCTTTCAATTTGAAATACGCCGACTGTTTCTCCACGACAAATCATATCAAAAGTTGCTCGATCATCGGAAGGTATCACAGCCATAGATAGATTAAGATTGTGTTCGCTTTTTATTAAATCAAAAGTTCGGTGTAAGTGACTTAAAGCTCCCAATCCTAACAGGTCTACCTTAAAAAGTCCCAAGGCTTCAATGTCGTCTTTGTCCCACTGAATTACAGTTCTATCCGGCATAGTGCCGTTTTCAATCGGAACCAAGCGATGAACCGGTTCAGAACCCAATAAAAATCCTCCTGGATGAATCGACAAATGTCTTGGAAAACCGATAAGCTCTCTCGCTAGGGACGACGGGGACAATGGGGACGAAAACGACTGGGTCGGACTGTCTTTTAACAGCTCGTCCTCTGTCAACTCAAACACCTTACCTATATCCCTAATTGCCGACTTAGATTGATAACGAATAACAGACGCAACCATTGCAGCACGGTCTCGACCGTATTTGTGATATACATGCTGAATGACTTCTTCTCTTCGCTCGTGTTCAATATCCAAATCTATATCCGGAGGTTCGGCTCTTTCTCTGGAAATAAAACGTTCAAAAAGAAGCTCCATACGCACCGGGTCAACAGCTGTTATGTCCAAACAAAAACATACCGCTGAGTTTGCAGCAGAACCCCTTCCCTGACAAAGAATGTTGCGTTCCCGACAAAAGCGAACTATTTCCCACATGGTGAGAAAATACCCCGGATAATCCAGCTCTTCGATTAGGGCGAGTTCTCTTTCAAGCTGGTTTACTACAGGATCAGGAATATGGTTTTTATAGCGTATAGCGGCTCCGGCAAAAGTAAGTTGTCGAAGCTGTTCGGCTGTTGAAGTGCCGTTCGGAAGAGCTTCTGCAGGATAGCGATAACGAAGCTGTCGCAAAGAAAAGTCGCAGGCTTCTGCAATTTCAACTGTTTTTTCCACAGCCTTCGGTAAATCCAAAAACAGACCTTCAAAATCGACAAAAGACCTAAGATATAATTCCCCATTGGGTTGAATGCGCCGTCCTGCTGATGCAAGCGTACACTTTTTGCGAATGCAGGTAAGTACATCCTGCAGAGGCCGCCGAGATATCGAATGGTATAGCACTTCACATGAAGCAACAATTTCCAAATTATATTTAACAGCTCTTGAAATAAGACGTTTTTCTTCCACAACTTCTTCGGCAATACGCCGTCTGGCCGCCATAGCAAAAAGTCTTGGGCCGAAAGCGTCTTTTAGCATGCACGCTGCGGAAGTCGGTTCCTCCTCAAGCACAAGGGAGCTTTTCCGTCCGCCCCATAAACAAAATAAATCTGAAGCAGCTTCACAAACCTCACTTAAAGTTACACAAGAAAAACCTTTGGGAGAGCGCAGCCTCCCTTTTGAGATAAGTGAGCACAAGTCTCCGTAGCCCTGTTTATTTTTTACAAGAAGCACCAACCGCGATTCGTCATTAAGACTAATCTCACTTCCGATAATCAGCTTGATACCCCTCTCCTCTGCTTTAAGCAAAGCTTTAACCGAACCGTACATTCCGTCCCGATCAGTAAGAGCCAAATACCTAAGCCCCAAATGATGAGCCTCTTCCACCAACTCTTCAGGATGGCTTGCACCTTCCAAAAAGGAAAAGTTGCTTTTGCACCAAAGAGGAGCATATGTTTTGTTAAAACTAAACATTTGTACAGTATAACATCGGTGTAAAAAGTAGGCAAATAGTTGTCAAAATCAAATCAATAGGTAAATCAATAGAATCAATAGTGACAGTCCCCAGAATCAATAGTGACAGTCCCCAGAATCAATAGTGACAGTCCCCAATCATAACCCCCTATCTTGACGTTGCAATTGACAATGATATAGCTCGTATCTCACGGAGGTAACAGATGGTAATATATTATTTAATTCCGATAATTTTTATTATAGCAATTGTTGCGGTGACTTCTGTTATGCGAAAAAAAATATTTGCAAAAGTAGCTGCGATGACTCCGGAGCAAGCAGCAGAGGCTATGCATAACTTTTACTCCCGCTATTTCAAACTAAAAGACGGAGAAAAGATTGTCGGTACTTGGAGCGGTTTGGATTACACCAAACCCAAAAGTGCAGCCGGCCAGGCGGCGAGTTCGGTACTTAATGCTGCTTCCGGTGCATTGATTGGAGTTTCCTCTTATATTCCTAATGTACAAATAGGCTTAACATCCAACGGGCGAGTTTTAATATCACGTGAACATAGTGAATTTGGAGAACGAGGACATTACAAACAAATTCTTGCCTTGGGCAAGCGTACCAAAGCCGTAGACGGTTCTTCTGCATATCCGGGAGCAGATTTGGGTATTGCACCCAAAAACCCGTTTAACCAAAACTGCCCACTGGAATTTGTTCATTTGCAATCACCCAAAGGAACCTTTTTTGACGCATGGGTATCTCCTCAAGGCGCTAAAGAACACGAATCAGGATTTATTTCTATTTTACGAGTTCTCGGTGAGAAAGACTAAATACGGTAACAGTCAGCGTCTGTAAAATCAGTTAACCTCAACAACACAACGATATGCAAACGGATGTCCGGCTGCTATGTCTTTGGCTAGTTTGGTGGTGTTGATCATCTGTTCACATCTTTCATCTTGCTCGCAATAGGTCCAACCGATTTCTTCTTCCAATTCTTCTGCAGTCAGAGCATCTGCACAGGCAAGCGGTGTTGCAACTTTCGGTACGGCACAGAATACTTTTGTATTTTGGTCTGAGGTTTCCAAGATGGTTTTGTTTTCGTATGCGTCTTTGGTGTTTTCATCTAAACCTTCGTACAACTCCTGAGGACATCTAAAAGTTTCCAAATCATCATTGGAAATACTGTATTCGACAAAAAGATCACAAGTATCAGCTACGACTCCGCAATTCGGGCAATCGGATGAGTTTTGTTCGGTCCACGGAGCTTTGTGAGGAAAGCAGGGACGGTTGAGTTTGGAGGCAATTGCTTCTCCTGTGCGAAGCAGCGCCGGCGACCAATCTTCATTGCAAATGGAGTGTACAAAACCATTAGATCCGAATTGCTCTGCGGTCTCCACAAAGCGTCGTCCGGGTCTGGCAAGAGTTACATCAACCTGACCGGAAGAGTTTTTTCTCTGACAAGCCGGTGCAAAGTGTTCGTAAGTACCTGGACTATCTGGAACAAATTCTACCGGAGTAATCTGCATTTCATCTCTATCAAGACATCCTGATTGAGACAGTTCCGCTCCGCTTCCTTCGCAAACAGCCTCTTCTCCTGAAACTGCCGGAGGTACTCCAACTATTGCAGAAAATACCAACGCTTCATCAATACCGCCCTTGGCTTCTAAGAGTTTTTCGCGATACCTGACAGTATCAAACAAAAAATTGTTGTTGGGATAATTACAAGCAATGTTTATTTTCCGAGGATTCAGCCAGTTTTCTGAAGAAAACAAACCCGGATCCTCAATTGAGCAATCCTCTTCATCAGATACCACTATTACTGCCAACACATGGCTTTCTTCGGCAAACGAGGGTTGATTTTTAAAGGCTTTCACGATGGCCTCAAGCGGTTGTTCAAAACCGCAGCCGTTTGTTCCCTGCATTGCCGTACAGGCGGCTTGGGCGGCAATTTCGCTGTTGGGCGCTGCCGCATTGGTGCTTAATACAGGACCTACGCCGGTTGTACAGGCAACAGATCCGCTTCCATAGCAAAATCCGTCACTTTCGCAGGTATAACCGGCAGGACAATGATCACCCAACGGATCGCATTTAATTACACCGTTCTCAATATTGACTGAACTGACACCGTGTTGAACCGTTCTAAAATTTCCATTATCTCCATACGATTCTTCGCAGGTCGGTATAGAGTTCGGAACTCCCCATATGTCTCCCGATTCTCCATACTGAAGTCCGATATCCGTGGTTACAACAGCAACTTTTAAATTCTCCACTGCCGGAAAAAACCAACTGGGATCTCCCTGAACCGGTTTGGTTAAGCTGTTTATCAGCGGAAAGAAATGGGTTGCAAGAATTTGTTGTTCTTCGGCCATAGAGTAGGAATTGTCCAAAACAACTAACAGATCTACTCCGTCATACTGAACAGAAGACAGTCTATACCCCTTATCATAGATGTCGTTTGTTGTTTTTAAAGGACCGCTTTCGGTTTGTAAGACAGTATTTTCAAAACAGCCGACAGCATACAGCGCGCTTAAAATAGCAATCAACATCAATCTTTTCCTAAGTGTTCCTGTTTTTTCCTTCATCTCATACCTCCGTTTTTCTTTTCATTTAGCGTTTCTTTTCATCCGGTTTTTTTTCTTGCTTAAGCAATTTCTTTTCACAAACAAATCACACAGCGGATAACAAAACTTACGCAGAAAGTTTTAAATTCTAATAAAAAGTTTTTTATTGAACTAACACTGCCAAAAACTAATTTGTCTGTAACTGAAAAAAAATTCAGCCGGCACGGCGCAGAGGTCGAGGTGTTGACGGTTTGGTAGGTGTTCTAAAAGTAAACTCACCGTCTGCAAACTTAGCCGCAAAGAGTAGATAATGTTCAGCAGGAAGGCTTTCGAAAAATGATTCTCCTCCTCGCACAAACAATTGCCACTGTTTCCACTTGGCCGCTTCTACTGCCGCTTGAGGCAGTGCACGTCCTCCGTTGTCAAGTCGGATAGAATATGAACGCCGATACGAATGCACCGGTTTTCCGCTGACAATAAAAAGCGTTTCACGCTCTTCGGGAATAAGACCGAATTCCTCGGCTCGCTTGAAGAAAGGAGTATGTTCAAACAATTGAAAACAACTAGAAGTAAACGCATCCACTACATCGCTTACATTCGATGCTGTATCCAATGTTTGTTGTAGCTCAAAATCATTAGATCCGGGCAAACCGAATATCATCATAGCCAAATTGCTGATGCCGGCTTTTTTTGAGTTTTTTAATACTTGTACAATATCTGTCGGATTTGTTCCCTTGTTGCAAATATCAAGCAGTCGAGAAGAAAAAGTTTCCGCTCCCCAACTAATCCAGCGACACCCTGCCGCAAAAGCAGTCTCAAGAACTTTGGGGGAATAGTCATTTGACGGACGTCCCATTACATGAAAACGAATATCAAGATTCTGCCTGAGTATCTCTTCGCTGATACCCAAAAGATCCTCAGCACTGATGTATTGGTCAGCGATATAAAACATCGATATTCCGTTTTGCAGTTTGTAGTATGAAAGTGTGTTCACAAAGCATTCAAAAGAATGTTTGCGATATCCTGAAAAACTAAAATTATGACTGCAAAAGCGACATTTTCGCCACTTACACCCTCTTGAAAAAAGCACAGGAACAACAGGAACAGGATTGAGATAAGATTTAAGAGATAAATCGCTCAAATCAGGGGAAGGAAGCATTTCCGGTCTAACCGACGTCGGAGCCGGATTGCTTTTGGTAATGTTATTAATACGAAAAGAAAACCCATTAATTAAAGAAGGATGAATGCCTTTTAAGAATTCACTAAGTCCAATTTCTCCCTCTCCTCTAAAAATAAAATCCAGCTCCGGAACAGCCGCAAGTAAATCATCTACATCAACAACAGACAAAGCTGAACCGCCCAAAAGTATAGTCAACTCAGGATGCTTTCGTTTTAGAATCTTCGCAATGAAAACAGCATGAAGCACTTGTTCCGGAAAAGCAGCGGAAAGAGCAACTATTTCCTCTCCTGTGAGCGTTATCAACGAATCCAATCTAGAAGCATATTGTTCAACTTCTACAGAAACAAAGTCCTTTGACAACGCCTCAGACAATGCTCTCTCCTCAGCCCTCCACCTCTCAAAAAAAGAGAAAAGCTCGCTTTGATATGCACTGTAAACTGAACTGTCAAAGAAGTTTCCAAGCTGTCCTGTAAAAAAGGGCAAAGCAAGATTTGCCTCTTCGGTATTATCAAAACAAGAAAGTCGCATACCTATTGAAAGATCTGCTTGCCTAACTTCAACATCATTACAATTAATACGAATATATGCAGTCAGCGAACAAACGCCAAGCGGCACAGTTGTAGGAGAAGCACCGGGACAATAGACCAGTATCAGTTTTTTCAATGGGAAATTCCTATTCGTGTATTCGAAAAGATTAATTGACCGACTAACCGGCGGCGGCGGGGTATATACAAAGTCAAAAAAAAAGAAAATGTTTTTGTCAGGAACGGTCATGAAATGTTTACTTTTCTTTTTAAGATTGACTAAGGCGGTTAATTGAACCTCAATAATCCGATGTCGTTTGGGCAACTTAATAACAAGGGAATATCATTGCCATTGAGGTTCATCAGAAATTTATCTGTTTTTTCAATATTGATATTCTCAATTCAACTAAGCGCCAAAGACATTCCCGAACATTCGTTAAAATGCAAAGAATGCAATAAAAATGCGGTTATTCCGTTCGTCAGAATTGCAGCTCTCGAGAGCATAATGGTAGTTGCAAGTGCTGCTTTATGGCCTGAGTCTTATTCTCCTCTCAAAACCGGTAAGAATTGGAAACAATTTAAAGAAAGCTGGACCAACCCTCCAAATTACGTCTACGATACCAACATACTGGGATCAGACGGTGATTGGTGGTACTTTAATCTTTTAGCTCACGGAATCTTAGGGTCAGAACTATACCTAGCTGCAAGAGATTGGGGATATCGCCCGGTTACGGCCGGACTGTTCGCTATATATACCTCTTTCGTGTGGGAATATATGGTTGAAGGATGGTTTAGACTTCCTTCAACCGTAGATCTTTTCTGGACTCCGTTAGCAGGAATATTAATAGGAGAGCTTAGATTCTTAGGTGTCAAAGCAGCTTACAAAATTAAGAATCAAAGAGTGTCTCTACTTGTTCGCATTATGTTGAATCCGTTGGGTGAGTTGGAAAGAACAATTATGTCTTGTCGAATCCCTCATCATCCCCAAAAACCTAAAATTACCAATAAATACACGGAAAATTAAGCGGGGGCCTTTACTGTCTCTCGCACCGGAGGCTTGAATATCAGCGCTATGACCAGGCCGATGACCAGAAGACCGGCAGCGATATAAAGAGATTGGTCCTTTAAAGAGGCGAACACCAAGGGACCGACGATACCCGCACAGCTCCAAGCAGTAAGCATGATGCCGTATACTTTGCCGATGTATTTGGGGCCGAACGAATCAGCGGCAAACGCCGGCATAGTGGCGAATCCTCCGCCGAGACAGGCGAGCAGATAGCAGGCGGCAACGAGGAAGATATAGTAACTGTTGATAACTTGAGTCGCTATCAGCAGGTAAATGACCGCTTGCGTCACAAACATGGTGATGAAAACATTGCGGCGCCCTATCTTGTCGGAAACGCTCGCCCAGAACACTCTGCCCAACCCGTTGAAAATAGAGGAGATGGAGACCACAAAACCGCCTGCCACCGCAAGCGCTTTGAGCATATCCACATCGGAAAGCGAGGTATCGGCAATGCTTTTATAGAGATTTTGCGCAAGGGGAGACAGCTGTGAGATAAGTCCCATGCCGGCAGATATATTCAGGAACAACATTCCCCACAACATCCACCATTGAGGCCGTTTGATCGCTTGGTCAAACGATAAAGACTCGGCCGCGCTCACCGCTCCTTGTTTGGGGGTGAATCCGGCCGGCAGCCATCCCTGAGGCGGATTTTTGTACAGCTGTGCTGCGCCGGTAACTACCACCAAAAATAAAGCTCCCCAAATGAAGAAGGTCTTCGCCACACCCGATTCAATCATCTTGTCGCCTTCCATCACCATAAATCCGTTGATCATGTCGGGTGAAATCTTACCGATAACAAATGCGCCGAGCCCGAATCCCATCACAGCAAGCCCGGTTACCAATCCTCGTTTGTCCGGAAACCATCGAATCAATGTAGCGATAGGTGTAATATATCCGCAACCGTTTCCGAGACCGGCGATGAGACCGAATCCCAGATACATCAGAGGAAGGCTGCTGATTTGATCTGCGAGGCCGGCAAGCAACGTTCCGCATCCAAAGAGAATACCGCCGATAGTGGCCACAAAACGCGGTCCCTTTTTGTCAAGCAAACTGCCGCCGAACGCTGCAGCAAGACCGAGTGCCCCAATGTGAATCATAAAGGTGATTTGGGTTGCTGTATCCCCCCAGCCGTGCATGGACATGAGCGGTTTCTTATACACTGACCATGCATAAACTGTCCCAAGACAAAGCTGCATCGTGATCGCGGCACCGGCGATTCTCCACCGTTTGGTTTCCAGATTCTCGTTCATTTAACCTCCTTAGGGTTGTTGTGCTCACGAAAGAGGAGCAACTTGCGTTTTGGATCTAGGTTGAAACACCTTGTCGGGTTAACTATCATTTCTTTTTTGTGCTGAAAACAGAAATGTTGTGCTGAAAACAGAAATTCGGTGCTGCCCTAGAATATCTGTAAAAAGCTACTTTGACACTGTTTTTTAAGTTAAATGAAAATTGAACAAAACAAAAGGAGCTGCGAAAATGAGAATTACACCAAGCTAAAAAAACAAAGGAATTATCGGAATTTATTTATAGGGAGACAGATAAATGAGAACAGGAGTAGTTCAGCAGTGTTATTTGCAAGTTTGCTGAGAAGACAATTCAAGAGCATATAGAGGCGGCTAGAGGCGGCGCAAATCTGACAGGAACCTCAAGTAGTTGCTTGGAGAGCAAGACAATACGGTTCACAAAGATGTTTTGGAGATCATACCGCCGGCTGGGTATCCTAAAAAGATGCTCAGTTACGGACAATTGGAACAGGGAATGGATCTACAAAAAACCCCTGAAAAGTGTTAAATTTCAGGGGTTTATCTGGAGCCAACAACCGGAATTGAACCGGTGACCTGCTGATTACGAAACGGTTAAGAGACAACAAACGCCAATAAACAACAGAGAATAACAATAATGAATACAGCATATTAACAAACATTTAATTTTTGTACTTAGTTGTCGTTTTTTGCGTTTTTTTATTTCGATTGTCCCAAATTTGTCCCAAGAAACAACCCTGCTAATCGTCCTACTAGTCACCGGCAAACTCAGCTTCATGCATTTCTGCCACCAATTATTGCACTCTTAAGCAGTTTTATAATTCAGAATACTAAACTGGAATGATCCGATCAAATATGATCTGGTATGCGGTATAGAAAGACTAGCCGAGTGTGCGTGTGTAACTAAGTTCTGCGATTTTTGCACGAATAATTCGTTGATCAGAAATGTAAGTTGATGCCGTTTGAGATAGTTCGTCTTTAAGCTTGTTAAGCCCATCAATCCACTCTTGACGCCTCTTTTCGTCTACTCTTTTAAAATTTTTTAAAGCGTCACCCTTTAGATTTTGTTTTTCTCCAGTCAAATGAGACTCCTTAAATTATTGTCATATTCGGGTTCATTTTTTTGCGCAAGCTTCACCTCAAAGAGATAATCCTGTCATGTAAAATCTACCGTTAACCTTGTGTTACAGAAAATGCCATCAGAACGCTGTCCCTTTGTGCTTTGACGACTGTCGAGATTTCGCTTGTCCGCCGTTTTTTTTGCAGTTAAAAGGAATTGTGTGTCTATAATAATAAAGTGTGTAAATTTATTACTAATATTTGAGGGAAAAAATGAACACAAAAAAAATAGCTGAAAAACTTCTTTCCAATAGTGAAAAAGAAATGTCCGCCGCCCAAAAAGAAACTCAAAGAGTAAGTTTTGCTTTTGGCAATACATACATTGAAAACGATGCCATGACGCGTAAAGCAGTTGAACAGGCGGCAAAGTTAGTTCCTCTAAAAGGCTGACACACCTTTCCCAAACTTTTTCCTATCTCGACTGCCAGATAACAGAAGGTGTTTGATATGGTCGATGAAAATGAGAGACACAGTGTTCCCTGTGGCAAAGCCAAGTATGCCAATTTGAGCAAACGCGAGCGCGTTCCAATTGAGGCTGAAAACGGATTAAGGCAATTCGACCATCTCATAGAAATTCTTACGGAATTTTTAAAGGCGAGAAGTCAGCAGGAAACATACTATTTTCAGTTGAGGCCCAGTCATCTGATTTCTTTGAATAGAATTGCAGTCGACAGACTTATTCAAGATCCGGGGAACTATCGACAGGAAGAGATGAATATCCAGGGTTCAGGGCATAAACCGCCAAGCTGGACAGAGGTTCCCAGGCTCATTGACGAACTGTGCGAGTATGTTAATACCAACTGGTATCGAACGGCAGTACACCTTGCAGCTTATGTTTTGTGGCGGCTCAATTGGATTCATCCGTTTGTTGATGGAAACGGGAGAACGGCCCGAGCTGCTTCATATCTCGTCCTATGCGCACGTTTAAAACAAATATTGCCGGGTGAACGCACTATTCCGGAATTTCTCGCTGAAAACAAGCAACCGTATTACAAGGCACTAGAAAAGGCCGACACAAAATGGTTAAAGGGAACGCTAGACCTTTCAGCAATGGAAAAACTGGTCGGACAACTTCTGGAAAGACAGGTCCTACATCAGGTTAACCAATCAGCTAAAAGGGAATCTGTACCATTGTCCTCAAAACAAGGTGTCTTCATTGACAAGGCAAACGACCCTTCACACAAAGCACAAAATATCAAATCACTTGAACAGGCGATCGGACCGGATGTAAATCGACGAGGTTGGTTGAAGCAGGTGTTATTGACAGCATCTGTAACGATACTTGCAGCATCGGGTGCTGCGCTGGTGACGGCAAAGTGTAGTGATGCTAGGTGTGTACCAAACAGCCAAACGTCGTGTACTTGTGAGAATCAAAAAACAGGGTTTCAAACCTGCAATAATGAAGGAACACAGTTCACACCCTGCAAATGCGGCAACTCTAACACGCCCCCGAAAACGCCGTCGAAGGTTCAGTAACGATACCCTTGGTCTGTGACGCAACACCTACAAACAGGCTGATATTGTAAACCCTGTGAAATTTGCCCAGCGAGTAGTTGGACAATTTGATCATCCAGATAAGCTTTTGCAACATTCTTCATATAAATAAGATTTGTTTGGGACTATCCTTTTTGGTTCGGATATATAGGGTATATATGGGGACTGTCACCGTATATCTTACAGGACGGTTACCGATAAGTATTGGTGTTATCAAAACAGTGATAGCATTATAATTTAATATTCAATACTTCAAAAATTGTTGCTGTATCAAAAATGAAATTTCTTTTTATTCCAAATTTCAAGCTACAGTCTTTTAATGTATTGGCTTCCGGAAGATTGTAATAACTAGTTTGAACAATAGATGAATCTCCTCTATTAAGCTCCTTGACAACAACTGGTAAAGAGTTTGCTTTAAAGATTTTGTCTCCAGTGCTGCATCTTGCTTCGCTTACTATCCACAGCGTTGAGATATTCTGTTTTGCTGTCAGATTGAATTTAATCGTTAGATGGCCCCATGCAATTTCATATTCGAAGTCGTCTGCTGTAAAAGGCAGTTTATCTTTGATTGAATTCAACTTCGCCTGAGCTGCCAATTCCTTCTGTGCAAGATCAATCGTGTTAGAAAAAATACATCCATCTTCATCGCCATACCGACATCCTTTTTTATAGAAATTTTGTGCAGTTTTGATGTTTTTTTTCTCGTCATTATCATTTAGCCATATATGCCCAATCTGAGTACATGCAGTCCCCAGCATGCCTTTGCATGCTTTTGAGAATAAATTCATCGCTTGTTTTAAATCAACTGGTCCTTCTTTTCCTGATCTATACATTTCTGCTAATGTCAAACAGGAGCTGACATTTTTGTTGCAATCTCGTGAATAGAATTCACGTAATTTTCCCAATTCAGTACATGCCTGAAATTGTCCTGAAGCACATTCATCCTCAAGTTGCGCTTGCTTTTCTTTCTGTTCGGCATCTTTCTCTTCAATTAGTTTAAGGTATGCTTTTCGTACGGTTTCTCCTGATGAATGTAGGGGATAAAGTAACAGCCACTCTTTCATTTCATCATAATCATTGTTCTCAATAACCACTCTTGCTGATATTTCCGCAGGAAGTGTTACGGTTACGGGTTGGCAATGATTACATGAAACTGTAAAAAAATTTTTTGAAAACCGAAAATCTTTTATTTTATCGTTGTTCAACAGTGGAATTTGAACAGATCCGTTGTGTTCCGTGTTTACTGTATATTGAGGCAAGTTTTGACTTGTTTGTTCATTAGACAATCCGTTGTTAATATACAGTGTTATTCCTGAAGCGGGTGTGTCGTTACAACTTTTTTCTTTTAAAACTGTTCTTGTGATTTCAGGTTTTCTTTTTTTAATCTCATCTTTTGCAGCAGCAGCATCAATAATACTGGAGATAAGCATCATTATTCCCGCACTACCTATTGCCGATCCCAATACTAGTCCGTAAGAGGCCGATGTTGTAATAGTATCATACTTATTTTCTTTTTGGACATCGCCAAGCTCTTTAGGATAATTCCTATTAATACCAACTGCTCCAAGTGATGTGAACAGAGCCCCTGCTCCAGTTAATGCAAGACCTGATGAAAGATAGGCACGATATCTTCTTGGAAGTTCTTTTCTTATGTAATCAGTTCTTTCATATTTTACTATCTCATCATCTACACAAGTTTCCTTCCGTATCGCCTCAACAATAAGAAACTCATTTTCGAAATAGGTATTCAGATCTATTTTGAACTTGTCTGCAACAATGCGCTCCTCAATGCTGTTTTCAATTGGAATCTTTTCTATCCTTGTCGTCATTGAAATCTGATTTCTCATTTTATAACATCCAGATACAGCAATAAATAGTAGGAAGATTAATAGATTTGCCTGATTCTTCATTATGAGACCTCTACAGTAAAATTGTCGTTCCATGAGTACCCAAGCGAGTCATGAAATGATAAATCAAACTTAACCGGATCAAGCGGTGCATTTGCATCAAGGGTAAAACTGATTGCCACCGCCCAATCGGAAGTATTTCCTACTCCAGCATTGACAGTCATGGAACTATAAACATTTTCACAAGACCAGTCAGACTGACAAACGGTTCCGGCGGTGTTTTCCCAACCCCAAGCTGTAACCTTGTCAATTTTTATGTAATTGCTAAACGATTCTAACTTACCCCAAACCTTCAAAGCGTTACTTGCACCTGTATTCTTCACATAAATATATGCTGTAGCAGACTCTCCCGGACTTAGTATGCTGTCTCCATTTGTCGTAGATGAAAGCTTTGTTGAATGTATCTCAATTTTTGCCTTAGAGTCAGCAACAGATATTGCAAAAGCATCGTTCCATGAGTACCCAAGCGAGTCATGAAATGATAAATCAAACTTAACCGGAT
>CAYWLQ010000006.1:0-11112 GCA_964458775.1 uncultured Myxococcales bacterium | reverse complement strand
CCTGTATTCTTCACATAAATATATGCTGTAGCAGACTCTCCCGGACTTAGTATGCCATCTCCATTTGTCGTAGATGAAAGCTCTGTTGAATGTATCGCAATTGTAGGCAAACTTGGATCATTATCCGAGTCGGAGTTTGCATTGTTATTAGAGTAATTAATCGGCTGCAAGTACTTGTCCTGTGCCCAGCATATAGGTGTACCCTCAGCATTTTGGTTACAAAAGAAATTATCAATACAATCAGAACTATTTTGGCATGTCAGCGCACAAACTTTTCCGTCTTCGGTTTTAACACATGCGCCTTCAGAACAAGATGATGTTTCGCAAGCTGCCGAACATATTTTTATAGAAGAATTCACCGGTTGATAACAACGTAAACCCTTATTGCAATCAAATTCATTATCGCATCTATCCCCCAATAATCCTGAAAAACATCCAACTAGATTGATAGTGAAAGAAAATATAGACACAAACCCGATTCTGTTTGTTCGCAACATGACAAAACCATACATCTTTCTTAGTAACCATTTCCTTCTTTAAGAAAGAAGAAAAGCCTGAACATAAGCATGAAGCCTCTTACTGTCTCTTGCAATAACGGTTTTTCCAATAAAGATCACCCAAAAAATCACCCAAAAAATGTCAACTAACTACTTATATGGCTCTACATTATTTGTGTTTGGTCTTACGACAATATTGAGTATATTTCTATAATCTTGTGATTTGCAGCTCTTTGAAAACTCAATTCTGTCAATTTGGCGTTACGACAAGCAGTACTTCGATTTCTCAGAAGGATGAAGGAATGGCTTTTGCTGTTTACAATGCAAAAACTTCAATAGTTTGGTAGCATCAGTTGATAGCTTAAAGTGGTAGGGAAACGTTTTCCAGATAAATAAGAATAGCAAAAATCAATTAAGTTCAACCTCGACTCCCTCCTAATCAAACAGAAGGGCTTTACCACATCTGACTCGTTGATTGGTTAAGCATGCTCTTTGGAACGATTGTTTACCAATGCTTCAAGTTTCTTTTTAAGTTTTAAAACTTCATTATCATTCGGATTTTTTTCGAATTCGAAAGACTCAATTATTCCATCCCAGTTAAACAAATGTGCACAAAATTCGTTTTTTTTTCCTTTTAGAATGTTCCTGTTCGGAAAAGGATTATCTTCTTGTGGCCTTCTTATATATACTAATCTGATTTCTTCTTCTGATTGAAAATCTGAATTCAATTCTCCAATAGTACATAATATAGAAAGTAATTGGTCATCGATGTAATATTCCATCGGCAAATCTCTCAAACCATTTTCGATATGTGTCTTGTCTTTGTAAGTAACATTTATAAGCCGATAATTAAAATCGTAGTATTTGTCTTCTATGTTCACAAGTCGATCAAATATCGCATGCCACCTACATTTAACACGAACAGCAGGACTCTTGGTTGTAATTTCTTCCCAGGGGATTTCATTTTGAGACCATGATTGGCAGTAGAAATTTTTAACCAAATTCTTAAATAAACGATGGCATTTTTTTTCAAAAGGAAAAAATGTTTTTATCAATGGGTTTTCAAGAGGATCATTTTGAGTTTCTTGTGAGGGTCGAACAAGTGTCAATGTTTGGTTTTCCAAATCTTCTAAAAGGTATTTGGAATCAAAAATTCTCCAGATATAGTCGGACCCAGGTTCAGCACCAATAATGCTCCTCTTTAGAGAATCTTCTTTCATGTAATTATCATAATACTTCTTATTCATGTTTTCCACTACAAAGCCATTGTCGCTAACATTACTTAACAATTTCCCAACAAAATCCGAACCATGTAGTTTTTCTGTATAACACCAATTTTGGTCTTTCATTACAACCTCGTTTCTTCTTTTGCATTTCACATGTTTCCCGACTTATGCTTCAATACTACTGTCAAGATATTTGTACCCAAATAACTAACACTGTTTATCGATTTATACAGATTGCTGTATTATACATGTGGGTAACCCATTAAACAAGTTTCTACTTTGTAAATGTCTATTTTGATTTTTATTTTGTAAATCTACTGTGTAAAAATTATGAAAGTATTACATCAATATTGACCAGCAATTTATGAAACTTATGAAAGTTATAGCCATCCTCTAGTAAGTGGAGTTCAAAGTGATACCAACGGATATTGCAGAAAAATACTGACCATAATGTGCCAACAACATGTTATTGTATTGAGTTTGTAATGTAAAATTTTCACAAATTAAAATGAAATATCAGACAACAAGCACTTAAAGTGGTTCACCGCAAATCTTTACTGTCTTATGTAGGAGATAGTTTCCATAACCGTCTTTGATTCTGATATAGAACTTTCCGCCGCCGAACAGATCACGGAAGGTGTTTAGGGAAAATTGTTCACCTTCATAAATTTCCATTGTTCCAAGGTACTTCGCGCAATGCTTGGGTTCAATCCGCCGAACGAACAGCCGGTATTGGGGTCTTGTCCAAAGATGCCCAAATATTTTTTCGAGTTCTTGTTCGTTGTTTGGTTTCATTTTTCTTAAACGCTGATCTTGTAAATTGTGTTTTTACGCCAAAAAAAACCTACAATTTAACCGGAATGAACCGGCGGAAAAACTAGGAAAACCGGGAGGGCAATCGGGATTTCACTGAGATTTGGATAAATCCTAACCGAAACTTTTTGTTCTCTTTGTTTCCTTTGTCTTAAATTTTTCTGTGTTAACATTTTTTAACGAAATTTTGAGTTTATAATATCATTAATCAGAACCAGATCACGACCACTGGTATTCATAGCGCTTTTTATAACCTGAGCTTTTTTATCAGCATCTTGCAAAAGTCGAAGATCTTTGGGATCTAATTCACTTGTTTCAATATTCACTTGTGGGGTCGAAATGCCGGTCGGTTTATTTTCTTTTTCTTTTTCTTTTTTCTTTTCTTCTCTTACCGGCATATTGCTAGCAGTTTGATTTCGACGTTGATGATCTTCTTTGTACACTTGACGTCGATATTTCTGACCAACTACAAGGATTTCGGGCAATCCGACCGTGTTTTCATCCTCCCTTAGAATTTTCAGTTTCGTGATCGTTTCGATTGCTTTTCGCAAGCATTTCGCAGTCATAATATTCCCAATTTTCTGACGAATCATCGACTCATTGAAGTACGCCGTTCGGTCAAGAAATTCTGAACCTTCGGAAGCGTAAGCATTTATCAGAAATGAGAAGCCCAATAACACAATCCTTATGGAGAGGATATCTTTGGGCTTTAATTTCTCAGTCCCTGGAATTGGAACTGAAAAAAAGTCCGAATACACGGGCGTCCATTGTCGCGATAAAACCATTTAGAACCCCTTATCAGTGCTTACTAACTTCAACATTCCTCTCGATGCTCTTCTGCCCATTTTGCAAACGCTTTTTCGTCAATCAGCACGCGCCGCCCAATTCGTACGATGCATTTCGAAAATCCGTTTTCTTTTGCGTTAAAAATAAGCCATCGAAGCCCACCGATCGGCGGCCAGGCATACTTGGAACAAAATTGATAAACCGTGATTAAGTTGGTTGTTACTTCGTTCATTCTTTGTCTCCTCAAGCAAACAGCTGCGGCTGATTGTCACTATCTGCAAAGAGTTTAAAGCGACGGTGATGATTTGGGGAGGGGGATTAGAAATGGCTATTTAGCCCCCCTCTGGATAGATAGAGTTTCAACAGCTTAAGCGGTTTCTATCTGGTTTTCACTCCAACCTGACGAGCAAGTTCATTGATATCTTTTCTTACTTGGTTTTGTGCTTCTTTGGGATTGTTAGGGTTGCCCACTTTGTATTTTTCGACGATTTGTGCTTTTTTCCATTTATGAACAACACGCATTGCCAACCATTCGAATTTTTCGTTTGATGCATACCTTCTTTCTTGTTCTTTGCATGGAAAAGTGATGCCGTTCTCGTGTGCTGCTTTAACCTGCAATTCAAGATGACAACAAAGCTCTTCACTGAACATGTTACAGAACGCCTCAAACTCGTTGCCTATGCCGTTCATTGCAATATTCCAAGGACAGGCAAATTCAAACAGCGGGTTTATGTTGATGCATTGCGACGCATCTCCACTCGCAATGATCAACGGAACATAATTATCTTCTTGTTTACTTTCGGTCGGGGCGTCATCTCCTTTGCAGTCAAAGCGGTCCCAATTTCTTAATGTTGTATCGATACTCCAACGAACCCAATCGTAATTTAGGTTGAATCGGTTAAGCCAATCATCAAGCGCGCAATCGTATTCCGGACTATGTTGAGAAAGTACAGATGGACATAGAGGTTTGACATCATTTTGGAGTGTCTTGACCATTTCCGGTTCAATAGCAAAACATGCTCGCAGAAAACGCTGTCGCTGATCACATCGATTTGTTAAGGGAAGGTTATCATGCTTCTTGGTGCTTTGCACAAGGGCATGAAGATAATTCTTGCAGTTCTTAGCAAATTGTTCTCGAAATTTCTGTCTTAACTCAAAGAGATCTTTCTTTTTACGCGGCATTACTTATCCCCCCTTTCCGAAAATCTTCTCGTTCATTGCAGTAACAACCTTTGATGTATGCGCTTGGCTCAGGTGTGCGTACCGTTTAACCATCTGGAGTGTTTTGTGTCCGAGTACTTCAGCAACTTCGGAGGGCGTTGCGCCGTTCATGACTAGGTATGAGGCAGCAGAATGTCGAAGATCGTGCCAGCGGAAATTCTTGATGCCGGCAGCGTTGAGAGCATTATGCCAGGGTCTTTCCAGCTCAATCGGTTTGTCTTTCCGTCTTCCCGGAAATACTAGGTCAGAATCGATTCGCCTTAACTTGAAACGCTTTTTCATCAATTCAAGTGCGTGACTGACTAGCGGCGCGCTTCTTCTTTCATTGTTCTTGGTATCCTCGAAAGTTAGCAAACCTCTTTCAAGGTTGACTTGCGGCCAGCGGAGATTCATCAACTCACCGCGACGACATCCGGTAGACAAAGCAATTACTACAGCCGTATAAAGATCCTTGCAGGTGCTTTCCTTGCATGCCTTGAGCAGTCTTTCTCGCTCTTCGTCATCCAAAAAGCGGACGATTCCCTTCGGCTCTTTGGGTTTAGTGACTTTGCGAAACGGGTTGTCATCTACGATTTGCCACTCTTTCATGGCAACCGTAAATACATGAGAGAGCGCTGCCATAAACCTTGCCACGGTTGCAGGAGAACGTTTCTTTTCTTTTGTAGGTAATTTGCCGTTTTTATCAACTTGCTCGGCAATTCTTGCTTTCTTGCCTATCGGCCTTTTCTCTTTAAACAACTTGTCTCGGTACTCGGCAATGATAGCAGGGGTTACACGGTCTAGTGTATAGGCTCCAAGTTGTTCTTTCCACCATTCGAGCTGATAATTCTGAGCGCGTCTACTACCGGCTTTCTTGTTTGGTAGCACTTCTTTTACATAACGATTGATGATATCTTTCAACGCGGTACGCTTGGCGGCGCTTTTTGGAAAATACTTCCCGTCTCGGATCTCGGCTTCGGTCTTCTGTGCCCACAGTATTGCATCGGTTTTACGCTTGAAGGATGCTGTCTGTTCCGGGTGTCCTTTTACTCGCACTCTTACGCGGTAGCTTTTCTTTCCTTCCTTCCCTACTCTTTCGTTTATACATGGCATGCGGCACCTTTTTTTATAGACGGCAATCAACGATCGTTATTCGAAAACTGCCTATTGGACTATTAATCAGCAAGTCTATTCACAAAAAAAACAATAAAAACAGTTTCAAAGAATTGTCCCAAATACATTTTGGACACTATTGGGACAACTTTCGCAAAAATCAATTATGATGGTGACTTCCAAGCTTCTGATTGTCAACTGTTGGGAACAATTGTCCCATGAGTGTCCCAAAGTTCTATTTCAAAGACTTTCGGCACAAATCGAAAACCAGAAAACAACTACAATTTCAAGGGTTTACCTGGAGCCAACAACCGGAATTGAACCGGTGACCTGCTGATTACGAATCAGCTGCTCTACCGACTGAGCTATGTTGGCCGGCTCGCCTTTTGGGGCGACTTGGAAGGGTAAGGTACTCAACATTGTTTTGTTGTCAAGGTTTCTCACTTTTGGGTTAGGGTTTTTCATTGAGTTCTTAATTTTTTTGATTGGCGCATTTACTTTGTTTTAGTGCTTGAGGCATTTTGCCTAATTTTGCATCTTTTTCGGCTGCGAATGCATACAAGCCTGCCAGGGGGACTGTTCGGCCCATTGGAACTACTTCTGTATATTTGGATAAGGCGGACATGAAGGCTTTGTTTCCGGTAAAGCCTCCGGATAAATAGAGTTTTTTTGGTTCTCCTGAAAAGGAAAATGCATTTTTTGCCAGTCCATGCACAAACCTGCTTACTGCTGCTGCTGCCGGATCTCCGTTTGATACTGCGTCCATTATTCTTTCTAGAGCATAGGTTCCGCAGGTTACGGGCGACCATTCTTCGGTAATCTCAATTTTGTTGAAATCTATATCGTAGAATCTTCCCAGCATTTCCAATGTGGCACCGGTTGCGGCCGCGCAACCCACCGACCAATCCAGCTTTGTCGGTCTTCGGTCGGAAAACCCCACCAGTTTTGCATCTCTTGAACCCAGGTCGAGCACGGTAAAGTTTGCTTCTTCTACCAGGGCCAACGCTCCTTTTGTAAGGGATATTAAGTCGTTTTCAAAATTTGCAGATCTTTTTCGGGCGGTATGTCCCGTTCCCCAGGCAAACCGCATATTTTGTGTATTCATTTTTTGAACGGGAAGAACTTGTACTTCATCGTCTCCCAGAACGTAAACTTTGCACCACGAACTTCCGGCATCTCCCAAAATCACGATAGTTTACTCCCCGTCGGTACGGAAAGACGGATAAACGCCTCTATCTTTGCTACAACCGCTGCATTTAATGTGTCGTGCACATCAACATGAATGCCGCCGTGTTTATCTGCCAAATACTTGGCAAGAGCGGCTTTATGGCAAAAACCTTGGCTAAAAAAAACCGTCGGTAAGCCTTGTACAACGTAGTTTTCGAGCTCCAAATTGGCCGGTGTTTCTTGTTCTACGCATCTGGTCCATCCAAAAATGTGGGTTGTGTCCGGAAACAAATCCAACACTTCTATGGGATGGGGCGGGGTTCCCCAAAACCCGTGAGTCGGTTTGCATGCAAGCGCTGTTGCTTCTTGTTTTTCGGCTTCGGTTAGGGGTTCAACAATACCTCTCATAATGCGAATGGTTCTTTTTTTTAAGGACCCTTTTGCCTCGCATAAAAGCGGCAACGCAGACGGAGGAGCATCTTCTCTTTCTGTAAAAATTACCTCAATACCCAAATGTCCTATATGTTCGCGAATAAGTCTTGCGGCAAAACGACCTGCGTCACATTTTTCTTTTCCGGTGGCAGCCGTCACGCAAACCAGTTGCTCTTTAAGCGCCAAGGCATTGTCCACGCAGTTGCGAATAATGTGGCAAAAGGCTTTGGGAACAATGTTTAAGGGCTCAGCACCGTAATACACGTCAAGATCAACAAGCTTTGCATTGTGTTGCAAAGCAGTTTTCAAAAGCATATCCCTTGGAGGAGACCCGTAAAAACCTACAAGTTTTTTTGAGCTTTTGCGAATTTCATTCAAAGTATCTGCTACCAACAGCATAAAAAAGCCTTCTGTTATTTTTTTTACTTGAGCTGACTCGAAACTTTCATTGCACAATGCTTGGGCCCGCACATTGAGCAGTAGTCTGTCATAATATCTTCCGGATTAATGTTGGATTCTTCGTGCATTACCCTCGCCCTTTGAGGATCAATGGATAAATTGAACACTTCTTGCCAATTAAAAGCGGCTCTAGCTTTAGAAAGAGCATCGTCTCTGTCTCTTGCGCCGGGGCGTTTTCTGGCAATATCAGCTGCATGAGCGGCGATTTTATAAGCCACCACACCTTGTCTAACGTCTTCGAGGTTGGGAAGTCCCAGATGTTCACGAGGGGTAACATAACAAAGCATTGAAGCCCCGCTGAACGCTCCCATGGTTGCACCTATTGCCGAAGTTATATGATCATAACCCGGCGCAATGTCGGTTACTATAGGCCCCAAAATGTAGAACGGCGCTTCGTAACACAGTTCTCTTTCTTTTTGCATGTTCATAGCTATTTGGTCGAACGGAACATGTCCGGGCCCTTCGACCATTACTTGCACTTCGGCTTCGTAACAGCGTTTAACCAAACGACCCAAGGCGGCCAGCTCGGCAAACTGAGCCTCGTCACTTGCATCAGCCAAGCATCCGGGGCGCAGACCGTCACCCAAACTTAAGGTAACGTCATGTTTACGACAAATATCAAGCAGTCGATCAAAATTCTCATAAAGAGGATTTTCTTTATCGTGATGGGCCATCCACCTGGCTGTCAGCGACCCGCCTCTGCTTACTATGCCGCAAACACGTTTTACGGCCAAGGGAACGTGTTCTTTTAAGAGACCCGCATGCACGGTCATAAAATCTACACCTTGTTCCGCTTGACGCTCAATAACGTCCAGAAGGCCTTCTGCGGTCATATCCAGTACATCATCTATACGTTCTATTTCTTCGTAAATAGGAACCGTTCCAAGAGGCGCAGGACAATTGTCGAGCAAGGTTTGTCTTATTTCGACTATATGAGGTCCCACTGTAAGGTCCATTACTGCGTCAGAACCCAGCATCAAAGCCAGCTTCAGCTTCTTGAGTTCTTCAGATGCGTCTGAACGTACCGGAGAGCCTCCTATATTTGTGTTGATTTTACAACATACAGCATCTCCTATTCCCTGAGGATCGAGATTCTGATGATGAATATTCGAAGGTATTACAAGCCGCCCTGCAGCGATTTCTTTCATTACGGTTTCGGAAGAAATTTTTTCTCTTTCCGCAACTCTAATCATTTCTGAGGTCAAATCTCCCCTTTTGGCAAAATGAAGCTGAGTAACCGCATCTTTGGTTCCAAATTTTGTTCTATCTTTTATCAATTCAACACTCCTTAAAAAGACCTACTCCAAGCTCACACATTAAAACGAAAATGGCAAATGTCACCGTCCTGCACAATGTATTCTTTGCCTTCCACCCTAAATTTTCCGGCCTTTTTACACGCTGCTTCGGTCTCGAGCTTATCCATATCATCAAAATGAACCACTTCAGCTCTAATAAATCCTCTGGCAATATCAGAGTGAACGGCTGCAGCGGCACGAACGGCGGTACTGTCTCTTGGTATAGGCCAGGCGCGACATTCATCGGGACCGTGAGTTAAAAATGATATAAGATTCAGCATTCGAAACGCAGCCTGAATAAACCTGGTTGAAGCCGGCTCTTCCAATCCCAAATCCGCCAAAAATTCCTTTTGATCGGAAGGATCCAACGCTGCAATTTCGGCTTCTACCGAACCGCATAGCGGAATAACCTCTACACCTCGTTTTTCGGCTTTGTTTTTAAACTCTTCCGGTAAGGGTTTAGTTGCATCATTCTCAGAAACGCTTACTATTGCCAGCATCGGTTTAAGTGAAACAAAAGCAAATCCGCTGAGAGATGACTTTTCTTCTTCAGAAAAAGAAACGCATCTTAAAGGAATTTCATTTGACAAAGCTTCTAAACAACGCTCCAAAGTTTCGAGCTGTTTGGGGTTGGACCGATCTTTTTTTAGTCGTTCAATTCGTTTTTCCGCCACCTGCATATCCGCAATTATCAGCTCATCCTCAAAATTTAAAAAAACTTTTTGTGTATCAGGAACACCTGATCCGTCATCAAAACCGCGAATAACCTGAACTAAAGCATCCATTTCGCGTATCTTTCCGATAGTTTCCGGGTCAATTCCGCTTCCGGAACGTCCGCCCGGAACATCAGCAAAAGCAATCTCTGCATAAGTGATTTTTTTTGGATTTGCGAGCTCTGCGAGCCTGTCTATCCTTTTATCCGGCACTTTTATGCTACCTAAATTAATTTTTCCGCCGCCGAATCCGGTGGGAGCCGACAAACCGGTCAATGCGTTAAAAATAGTTGTTTTTCCAGAACTTGCGAATCCTACAATGCCAATTTTCATGATGTTTTAAACGCCTCCTCAAGAATCTTTTCAATATCAGATGATAAACAAGCTTGCATCGAAAAAGACACACTCGTATAATCGCGCCGCCTTTCGGGGCCCGTAGCTCAACTAGGTCAGAGCTCCCGGCTCATAACCGGGCGGTTTCCAGTTCGATTCTGGACGGGCCCACTAAAGTTAAAGCCCTGAAAAGGGGCTATATTGAAAATTGGCCATTTACAAGGGGTAAAGAAATTGAAATCTGAACTCGACGCCCTGGAAGAGTTACAATCCCTGGACCTCCAAACGCTGGAGATAGAAAATGAACTCAAGGCAATTCCAAAAAACCTTGAGGAGATGAAATCGGAGGTTGAACATGTCGCTGCTCTTCTCGAAAAAGAAAAGCAGCGACTGAGAGAAGCTGAAGAATGGCGACTGGAAAGAGACAAAGAAATCGCCACACAGAACACCCTCCTCGGAAAAAGTAAAAACAAACTACAAGTTGTCAGAAACGAAAAAGAGCAAAAAGCCGCTCAGCGCGAAATTGAAACCGTACGAAAAAGTATTCAGGATCGCGAAGAAGAAGCCATTAAAGTAATGGAAGCGGTTGAGCAATACAGAGCGACCATTGAAGATCACACAAAAGAGTTTGTCGAACTTGAATCTCATCTCAAAGCCAGCGAAGAAGAAGCCAAAACTCGCATGTTGGAATTACAAGCTCAGATAGACATGGGATTGGAAAAACGAAATGCAACGGCAAGTCGGATTTCTCCGCAGACGTTGAGATTGTATGATCGTATTCGAAAAAGGCTTGGAAGAGCCGTAGTTGAAGCGAAGGACGGATGCTGTCAAGGATGCAACATGGAAATTCTGGCACAGACATACAATGATCTGCATCGATATGATAAAATATATCAATGTGCCAACTGCTTTAGGATTCTTATTTATAAACCTAAAGAAATTCCTTCGATACTTCCGCCCGGACAAGAACAATAGTCAAAAAGAGCTGACATGTAGAAACCCCAATTACTAGAGGGAAGCTATTTAGTACTACCTGGTCATATATTTCTTGACAGCGATCTCAGTCTCTGATCTACGG
>CAYWLQ010000005.1:16818-79665 GCA_964458775.1 uncultured Myxococcales bacterium | reverse complement strand
AGGTAGGTTTTCACTGAGACTGGGTCGGTGATGATCGCAATGATTTTCATTTTGCATGCTCGAAGGTTCCATTGTAAATGAAAAGGGCGATATATTGGGAACTCACAGAGGAATTCATCAATATACAATAGGTCAACGTCGCGGACTTAGAATAGCTCTGGGATACAGGGCATATGTGTCAAAAATAGATACCCAAAAAAACGCTGTTATTCTAAGCGAAAGGGAAGAGTCTCTTTTGTCACAAAATATTCTCGCAGATAAAATAACCTGGACAGGAGGATACAACCCAAAGTTTCCTCTGCATTGTAACGTACAAATTCGCTACCGAAGTGCACCGACAAAGGCAGAGGTAACAATAGAAAACAATCAATTGCGAATAGTCTTTGAGTCCCCTTGCAAAGCAGCAGCTCCCGGTCAAGCGGCAGTGCTGTACGATGAAAACCGCGTTTTGGGAGGCGGATGGATTAGCCGCACTTTGGACTGATGGAGCATAAAAACTAAAAAAATAAAGAATAGCGAACTTCTTAACAACTGACTTGTGAGAAGCATCTATCTTCACATGAGAAAAAAATTCTCATGTATTAAAACTTAAATAACATTTCCATATACTCTAATCTTTATAGATAGTTAAGCAACATGAATTCTTAAATAATACATATAGTAAATCATAGCGCTTTACTTACTTAACTTTATGTCGTATTCACACAGTCAGCCGAAGTAATGCTGTCGTGTCGGCCTATTTTGTAGGGAGAAACAATGCGTGAAGACACCATAATTCAATTGGACTTGCAAAACACTCACGAAATCCTAGCACCTTTGTCAGTAGAAAATCGCATTTTATGGGCTGCCGAGGTATTTAAAGATAATTTGGTTTTGTTATCCAGTATGCAAAAAACCGCGTCTGTGTTGATGCACTTGTTTTATTCTTTAAAACTCGAAAACGAAATATTGTTTGTGGATACCGGATATCATTTTGTTGAAACTCTTAAAATGAGAGATGAGTATATGAGAAAATACAAGCTAAACATCGTTACCTTGTATCCTTCTATTACCACTGAAGACCAAGAGTCCTTGCACAGCAAAAAACTATTTTCATGTGCAGACGGGCAACCTGAATGCTGTCACATTCGAAAAGAATTGCCTCTGATTCAGCATCTCAAAGAAACCAAATCCTGTCCTGCTGTTATAAACGGCCTCAGGCGAGGAGAGGGAGGTAAAAGAGCCAATCTTAGAACAGTAAATCAAGATCCTCGCACAGGAGGATACGGATTGTCGCCGATTTTCGATTGGTTAGCTAATGATGTTGAGGAATACATACATCGTCACAAGCTTATAATACACACCCTTCATAATTCAGGTTACCCAAGCATCGGATGCTATCCGTGTACAACTAAAGTTCTTCCGGGAGAACATCCGAGAGCCGGACGCTGGCGTCATCTTCAAACAGCAACTGAAGATAAAAAGCCCGAATACTGCGGAATTAATTTTACTGACGGCAGCGGAATATAACATGTTGCGTTTGATACTTTGTAATTGCTTAGTTTTTATCTCAAAAGTCCTGTTTAGAATAGATCAGAAGGTAATTGCCGGGGTTATCTCATCGAGAAAATAGATGACAGCAGGTGTTTGCGCTATAAGATAAATTCATGTTCTACTTCAATGTGCCTAATTTGCTTTGTTTTGAGATGGATACTACTAAATGTTAAAAGATAACTTAACTCGTAGGTCGTTAGTTACGTATAGAGCAGGAATAATTACATCTTATCTTGTTTCTCTAGTAACAGCAGCTCATTTTATTCGAGCTTTCAATCCGGGACTCGCTTTGGTGTCAGCCGCCGCCCCCTTGATTTTGCTCTACAAACGAAAATGGACTTTGTTAGTATTTAAGGGGCTTATGACACTCTGGAGTATAGAATGGATTAGAACGGCATTTATAATTGCAACCGGTCGAGCTGCCTCCGGGGCTCCATGGGGACGAGCGGCAGTTATTATCGGAGCGGTTGCTGTTGTTGCTATCGGGTGTGCGGCATTATTAAGCACGGAGTCTTTCAGACGAAAATATACTCAACAAGAGCTGTCTGCTAATGCAAGCGGATTTTCATTTGCGCTATCGTCTATACTGCTTGCCATACCTCATGTAAAACTATCGGGACAGCCGGCTCTCATGGCTGAGCGATTTTTTTTCACTGCGGGATGGACTCAAATCTTGGTCTTGTCACTTTATGCTGCACTGCTGACTGAAAAGCTGTTGTCATCAGAGTCTATTAGCAGAATACGAAGCATTGCATGGACAATTCTTTCTTGTATTTTTTTTGCACAGGCATTGTTAGGGATATCGGGGTTAGGCATATTTTTAATGAGCGATACTCTCCATCTTCCTGTTCCGGCTATGATTGTCGCAGGGCCGATATTTCGAGGAGAAATATTCGGTTTTATGTCTTTATTATTTTTGGTTACTGTTGTTTTAACAGGGCCTGCATGGTGTTCTTGGTTTTGCTATTTAGGAGCATGGGATTTTACAGCATCAAAAACAAAAGCCAAAGCAGGTATTCTGCCGAAACATTCGCTATTGATCCGTGCAGTAATACTGATCGGAGTTGTATCGATCGCTGCAATAATGGGAGCTATGGGCGCGGCTTCTTGGCTTGCTGCGATAGCAGGTGCTTTTTTTGGACTGGCAGGCATCGCTATAATGCTTTTGTTTTCAAAAAACAGAGGTACTATGCTTCATTGCACAATGTACTGTCCGATTAGTTTGCTCGCCTCAACATTGGGTAAAATCAATCCATTCAGAATAAAGATTGCTTCCGGCTGCACAGATTGCAATATTTGCAGCACATCTTGTCGATACGGAGCACTTACACTGGATAATATCAGAAATCGCAAACCGGGATTTACATGTACTCTATGCGGGGATTGTATTTCATCATGTCACAAGCAACAAATTCAATATAGATTTTTTACGGCATCTCCTAGCTTTGCACGCAAAGTCTTTACAGTGCTGATAGTTTCTATTCACGTAGTATTTATAGGTTTGGGTAGAATATAACTTTTAAGACCTTTACCTGATTGATATAAGAAAATGAACTGTTGTCGAGAAAAACCAGTGCTCGTTTGCGGCATGGGTTAAACCTATATTCTATATCAGTTTGCACAATTTGCTGTGTTATCAGAAGAGAACAAATTATACGTGTTGCTTATAGTTATCGATCATCATATCAAGCGTTGTTTGTCGTTTATCGATGAGTCTTATGTTTTTCCACCCCGTCTGCTCTGCTTGATATGCAGCTGATTTATTCAAACACCAAGCAACAGGATTTTTTATCCAACTTTTTATATTTTGCTCAACTTTAATTATGTTTAGTTCTTCAGGTGTTGTAAATATTCCGCCGGTAAGGGGCATACAATCCATTACCATTCGTGAGGATGGTGTAATCGGATTAGAAAGTTTGACAATCTCTGCTCCTGCCGACTGAAGCGTGTCTAAAAGGTCAAAATCTAGATTAAAACTTATGAGTCTCCTGACCTAATAGCGGTCTTTTGCCGAACCAATCAAGAAGCTCAGCATGACGAACAGATGAACCTATTATAAAAAGAGCCGGAGGAGCCAATGCTGTTGTTTTTACATCTCTAACAAGATTATGTACTGTGCTTATTACCTTCCGTTGCATGGAAGTTGTGCCTCTTTCAACTAAAGCTGCCGGAGTATCCGGCGCAAGACCTCCTTTTAGCAGCTCCTCAATAATGTTGGGAAGGTTGGTAACTCCCATATAGCCTATAATGACAGCACCGGTATCAGCAGCCAACAAATCCCAACGGACTTGCGGACCGGATTGTTTTGTCGCCTCATGAGCTGTAACCAACGTTACCCGAACAACTTCTTTTCTATAAGTTAAGGGAATACCGGCATACGCAGCAACTGCAGATGCTGCCGTAACTCCGGGTATCAACTCAAAAGGAATATTTGCATGTACAAGCTCAATAGCCTCCTCACCTCCCCGTCCGAAAATATACGGATCGCCGCCCTTTAAACGCACAACGTGTTTATTTTCTTTTGCCAGTTTTATCAGTAGAGCATTTATTTCATCTTGGGGAACAGGATGATTTTGTGCTTCTTTGCCGACAAAATAAATCTCTACATTAGAGGGAAGATCACACGGAAGCACAGGAACAGCCAATCGATCACATACTATCGCATCTGCTCTAAAAAGACTCTCTTTTCCTTTAACGGTTAATAGTCCAGGATCTCCAGGACCTGCACCCACTAAAGAAACGAGTCCCGTCTTCTTATTATGGTTAATGTTCGTATTTAAAACTCGCTGTTCGTTTATTTTAGATTCGCTTAAAACGGCAATTTCTTCCTCTGCAGACAGGATTTTCACTTCTAGAGTTTCTTTATTCACAGTAGCGTCAAAAAAACGATTAAACAAAATTTCTTCTTGCTCTCTTTCTAATCTCTTTTCTTTAACGTTCTTTCTAAAAGCAGCAGCAGTCTTCGCCCAGCGAGACCATTTTTCATCAAATTTTCTCTCTAAAAGCTTGCGCATGCGTTTTGAAACAAAAGGTGACTTTCCGTCTGTAGAAACGGTCAACTGAAAAGATCCACGCTTAATTTTTGCCGGAAGATGAAATGTACATAGTTCAGGGTCGTCAGCAGTATTTATCCAAACATCAGCATTTACAGCGTCTTCATATACCTGCTGATTGACCTTTCGGTCATTTGTAGCAGCAAATGCCAGTGAGTATCCGGTAACCTCTTGCAGAATGTATTTCCTTCTATTAAGCGTAATGTTACCTTGAGACAGAAGATTTTCGATATTAGATGTAACATCAGGGGCTGTAACCGTAACGACTGCGCCCTCTGAAAGAAGACCGGCAATTTTTCTAAATGCTGTTTTTCCTCCGCCCACAACAAGACATGGACGACCGGATAGTTTCAAGTTAATTGGAAACACTGCAAACCTACTTTGCGAAGCAGTCTAATATCTGCTGTCTTTGTCAATATCAGGATTGACCGGCGGTCTGTTAGTGAATTCTGTATATTTATACAAAGATTTTTTTCTGATTTTGCTCAAACAGAAATCCTGATTTGGAAAATAGTTGAAATAAAAAATACAGAAAAAGAACTACAAAGTGCAGACAAATCTCGCGTTATTGTTCTCCGACTTCATCCAAAAAATTTCTTGCATCTTCAAAGTCCGGATTTTCCTGTAATGCCTTTTTTATGAATAAAAGTGCTCTTTTCTTGTCATCATCTCTGGCATAAGAAATTTTGCCTTGGCGAAAATACGCTTCAGCTTTGGATATAGCAGTGTCTTCTTTAAGCATTGTTATTTGCCTTAATGCTTTTAGCGCAAGGTCCCACTCCTCCATTTCCTCCGCCAAATTTGACAGCATCGCTGCTACGTTTCCGTCATTACGATTGCTTACAAAAGCTTGCTCTAACCATGCGAGTTGTTGAGATTGATCGCCGTAGGCACCCATGATCTGTGCTTTTCGTTGTTGCAGCAGGCTCAATTCAGCAGAACGTCTGCCGCCTTGAGCTGCAATAGATTGGTCGGTAAGCTCGTTTGCTGCATCCAGCGAATTGTTTTCTATGTGTGTATCAATTAGAGCTATAGCTGTTTCAAAATCGTCTGGGGTTAGCATAAGAGCTTCTGTAAGGATTTCAAGTGCTGTTTCGTGGTCACCGGCAGCCATAAAACCGTTTCCGGCTTTCTTAAGCAGCTTTGCTCGTTCATTGGTATCCAAAGCAGATTCTGCATCTTGAAGCAGCATACGTGCCAATGCGGCCGAGTCTCCCGCTCTTTCATATACATTTCTCATTTCAACTCTTAACTCTTGATTGTCAGGGTACTTGGCATATACGGTTTCAAGTCCGGACCTCGCATAGTCAGGCCTATTAGACAGCACACACGCCTGGCTTAGCCATATAGCGGCTTTTACTTGGTCTTCGCCGTCAGCAATTTCTATCAGCTGTTCACAAATATCTGCAACTCGATCCCAATTTTCAGCGTCGCTTTCCAGCTTGAGAAGTTTCTTCCATGAAGACACATCCTGCGGAGATCTTAACAACCAATCGCTCAAAAGCTCTCTAATTTTGTCAATGTCACGGGCATATTCCAATGCTTCAAATAATTGAAGCACCACAGATTGTTCATCTTCTATCTTTCCTTCAATCCTAAGGTTTTCTAACAGTGCCTCTAAAGCGACAGCAAGGTTTTTGTGTACTGCTTTAGGGTTAATAGAAAAAGCTTCATTGAGATCTTCAATTGCGCCGGTCAAGTCCTGTGATAGTCGCAATATGTTGCCTCTAAAATTGAGCAACCGACATCTGTCGCTATCATCCTTAAACTGCTTCAAAGCCTCTGTGGCGATTTCTATTGCTTCTTCATATTTTTGTGTTGTTTCTAAAGCCTGTAATAAAGAAAAAATAGTCGTTCCGTCATTTGGAGAAGCCTCCCTGGCATGTCTTAATGCATTGATTTCAAGAACAGAATCTGAAAGACGATTCTTTGCAATATCCGCTATCTCTCTATATATGCGTGTTTTTTCAACTGAGTCTGAAATGCCGCTTACGGTTTTTTGTAACAGTTCAAGTAATCCTCGATAGTCATCAGTAGCAATAAAGGACTCCTTGAGTGCAGACTCTAATGACGAATCATTTGATACTCGCTGATACGCAGATTTCAATACTCTGTGAGCACTATCCGTATCACCGATAATGCGATATTCATTTACCAATTCAAGTGCAGCTGAAGCCAAAGTGTCATCATTTCTTTGCCAAAGCATCTTTTCTCTGATTTGTACACGTTCTTTTTGATGCTCATCGCCAATCAATCTCGCCAGCAACCTTTCCATAAGTTCTACGTCATTTGGTGACAGCGCTAATGCCGAACGATAGATTTCGATAGCATCCTCATTGTCTTTGTCTTGAATCATAGGCGCTAAAGCCATCGAAATAGTTTTTAGCTCCTCTGTTCGACATTCGTTTTTGGCCAATATATATCTATCTCTAAGAAGGTCTGCCAGGTCATCTGTACGTCCATTATCTTCATAGTAAGTAATAATCATAGAAAGAGATTCCGCGTTGTCAGGCTCTTCCATTTGTATATTCATAAGCACTTCTAAAGCATCAGATTTTCTATGATCGGTCGACATTAATAGTTTGGCATGCATCAGCCTCAGTTCATTTCGCAAACTGGTGGATTGAATAGTATACAAAGTTTCTTGAGCAAGAGCTTCAAGACCGGCAAGATCATTTTGTGCGAAATATATTTCAGCCAGAGGCTTCCATACCTTAGGAGTTCCCGGATCGAATTCAAGCAACCATTTATATATCTTTATGGCCAAGGGAAGAGTTTGCGGGTCTTCTACCGCAGAAGCTGCAATATCCAGACTCAGATCAAAAACCTGCATTGGTGATGAAATTTCTGCCGCATCGTTAAGCCATTTCATAGCTCCTTCCAAATCACCTTCGGCTTTTCTTAGTTCCGCAGAGGTCAGTACAGCCCATAATACAGCATCTCTGTCCTCTTGTGTTTCACATCTAGCCTCGAGCATTTTCTTCATAAGGATATCTGCCTTGGTATTTTCTTTCATATCCAGAGCAAGTACGGCACCCTCTTTGATTTCCAAAGCCGTTACATTAGGAACATTGGATTTCTCTTCTAAATAGTCCAGAAGCAGAGCTTTGTCTTCCGACTGCCTTGCCACTTTTTCAAAAAGATTGAGCAATCTTGGTCCGGGGATATCCTTTTTACATATTCTTACTAGAATACGACCGGCTCGGATACACTGGGGGTCTGCAGAAAATGCCTGTTCAAATAAACGTACGCCTTCGTTTGAGGTATCACCCGAAGATAGATAAATCTCCGCAAGTCTGTACATAGCATCCGCACGAGTTTCTGTTTCCACGCTCTCGCCCATTCCGGAAAGAGCTGACAACATACGTATTTGAGATTTTTCGTCTCCTTTTAACGCAGCCAGCTTAATGCCAAATTTCAGCACATCAACTTCTCTCACCTCTAGCAATTCTGCTTGTTCAAAACACTTCCAGGCAGCATCAAGATCTTTCTTTTTTGCATGTACGTTTCCGAGTCTAAGCATAAGCTCACATCGTCTTAATTCATCGTTTTCTCTTCTCGTTTTATTGATCAATTCCTCAATCAAAGAAATATAGTCGTTATGTCGATCAAGTTGTTCTGCGAGCACTTCGGCAGCATCATGGTGAGCAGGATTACCCGAATCTTCGGCAACAGCTTTTAGCCTGATTTCAAACGCCCTGCTTTTGCCTTCTTCGGTATGAGCAAGACAGTCGGACAGCATAATAAGCCATTTGGCACGTTGAGAAGGACTTATAGCCAACTCCGCCGCTTTCTCTAGCACTCGTATTGTTAAAGCACTATCACCTCTTGCTTTAAGCCTTTCAGTAATTCTGAGAATCTCTTTTTCTTCTGCCGCAAGTGCTTCGATTGCTGACTCTAATAGCTCACTTGCTTTGTCAGCCTGGTCACGCTTGGCGGCCAGAAAGCTTAGTTCCAAAAGGACCTCGCTTTGGTAGATTATCGGCGATTCTCCTTCTTTTGGTGATTCACGTCTTATCAGCAGCAGCAATGCTCTGTATGCCCTCTCTGCTCTGTCACGGTCATCAATATCTCTGGCTGTCTCGGCCAGAGCCAAACCTGTAGCTACGTTTTTTGTATCCATTGATGCTGCCAGCTCGAGGTGTTCCAAAGCCGAATCAGTTTTTCCTTGGGCTTTGGCAACAAGAGCAAGTTGTAAATGTATTGCTCCGCGCTCAGGAGATCTTCGGCGACCAAAACTCTCCAGTAATTCGATGAGAAGAGTTTCGGCGCGATCATATTGTTCATCGGAAACCAACGCTTCTGCCAACATTACTCTAAATCGCTGCTCATCCGGTGCAAGCTCTACCGCACGTTCTAAAACAGATACTGCTTTCTTTAAAACGTGAAGTTTGTAAAAATAAATATCGGCCGCTTCTTCGGTATATGACAACATGACGCTCATAGAAGACATGTGAGCAGCCGCTTTCGACAAGGTCTTTGCCAAGGCTTCATAGTTTTCCAAGCTACGATATTGTTCCAACAACATGCTTCGTATTTCTTGATTTTTAGGAGCTTCCTCAAAGGCTTGCTCAAGTAGATCCACAGCCGTTTCATTTTGACCTAGACGCAACTGTATTCTGGCCAGTCTGAGAAGCAGGGAAACACGTTCTTGCGGTTTGGCAGCAGACAAATGAGCTTTGAGCCAAGAAGCTGCCTGAGCCCATCTGTTTTGAGACGCATTAAGCCTCGACAAAGCATCCATTGCTGTTGTGTCTTGGGTAAGCTCAACAACCTTTTCATATGCTTCGATAGCTTTTTCCAAATCTCTTAAATGTTCTTCGTAAATCTTGGCAGCTCGACTCATCAATTCTGCTGCACGCTCCAAAGAGTTATTTGCAATAAGCCGTTTAGTCTGCTCCACATAAAGCTCGACAAGTTCGTTATATTGTCGTCTGCCCCTAAGTATATTATCTATTTTATCTATTGTCTCTTTGTGTCCGGGGTTATCGGAAAGATTGGCAGATAAAACATATACACGGTCTTGTCCGCCTTCTAACATTCCTGCTATCTCAGCAATTTCGATTCTCAATGTCAGCCTTGATTGTAAGTCCTCGGTTAAATCCAATAATTTCTTTTTGACAATCATAAGGTCGGACAATCTGTCGTTTGCCGCCAACACAACATTAAGGTCCGTCAAAGTTTCTACGTCTTCGGGATTATCCTGCCAAACCGACATGTAAATGTTTATAGCAGTACCGTTCATTCCATTTTGAGCATAAAGAGAAGCTGCCTTGCGTTTCATTTCTCTAGTTGATGCCGAGTCAAAAGGTAGGTTTGCACAGGATAGAAGCATTTCAGCCGCCTGACGAAAAGCTCCTCTGCTTTCATCCAATTTTGCAATTTGCCATGCAGCAAAATTACAGCATTCTTCTCTAGAATGTTTTCCGTTTGGCTTTCTTCCCATTTTCCACATTTTTGACGCCGCTTCGTACAGATAAAGGAAGTGTTCACGTTTAAAATCGAGGTCGGAAGAAGATTGTTCTGCTACTTCAGCAGCTTCCATAAGGGGATCTAAATCGGAATCTCTCAAATCATACAATGCCTTTAGCGTTGTAGTAAGCATCGGGCTTTTCGAGGCCCTTCTAATATCAGCTAACAGTAAAAGGCTATCGAGATGCCCTGAACCGGCGGCTACTGCTCTTGCAGCTGCAGACTCGGCTGATTGCATATTGTTACAAAGCGTTCGATAGGTATCAGCGATAAAAAGGTCCAATTGTCTTCTTAGATTAGTCCGCAATTGCACACGATTCTGAACTTCTTTTTCGAGCGCAGCGGTCATTTCCGCAGCTTCACCCCTTGTTACAGCACAACTTTTCAGATGGTCTGTTATTTCTTTGTCAATAATATCATTAAGCGAAAACAACGAAACCGCAGCAGTTACCGAATCCTTCCATTTACCTAGTTGTGCCGCTAATTTTGTAACGGATGTTAATATTTCAGGGTTTCTTTTTTCGACTGCAGCTGTTTCTTGGTAGGCGGCAAGTGCACCTTCCGGTTTGTCCAGTTCTTTTTCGAGGATGGTTCCCTCAATAAATTTTAGATGTGCTCTTCGTTCCGGATTATCTTCTACTGCACTTGCAGCTTGACTCAAAGCAAGACCTGTACGACTCCAGCCGCCGTGAGCTTTCGCGAGACGAAGCATTTCGGCTTCTATTTGTCTGTTTTCGGGGTCAAGAGGAAGTGCTCTGGTCAATAGATCTCTGGCAGCTTCGGGATTTTGTGCTCTGGTTTTCTGAAGTTTTGCAGCATCAAGACATATCTCCACCTGTTCTTCATCACTTCTGGCAACCTCCAGTCTGTGACCGGTAAGCTCCAATAGATTTTCCCAATCATCAAGTGTTCTATATGCCCATACCAACGCGTTGACCGCCTGAACAGCTGTTGAGGGTCGAAGTATTAATTGTTTAATACTGTCAAGAGCACGAGGGTCAGCGGGATTTAGGACCAAAACTTTGTAATAAAATCCGAAAGCCTTTTCAGGATTGTCCAAAACAAACAAATTCAACTCACCCAAGCGAAACAGAATATTTGCTGTCGACTCAAAATCGGCAGCCGAGGCTTCTTCGAGAAGAGCCTCCAATTCTACATATCTTTTTTCCTCGGTCAGAAGCTTGTCCAGCGCTTCTACGGCCTCTATACGCGGTCCAAATTCAATGACAACTGCTTTCCACATATCAATGGCCAACGAAGTTTGTCCCAGTCTTTCATGATACACTCTTGCAGCTCTCGACATATCAGCGCATCTCTGCTCAGGAAGAGAGGAACTCACAGCGCGTTTCGCAAGGGCTTTTACCAGAGTTTCATAGTCTTCCGCTTGTTCGGTAAGATCAATAACAGCACTGAGAGCTTCAAGATCGTTTTCGCTTTCCGCTAATAAACGATGCCACAGCTCCATCGCTTTCGAAATATCCCTAAGATCTTCGGCCAAACGTGCTGCTTCAACCAATACTGTACGTTTTAGTGAATGTGTTCGTTCCAGCTCAAAAATGCGAACGAGAATATTAAGTCGTTCTTCTTTTAAATCGGCCTGGGCATAAAGTTCGTTGAGTTTATGAGCGACGGTAAGAGCAGTTCCGGAATCAATATCTTCAATGGCGTTAATTGACTGGAGAATCTTTATTGCAGATGCTCCGTCTCTCAAATCATCAGCATATATTCTACCTGCATCGAGCAGGTGTGTGGTTTTTAATGTATCATCATCACAAGCAGATGCGGCATCTACCAAAGCAGCGGCTCTAAGGTCTTGTCTTTTTGCTCTGAGAGATAAAATTCTAAGGTTTTTTAATGCATCCGCATCGGCAGGGCTTTCCAGTAACAAAGCAGCATATTGAGCAATGGCTTCCTCATCGCGGTCCATTGCAGCAAGACGGCTTCCGGCACGTCTGTGCAAAGAAGGCTTGGAATCACCTTCCGCAAAGGCAATAACTGTTTCAATAGCAGCTACAGCCTCTTCGGGTTTGTTTGCTGTATCATAGTTGTCAGTTAGGATATCGAGGGTTTGCAGTTTGAGATAAAACGGGGTGTTTTCATCAGCAAGTATCTTTTCCAACTCTGCACAACCGGTATTGTCTCCCGGATGAGCATCCAAAAATTCCTTCAGCACCGAAAAGGCCTGCTGAGGGTTTGACAGTTTGGACATATAACAGTCAGCAATTTGTAAGCATGTATTTGAAATATCGGAATCTTCCATAAACGGCAGCTGCTGTTGTCTCAGAGCGATCAAGTCCTTCCAGCTTTCCTGTCGCTCCATCATTCTTTCGATCATTCGAAAACGCTGAAAATTGGTTCTATCCAAATGATGCAAATCAACAAGATAAGCCAAAGCTTTGGTCGGATTGTCGGCAATATCTTTGGCAATACTGCTTGCCTCTTCAAGCAAAATTTTTCTGCGTTCTTCTGATGTTTCTATAGAAAGCAGCGAATCGTATGCTTCAAATAGGTCATCCCATCTTTCTCGCACGGTCAGCATTTCTGTCAGCTTTTCAAAAGCCCATAAAGCATCGGAATCTTTAGAAATAACCTCTGTCAAAATAGTTTTCATTGAATTCGGATCGTCACCGAACCATTCTTCGAAAAACGATACCGCACGTTTTGAAATCTTTTCTGCCATAGACTTGGAATGAGCCTGTTTAAGTGCTTTTCTATACAAAGCAGCGAGAGGTCCGGCGTTGCTCTCATCAGCGGATGCCTTCTCTGCTGCATCCCAAGCTGCATCATCGTCAAACGAACGCTCCGTTGCTTCTATTGCTGCTATCAGAGCTGCTGTTTTAGGCTGAGTGTGTTCAATGCTATCAGGTCCGTTTTCTTTGCTCATTTTTACGCCTCGTGTTCTTGTCAAATAAACCAAAATCTTGCGAAACAGCTGAAAAGAAGTACCGACTCAATATAAACGCATTTGTAACGTTTTCAAAATAACTCATATAAGAAAATTTATAAAAGTTTACGATTTTAATAAGCCTTTTTAACCTTTCATTTCCTTTTGCCTTTTGTCAACAAAAGTCAGGCTGGAAAATCACTTTTGGCTAATATTTACATTGAGTTTTTTGAATGGAGGGAAAAATTCAATTACATTCTATTGTCAAACTTATAGCATTTTGCCTTGTGACAAAAAGCATACGGCAGAGTCGACAAGTTCGGGCATTCTTACGGTTTTATGTATTATCTTTTTTATTGTCGGATGTTTTCTAGGAATCCAGAAATTACATGAGTTTTTATATTTTTGGGGAGGCATAGTAATAGCCGACCGGCAGAATTTTACGTTTATTTTATCTCCGACATGTTTTCTGATTAGGTTAAGAAATTGTAACTCATCTTCAGTAAGTTGTGCTTCATCGATTTCTTTTAGTTCGTGCAAGAACAGGATTTGTTGTAACCGTCTTCTTAATTTTTTGTAACAATAGCCGATTGAACAAAGCTTGGTACGTATAGGAGGGGTTTTTAAAGACAAGTTTAAAACCTTATATAAAAAGTCTTTTTCCGTCGAGTCCACTATCAGCACAAATCTGTTATCGGTTATAAACTCGGATATGTTTTCAGCGTTGTCCAAAACAAAAACCTCGCCGTTGCGTGACTGCTCTGTAATTTCGCGGAGGTCCACAGTGTTTCCGGATACAGTTTTAAACAGCGGAATATCTTTCAACAACTTTGATTCACGACTGTGTTCATAGCGTTTCATAAGACGTTTTTTAAAAAGCGGGGCCAATTCACTGGGAAAAGAATTAAACATTGCCGACGATTCCGTATACATCTTGCGTCCTATCTCACGCAGAGCGCGGTATACTTCGTAGTGCTCACAGTCTCGTGCAACTCCTGATACCGCTATTTTCAATACCAAACCGCTTATTTCGTTTAAAAATACCTCATCTGATGCAATACCATATTCAAGGATGACCAGGGACGAGAGCTCTCCTTCTTGAGGAATTCCTATTGCCCCGGTTAACGAACCTAATGAAAATCTTTTTTGAATTAGGCACGCCGGCAATCGCAAGCCCTTGCTTACATTTCTGCCGTTAATAGTAATGGGTATAAGTGAAAATCGGCATCTGTCTTTCAACCTGCCGATTATCGCAGTGTTTCCCAGCAAACCTCTAATACTAATTTTTAAGCCCTTTCGGGATGGCGAAGTGTAGGAGTGCGGTTCTTTTTTGGGGAAAAAGATTAGCCCTTGAGAAATATCATTGCTTTGCCATTCAATAATAATTTTTTTGTAGGCTCTTGAAAAAACAGCAATGATAAAAGACCCAGGCTCTTTCTCTAGGTAATCTAAAGCTTCTAATCTTACAGAATCAGCTGCGTTAGAAGAAAACAGTGCTGCATATTTAAATAGATCACTACTAATAATTCCGTCCGTTGTTTCAACCGTTAAAAGACCTCTCTTAAGTGTAATATTAATTGCTGAAGGAGAAAAAAAGGCTGCCGCTTTAATTATTGACAGAACAGCATCGGCATCACTTTTATATTTCTGTTGACACAGTTTATTAACCGCAGACTCTGTATCTATAAATAAAAGATCAGCTTTGTTTGTCATGATTTAAGAGCTCAAAACCCGACGGGAAGCTTCCTCCATAAGGTCGTCTTTTATACTCGACATCGTATCACTCGGTTTTATGAGATCGCGAATTAATACTTCGACGGCTCTATCTTCATCAATTTCTGCAATGTTAAGCGCTTTTAACATCATATGGGAAAATATAGACAGTACGACAATGTTTTCGGGAATGTGTATGCCCGATAGGCAAAACTCTCTGCTAGATTCAAATGTTGCAGACAGACTAAGCATAAGTCGAATTTTTTTTCTCAATCCTGATGCCGCAATAATATCATTTATTTTGTCTGCTAAATGTCCTTGCAATGCATATTCGGCCGTCATTTCTTTAGGAGACACGGGATTAAGAGCAGCTAATTCATCTAAATTGATCATTCCAGTGAGAAATGGAGATATTTTTAAAACAGCTTTGTCATTTAGATCCAAAACTGTAATTTTATTATGCAACGCCTGCTTAGTCCAATTGCTTACCGATGAAGCGGCATAAAGCTTTCTTAGGGTCAATAGCCTTTTTGCCTGATTAACTGTAATGCTTGACCCTTCAATAGATAGAAGAAAAGGTCTGGAGAAAATAGTGTTCACATTATTCCACATTTTTGGATTTGAAATAGCAGAAGCAGCCAGCTTAGCTGCTTCTAAGCGTCTATCCTCTTGTATATCCTTCAAATGTAAAATGCTTTTTGTTTTCATTTTTAAAACAATTAGAAAAAACAGCATTAAAAAAGTGCAAGCTATTATTATTGGCAGTGTTTTTATAAACGTAGAGTTTAAAATATCATCAAATGTTGAAGTAACCTCATCATGACTTGAAGACATTGTATTACTCATAATCTGTACCGGCTCGTGTTCGTTTGTACTCGGTTCTGTCGCATCATTGTTTTGAGAGGAGGTTATGTTTTGCAAAGACTCATCGTTGTTTACTCGCCGAAGAGATGCATCAGCCATTTGCCATCCGTTGTCATAGTATTCGACCCATGCATGAAGTCCTGCTTCGGTTCTGCCGTTTTTACCGACAGGACCTACAGCCAATCTGGATGGTATATTTGCCAAGCGTAATAAAATTGAAAGCACCGCATTTTGAACATCACAATCACCTTTTTTTTGCCCTAACACAAAATCCAACCAGTTACGTTTTAAATTTGAGTCTTTGAATTTTTTGTATGCCTTTACTGTTTCAACAGAATCATCATAAGCAATTGTCGTTGCAACAAAGTCAGTTGCCATAGAAATACGATTTGTAATCTGTGTTTCGGTAAGCAACAATCTTGCTTGAGACTTGAGTATCTCCGGCATTTTCATGTCCTTTGGAATTTCCAAAAGAAGTCTTCGTCGAAAAGAGGACAAGGTCATTTTGTATGGTGTTACGGTATAGGTAAGTTTCCCTTTAAAGCTTCTGTTAAAAATTATTATCGGTTCATCTGATTCACTTATCAATAGCTGTAAACTCGATTGCCCGTTAAGACTAATTGAACTGCCCACAGGCACATATCCGGTGGGTACGGGTAAAACAAAAAGCCCAGGAGGTGTATCAACTGCAAGCGCTACATAAATACAATCGCTATCTTTGCATGAAACTTGAGGATGGTTAACTGTTACAGAAGGCGGTTTGCCCACAATGCCTCGTTCCAAATGCAAAGACTCCATGGCCGCCATTCGAAAAGTAACGTCAACTGGAGGTCTATATAAGAGAGCCCAATAGTCTGTATCAGATAACGAACCTCCCACCGTTGCTCCCCAATATTCTCCCGGATTTCCAAAAGAGCGCAAGGTAGGCGGTTTCTGATGAGAAATAATGATATTAGAGGAGTCATCTTTATTTGTTGCGTTACCGAATTGAGGTAAGTTAAAGCTGGAAGATACCAAAGAAAAAAGATCTGAAGCATACCTTACTGTGAGAAATGCTGTTATTGCTAACACAGATAACAATGCAAAAAACAAATATAGAGATTTTTTGCGAGCAAGCAAAAGTATTTTCGATACTGTTTTTATAGGTGATACCGTGTCCAAATAAAGACTCATAAATTCATCCATACGGCGTTCAGCAGTTCGTCTAAGTTTTTTTAGTTCGGCATCATCGATGACTGCACGGCGATCCATTGTTACATTTAATTTGTCGCCGTTAAGAACATAGCAAGGTGCGGGACCGTCTGATGTAAATGAAAGATCATCTTTGGAACCGCCGTATTGCAGTTCGCTCAAAACAGTTCCCTGCCAAACAGGAAGTCCTCTGGCAAATACAGAGACAGAAGGAACATCTGACAGACCGATTGCTCCTTGAGTTGTGCCGGTTTCAAAATACAAAAAACGCGCACCGTCGATAGATATGGGTTTGTTTATAACTTTGCCGTTTACAGATATCGGCAAAGCTTTTGCATTTTTTGAATTGTCGCGGAGATAAAGGCAATATTTGGTAAGCGCTTCCTTGGTCTTTTTCGTTAACTCTTCTTCGTTGCAGAAAACAGAAGAAGGGTATCGTAGAGTTATTCCGGTCCCGCAATTGTCCAAGCTTGAGTTCATAAATGTATAATCATGCAGGTCTCCTGAAAGCGATATCTTCCAGGCTTTTTCGTTTTTGGTTTTTGATTCTATTTCTATTTCTGAGGGAGCCGATAAAAGAAACGACCAAAAACCCACACCAAAACGTCCGGCACTCAAAGTTTCGTTTTCTTTACTGGAGGCGTATAGCGTAAAAAGATATTTTTTGGCATGAGACAAAGACATACCATGTCCGTTGTCTTCAAAGGTTAATACCGCGAGATCTTGTTCAAAAAAAGTTTTGACAACTATTTGACTTGCCCCTGCGTCTCTGGAGTTTTGACAAAACTCACGCAGAAAGACCATTTTGTCTTTCGCGTATCTCGCACCTTCGATGAGGGCTCTTTCTCTAAACACGGCACTGCGCACAAAAGTTACCATATCAAAGACTTAAGCAGCTTCAAAACACAATGCATCAATAGGGTACTAAATTTTTGAGCAGCCGCAAAATTCACTGAACTCCGCTAAACTGTTTTTAAACAACCAAAGCTTATCAGGATAATCGGATAACATCTCAAACAGTTCAAATTCAAAACCGGGACTGACTGTGCAACCGACCAGAGTATATTCTCCAGTGGTTCTTGCCGCCTGCCACCATTTTCCCGGTACAGTACAAATACGGTTGTTTTCGTTAAGCACTACGCGGTGAATTTTGAGGTCTGATTCATTAAAAATAATTAGCTCCAAAGGATGTCCTTCGTAGTAATGCCAGACTTCATCTTGAGGAATTCGATGAAAGCGGCTTACATCACCGTTTTGAAGAAGAAAATAAATAGCCGTACATGCAGAAAAAGTTGCATTTTGCCAAATTACTTTTTGTTCGGAACGATATATCTCTCGATAAAATCCTCCTTCAGGATGCGGTAACAGGTTGAGTTGTTCAATGACCTTATTTGTCTTATTATCCATAAAAATCTATTATTCCCCAAAATATAGTTGTTAACCTATACATGATCCGATTATATCAATCAATGAAATCAAGATAAAGACGAATGAAAGGAAACATTATTTTACCAACATGTTTGTTTGTTGACTTTTCCGTTGTTTCAAGAAGAATTGTTGTCTATGATGCCTAAGCTTATTTTATGGAATTACTGTTGTTTGAAGCAAAAGAGTACGATACATGAAAAAGAAACCTCTGCTATTTTTGGGAATACTTGTCAGTGTTGCGGTAGTCAGTTGGTACATCGGCAAAGGAGACCTGTCTCACTTGGATGAGAAGGTTTCAACCGAAGACACTGATGATCAAAAGTTTCATTCAGATGAACAAGAAAATGTAAATCTGCTCAAAAGAAACAGGTCGATAGCTTCAAATATTAGAAATCAAATTCAGCAAGTTATTGATGAAGAGATACCTCCCTTAAAAACACAGGAAAAAGTTATAAATTATTTGAATTTGCTAAGACGTCAAGTATTAACAAAAAGAGAAGTCACCGCTCTTGAGGTTGAGGTTGGGATTGCAGCAATCCAGTCTCTAGAAGAAGACTTGGGTGTCAATGAAACGGCGGCACAAATTGATGCTTTTACAAAGGAAATGGCGCGCTATTCTATTGAGTTCGGTCATGTTGCAGAAATGCCTCAGGCTCCTTCAAGGCAGGAGCTTGATGAAAAGTGGAAAGAGATCTTCGAAGAAACCGAAAATGAATGGAAGCAGGAAAGTATTCAGGAGTATTTTAGCATGATAGATGCTGTTGAGGATGCTGATACCAGATTGGACCTAATGTCTGATATTCAACAGAAATTGACCGCAGAAAACATTACTGAGAAGGCTCCTGATTTTGATGAACTTGCAAACAAAATATCGGAAGCGCCTGACGATGGTTCTAAACAACAAGCCATTAAAGACTTTCTTACAGGTGTGGAATTGCTTGATCCAAATGATCAAATATTAAGAATGGATCAGCTCAACAAACTTACAAAACAACATAAAGAATAAAGTTATAACTATAGAGAAGACCAAACAGTCAATTACACAATAGATATATTAGCGAATCTTAATAAGAGCTGAACATCCGGCGGAACCGCTTCGGCATGTACTTGTGCTATAATCAACAAGTCTTCCGTCACGTGCTGCATCTGCAACTGATTGATAAACAGTTGTAATGCTCTGAGAATCGAAGAAAATGTAGTTACTGTCAGAAGGGCAGCTATTGTAGGTTGGATTTTGACTGCAGTAATACATTGCAGTTACAAAGCTTCCCGTACAATGAGCACCCGTATAGTAGGAAACATGAAAATATCCGTAGTCACCTAAATATCCCTGCCTCGGAACATAGTGAACATTGCACGGATATGCAGTAGCTGCTTCTGCTGCAATCGCACCTACCATAATAAACAAACCAAACAACAAACCGATTAAATTAGACCTTTTCATCTCTTTCTTCCTTCCTCCAAAAAATTTTGGATGTGATTAATGAGAGAAATATAGTCTTAAGATTTAGGTTGTGCAAATTAAATTTATATTATGTAGAGGGTAATTTTTTCAAATTAGAATATAAATGTTATTTTAGGTTGTAAGTGTAACAATGTATTTAGCGTACAAAGTATGTATATGAATAATATCTGTGTATACTGTGAATATGTAACATAGGTTTTGTTTTATGTTCGATGTCCAACAAGACACTCAACTTCCGATGAAGACGTTGACTTCTCAATTACTACAGATAAGACTCCAGGCTGATGACGGGTTTGGAAAACAGAATGCTTCTTCAGGGCAATAAGTCAGCAGCTTTGGGCGCTTATCGTGCAGGGTGTCGTTTTTTTGCAGGATATCCCATTTCGCCTTCCAGTGAAATTATGGAAGAAGCGGCTGCTCTTTTGCAGCACGAAGGGGTCTTTGTTCAGATGGAAGATGAAATTGCTTCTATTTCTGCTGTGATAGGAGCCTCTCTGGCAGGTGTTAAGGCTATGACTGCAACCTCCGGCCCCGGTTTTTCTCTTATGCAGGAATGTATAGGCTATGCTTATTTTACAGAAACACCTATTGTCATTATTGATGTACAACGTGCCGGTCCTGCCACCGGACAAGCGACCCGAACAGCGCAGGGAGATATCATGCAAATGCGCTTCGGGTCACACGGCGATGTGCATCCTATTGCGCTATGTCCGTGGTCACCGCAAGAAATGTACGAGCTAACCGTTAGAGCTTTTAATCTGTCTGAAACCTTGAGAGTTCCCGTAATAGTCGCTGCTGATGAATCCATCGCTCATGCTAGAGAACCTGTAACTATTTCTGATAGTATTGATATTTTTAATAGAGATCGTTCAACAAATTCTCCGCCTTTTGGAACGGAAGATCCTGTCGGCATTCCTCCTCTTCCTGCTTTCGGACAAGGAGCAAAACTACTCGTCACTGGGTCTACCCACGATGAAAGAGGTATCAGACGTGTTGATGATCCGATCTGTCACGAAAACCTGGTTTCTCGATTGATGAACAAGATTCTTTTTAGAGAAAACGAAATTGTCGAAACGGAATCGATGTTTCTCGATGATGCCGAGGTTGCATTTTTTGCTTTCGGCATTTCTGCGCGGTCAGCTGCTGCGGCAGTATGTATTCTGAGGGCACATGGTTTTAAAGTAGGTCTACTTCGTACACGAACTATTTGGCCGTTTCCCAAAAAAGCAATCTCCAACGTACCGATCTGTATTCGTGCTTTTATCGTTCCTGAACTCAATACCGGAATGTCGGCGGAGCTGTTAAAGTGCTGCACTGATATTCCTGTACATTCTTTTACTCAAACCGACGGTAATCCTATTTTGCCATCTCGATTAGTTGAATTTGCCGGCACTCTGTTATGATAAAATCAGTTGAAAAATATTTGCGAACCGGAATTGAAGGCACTCCTTTTTGCTCCGGCTGCGGGCACGGGATTTTGTCAAACGCAATTTTACGAGCTCTCGACAGACTTTCTGTTGACGAAAACAAAGTACTCTTTGTGTCGGGTATCGGATGTGCAGGCTGGATACCCAGCCCACATTATAACTTTGATACACTTCACACTCTTCACGGAAGAGCTGTTCCTTTTGCAGAAGGAGCAAAACGGGCTAATCCTTCACTTTTAGTAATTGTCGTATCAGGAGACGGAGATTTGCTTTCAATAGGCGGCAATCATATTATTCACGCTGCCAGGCGCAATACTGATATTACTGTAATATGTGCAAATAATTTAATTTATGGTATGACCGGAGGTCAAACCGCATGTACTACTCCTAAAAACGCTATTACTGCTACAAATTTGAACGGTTCAGGTGAGCGTCCTTTTGATGCCTGCAAGTTGGTTATAGCAGCGGGCGCAGCCTATGCTGCCAGGTTTCCTGTCAGTCGTCCGCAAGATCTTAGTACCGCTATCGAAAGAGCCATTCTAACTCCCGGTTTTGCTTTTGTTGAAGCGCTATCGCCATGTCCGACTCAATACGGCAAACGAAACAAACTTTTGTCACCCTCAGAGCTTTATAAAAAACTCGACGCCCTTTGCGTTTCAGGGCAAGAAGCATCTGCTCTAGCTTTGGAGAAACAAAAGGAGTTCTTTATTATCGGAGAGACGAAACTGTGAGTGAATTTGGAATACTAATTGTCGGGAAAGCAGGTCACGGAGCAATATTTTCATCTGTCTTGCTTGCGGAGGCGGCATTCCTGTCAAGAAAACATGTTGCTCAAACTTCCAAAACCGGGGCAGGAGTTAGAAACGGAAATGTTGAGGCTCATGTGATCATATCAGATGAGCCGATTTATTTTCCCTATATCACAGAGCCGGATGTATTAATTTCGTTGTCAAACAATCCTATTGATAAGCATATCAATTCTATCCGTTCAGACGGATTGGTTTTAACCGACGGTTGTGAAAATAAAATAGTCAAAAACCTAGGCTACGTTCATTTTTCTCTAAACTGTAAAGCCGAGCTTATGCGAGAAAATATATCTGAGGAGCAAACAAACATACTTATGCTTGCGGCGGCAGTTACGCTATGTGACATCGTCAATGTCAACGGTCTGCTTGAGGCCGCAAAAACAATAGATCAGTTTAATCAAAAAGAAATTATTAAGTCACTTCTTTTGGGAGTAGAACTTGCTCAACAGTGCAAAAGTTCATGTCTGTGAAAGATAAGTCGACATATATTATTCGATGGGACAAAGAAAGATGCATATCAGCGTCAACTTGTTCTTGGAAATGCCTAAAGAATAGCAATGATAAAGAACTATGTCCCTCATGTGAGCTGATACCTGCCAAACTCTCGTCCATATCATCGGAAAAAGGAAATGAAGTTGAAATTGTTATTAACGGAAATGCTGTAAGATGTTTGCGCGGCGATTTGCTTATAGATGTACTGTACGATTTTGGACACGCTGTCCCCGCATTGTGTAGACACCCTCTTCTTCCTCCGACAGGAGCCTGTCGTCTTTGTATTGTTGAAATAACAAACTCACATGGAACCCAAATTAGATCATCATGTGATTATGAAATTACAGAGTCGATATCTGTAAAGACTCATACGCCGACAATAGTTCATCACAGAAAGAATATATTGGAGTGGCTTCTCAGTGAAGCACCTAATGCAGCTAAGTTGAAAGAGATTGGAACTCTTCACAATCTCCTTAAAAGTAAAACAGAAAGCCAAGAATCAAAACCAAACAACTCCGGTTGCATACTGTGCGGTCGATGTGTGCAGGTCTCAAAATTTTTTATAAAATGCAATTTATTGGAGACAATGGGACGTTCCTATCAGTGCCGGCAGTCGTTTGCGTTTGACAAAACAAATGATGAAGCATGTGTTCTTTGCGGGGCTTGTGAGGCTGTATGTCCTGTTTCAGCAAGAAAAATGCAGGCAAAAAAACTTGCTCGCCGCTTACAGAGTTGCAATTTATGTGTTTTGATGTGCCCCGACTCAGCTATTCGCAGAGAACCTGAAACAGAAGAGTTGATATTTGTTTCAAATCGATGCAAACAGTGCGGCTTATGTGCACAATATTGTCCAGGCGGAGCATTGCACATTGTTGAATTATATGACAGATCATAGCGTCATAGCATGGTTTCAATCGCTTGCTATATATACAAAACTACTGAAATTGCGATTGAAAGTGATAATAAGTCAGCAATTTGTTCTGCTGATTAGTTAGCAGAACGTATAATAATAGTATGTCAGATTCGTACAAAACAGAACGTTCTTATAATAAACTTGTTGATACGCCGCTTAGGATAGTTGTCGTTGTTCTTGTTCTTATTTTGCAGTTTTTACTATTGATTAGGCTCTTTCCTATTTTTGAATCCAGAGTATTTGCTTTAACCCTAATGTCATCAATTACTGGAGGAATTCTATTTGGGAAAAAAATTGGTGCGGCAGTAGGATTATTGGCTTCATTTGATACCTTTTTAGCCCAATATTATTTAGGTTTTCCAATCGGTACTGTACTTAATCACGGCGCGTTCGGTATTACTATTAACCTTCTTATAGGTGTCGGATTCGGCGTTCTTCATGATTCTGCAGGAACTTCTAGAAAGGCAATTCAAGACCGTATTAAAGCGGAAGAAAAACAAGAAAGACTTGAGCAGCATCTCCTTCAGTCACAAAAACTCGAAGCAATAGGAACCCTTGCCGGGGGAGTGGCTCATGATATGAATAATATTCTTGGAATTATTATGTCTTCGGCGTCAATGCTTCAAACAATAACTCAACCGGGAACTTCTGAACGAGAAGATGTTGAAAATATTCTGAGCGCATGCAGAAGAGGACGAGATCTTACACGAAATCTGTTAGGATTTGCACGCAAAGGGACTTATGTAAAGGATATTGTCGACCTTAACGATATTGTAGCGCAGTCAATAAAGCTGCTGACTCCTATAATTAATAAGAATATTAACATTAAATGCAATTTAGATGACTCATTATATCAAATTTACGGTGACAAAAGTCAAATTGAACAAGCTCTTATGAATATTTGTATTAATGCTGCTGAAGCGATTGAATCGGCCGGAACAATTTCTATTACTACAAAAAATTGCGGTGACAAAGACTCTGCGTTGCTGGAAGAAGCTGGATTGTATTCAGGCGATTATGCAATGATAGAAATAAAAGATACGGGATGCGGAATTGACCCCGAAATAATAACACATGTGTTTGAGCCGTTCTTTACAACCAGACAACCCGGAAAAGGAACCGGACTGGGACTATCAATGGCTTATGGGACAATAAAAAATCATGGAGGGGGACTGCTGCTTAGAAGCACTGTCGGGGAGGGTACTGCTTTAATTCTCCTTATTCCGGCAGTTGTGTCGGAACAGCGTATTAAGGTTCAAAGAAGAATTTCGGTACTTCCGTCAGCTCCGACAGGCAGAAGCATTTTGCTGGTGGATGATGAACCTCTGGTCTTGTCTTCTAATAGACGATTACTTCAGAGTTTAGGTTATGATGTTATTCTGGCGGACAGCGGAGAAAAAGCAATTCAAGTATATCGAGATTCTGCAAAGCGTATTTCTATTATTATTTTAGATTTTGTAATGCCGGGAATGGACGGAGAAGAAACCTTTAAGCACATTCGTGAGTTAAATCCAAATGCCAAAGTTGTTATTTCATCCGGCTATAGCAGAGACGGAAGAATAGAAACAATGTTGGAACAAGGCGCCATGGGATTTTTGCAAAAGCCCTTTGATACTGAACAACTCAGCGACTTGTTGACATCTCTTCCAAAAACAGGAACCTTTCAGGCTGTAAAAATAAGCTAGTAGTACAGCTGCTTAAAGAGCAGATTTTTGGTTTTAAGTACACTTCATAAATGGTATTCAAAAATCGAGGGTTCTATAAGGAGATGTAATGAAACCAAATATGTTTTTTGTAGGAATTTTATTCTTGATAGTAATTTCGTCGGCTTGCGGCAACGATGAAAGCAATGGCTTAAGTGCAGAGAACACCGAAGAGTTGTGTAAGGACGGAATTGACAACGACGGCGACGGTGCGACCGACCGAGATGATATTGAGTGTTCTGCGTTTTATTTAATACCGGAAGTTATTATTGAAATTCCTGAACAGCCGAAGGTTCAGATAAAATATGCCGGTTTGAACGGTTTTGCCAAAAACCCGATTATAAGTCATATATTCACAGCAGATCCATCCGCAAAGGTTTTTAACGGAAGAATTTATCTGTATGCATCGCATGATTTGGATGATCAAGACGACTACAACATGACCGACTATCACATATTTTCATCTGATGACATGGTGAACTGGCAGGACCACGGAGTTGCTTTTAAGGCTGCCGATGTATCCTGGGCAGCACTGTTCTATGCTCCTGATGCTGCATACAGCGCGGTTACCGGCAAATACTATCTTTATTTTCCAAACGGCGGAAGCAGTATAGGTGTAGCCGTTTCAGACAATCCCGCCGGTCCTTTTGTTGATGCAATCGGAAAACCGCTTATAACAGGATCAACACCCGGAGTAAGAGACGTGGATAGGGTTTTCGACCCTACATGTTTTGTGGATGATGACGGACAAGCTTATCTTTACTTCGGCGGCGGCATGCCGGACACCGGAGACAATCTTCGTGTAATTAGACTTGGCGAAGACATGATTAGCCTTGCAGACGAATCGGCAACAACAATTATTGCGCCTGATTTCTTTGAAGCTGCTTTCTTGAATAAACGTAACGGCATTTATTACTTGTCATACTCATCTACTCCGAACCCGTCCATTACAATAGATTATATGATGAGCAACAATCCGATGGACGGCTTTGAATATGCAGGAACAGCATTGCCGAATCCGGATAATAACAACGGCAACAACAACCATCACTCAATTGTAGAATATGAGGGTAAGTGGTATATTTTCTATCACAATCGAGTTTTAGCAAACCGAGACGGCTATACTGACTTCCAGCGCAGTGTTGCAATCGATTATCTTTCTTTTGATGGCGAAGGAAAAATAGTAACCGCACCTGCCAAAAACGGCAAAGTGGCGCAACTTAAACCTCTTGATGCTTTTTCGCAGCTGGAAGCAGAAACCATTGCTGATCAAAGGGGTATTAAAACAGGTTTTGTTATTGAATCCGGCGAAACTTCCGGAGTTGCGGTAACAGAGATTCACAATGAAGATTGGATTGGTTATTCACAAGTCAACTTTGGCGAAGGTGCGAATGTCTTTAACGTAAAAGTAGCCTCCAATGCAGCGGATGGCGGCACAATCCATCTTTTCCTTAACGGCTGCGATGTTTTTTCTGATTTACAGGGTAAACAAATAGGATCATGTAAAGTTGACTCTACAAAGGGAGAGCAAAAATGGAAAAATTTTGTTTGCGGTATCAAACAAACCAAGGGAGTTCACGATCTATATCTTCGTTTTTCCGGTGAGGATGATACGGCACTGATGAGTATTGATAACTTTAGTTTCCAACAGTTGTGAGTTTATAAAAAACCATTAATTTATGTGCTCTAAAAATTTCAAAAAAAGTGATTTAGAGATTTCATTGTTCGTTGTACAAAGCCTGCCGGTATGAATGATTATTTCAACTCTTTGTTTCTAAGTATTCCCTCCAAATCCGTTTGTACAGTTGCCTTTATTGTACTATTCGGAGGTGCTGCTGTTACCTATCAACAATGCTCTCGCCTTCAAGATATAGAAGGGATTGATACCGATGATGAGCCCGAAAATTCAGAAGGTATTATTTCTCTTTCAGGAAAAGAGGAAGATGAGTTTTTCGATAAATTGACCAGGAGTGCTGCTTCTGTGGAGCACAAACAGTTTCAGTCTCCTTCGGTCAAAGCGGATGTTCCAATAGAAGATCCGACTAAGGCAATGTATGCTTTCTACAATGCATTGCACAAGTTGGAGAAAAATGAAAACACTCATCAGGCTGTGCGTGTAATTCATTACGGTGACTCTATTTTGACTACGGATGAACTTACCAACGCTGTTCGCAACAGACTTCAGGATCGATTTGGAGACGGAGGTCATGGATTTGTACTTCTCGGACGTCCTTGGAGATGGTATCGACATATCGGAGTTACACACGGAGCGGATCGCAAATGGCGAGCTCGTCCTATGTCGGCAGATCCGATAAAAGACGGGTTGATGGGATTGGGTGCGGTAGCCTTTGAAACGGAATCAAAAGGAGCGACAGTCTGGGCCGGAACGGCTGAGGAGGGTGATTTCGGAAAAATTGCTGAGACCTTTGAGCTTTCTTATCTTGTACAACCCAAAGGCGGTACTTTTGATATATTAATTGATGATGTATTTAGAGAAAGCATATCAACAAATTCTGCTGAAAAGAAATCAGCACATCATATTGTTAAAGTGCCTATCGGACCTGCTAAATTGACAATAAGAACAAAAGGCGACGGTCCGGTTCGTGTTTTCGGTGTCGTTATAGAAAACGGTTCTTCCGGAGTAGTTTATGATACTATTGCTGTTAACGGAGCACGTATTTCAAATTTTGACCGCATAGATCCCGAGCATTTTCAAAGCGAGCTACGTCTTAGAAATCCAAATCTTGTAATCATGATGTGCGGAGCAAACGAAGGAAACAACGATGCGCTGTCTCTTAATTATTATAAGGAGCAACTGGCCGGACTTCTTAGAAGAATAAGAGCGGCTTTACCCGATGCATCATGTTTGGTAATGGGGCCAATGGATCAGGCAACCATGACAGAATCAGGGGAGCTTGAATCAAAGAAAATGCCGAGAAAGCTGTCTCGCGTTCAACAAGAAGTGTCAGCAGAACAAAATTGCGCTTTTTTTAATACTTTTTCGGCAATGGGCGGAAACGGAAGTATGCCGAAATGGGTAAAACGAGGGCTTGCCGGCGGTGACTATATCCATCCTACTGATCAGGGTGCTAGAATAATCGGCAATCGACTGACCGATGCCCTGCTTGCAGGATATGAAAATTTCGTATTAAATGAGGTGCCATGCGAATCGAATGCGACTTCCTTGTAATCGGCAGCGGTATAGCAGGACTAACCTTTGCCAATCGTATAGCTAACCAAGGCCGAGTTATTGTTATTAGTAAACGAACCGCTGAGGAATCCTCTACAGAGAGAGCCCAGGGCGGTATTGCTACAGTACTCAGTATTGAAGACAGCTTTGATGAACACATAAAAGATACCTTGGCAGCCGGTCGAGGTTTATGTCATTTGGATTCAGTTAAAAAGTGTGTGGAAGAAGGTCCTGCAAGAGTTAGAGAGCTAATTGAAATGGGAGTTAAATTCTCCGAAAGGTCCGGCTATCCGGGAGAACTCGATCTTGGAAAGGAAGGCGGACATTCCAGACGGAGAATTGTACATTCAGATGATGCCACGGGAAAAGAGGTAATGCGCGCCATGCTGGCTTTGTCTCGCAGCCGAAGTGACATTAAGATTCTAGAACACTATATGGCTGTCGACCTAATTGTTCCTAACAGAGGACCTGACGGTGTATGCATGGGTGCCTATGTGCTCGATATTAAATCAAAAGAGGTGCATACTATACTTGCTCGTGCAACAGTATTGGCTACCGGAGGAGCGGGAAAAGTTTATCTATATACTTCTAATCCCGATGTGGCAACAGGAGATGGAGTTGCTATGGCCTATCGAGCCGGCGCTGAAGTGTCAAATATGGAATTTTTACAATTTCATCCCACAATTCTTTTTCATCCCCAAGCCAAAGGACAGCTTATCTCCGAAGCGGTTAGGGGAGAAGGAGCTGTGCTTAGAAATATTGCCGGTTATGCATTTATGAAGGATGCAGATGAAGCAGGTGATTTGGCGCCCAGAGATGTTGTTGCCAGAGCCATTGACCATGAAATGAAAAAGAGCGGAGAGGATTGTGTTTTTCTAGACGCAACTCATCTTGGAGCTTCTTTTTTGGCAGAAAGGTTTCCCCATATCAGCGCAGCATGTTTAACATTCGGTGTGGATATTTCCAAACAACCTATTCCTGTCGTGCCGGCCGCTCACTATAGTTGCGGAGGAGTCAAGACAGACCTTTTTGGGCGTACAAACGTTCATGGGCTGTTTGCCATAGGCGAAACTGCTTGCACCGGCCTTCATGGTGCAAATAGATTGGCCTCGAATTCGCTGCTGGAAGGTTTAGTGTTTGCTCATGCAGCATCAGAGTGCGTTTCTGACATACCCAGACCTGACTATGGAGAGGTTTCAGACTGGCGGGTTGGCAGTGCTGTTCCCAGTGATGAGCATGTCGTGGTATCTCAAGATTGGGACGAAGTAAGACGCTATATGTGGAATTATGTGGGAATTGTGCGATCTGACAGACGACTTCTGCGAGCAAAGAGACGTTCCGAAATGATGCTCGAAGAAATAAGAGACTATTACTGGAAATATCATATTACGTCGGATCTTTTGGAGTTGCGCAATATTGCAACAGTGGCAGACCTAATAATTGAATCGGCTTTGCTTCGGAAAGAAAGTCGCGGACTACACTATACTTCGGACTATCCTTCTGAGTTGTCCGAACCCAAAGATATAGTGCTTTGCAGATTTAACCGGTGAATTATGATGAGTTTTGCATTCCGTTTACAATTGTTACTATTGTCGATAGCAGCGTTGTTTGGGGGATGCGAACCGATTGCCTTGAACGGTTGTTCATCCAAGCCGGAACAGGAAGAATCAGCTTCTGTTAAACAAGAACAACCGCAAACCAAATCTGATCCTTTGCTTAATGATCTTTTTGACGACATCACAGCCGTCCCGCTATCGATTCCCGATTTTGCTCAATTTACAATAAAGCAGAAGAAAGCTTTGTATTATCTCGCTGAGGCGGAAAAGACAGTAAACACTCTTCGCCTCACGACAACAGATACTGCCGGAATTAGACTTAATAATGTGTTACAAGCAGTATCCGATGTCAGCTCAAAAGTTCCCAGTGAAATAATGTTCAAAATCAAACAGTACTCAGATAGTTTTTTTCTGAACAACGGTCCCAATGATGCGTGGACATTCGAAAGAATTAGGCCGTCTTTTATTCCCGGCGAATTTGCTGCTGCTGCGCAAATTGCGCTTACAGAAGGGAATGATTTAGGTCTTGATACCGTTGCGGAAAAAGAACTCGGCTATAATCAGCTTGAAAGACTGGATCGATTTCTTGTGTCTCTTCGTCCGGTATTATTCGGTAGCATCAAGGATACCGAAAGTAAGGAAGAAAAGGAATCATCGCAAAATATGGCAGCTGTTTTTACCCAGCAAAAAGTCTCTGTTTTGAAAAAGATTTCTGTTTTGCTATCAATGAATGATTCATCTTCGATAAATGCATTGTCTTCTTTTCTTTTAACAAAAGACATTGTCGAATATACAAAATATATAGAGCATATGAATAAACCCGGTGTTTTGTGCGAATTGGCTCTTTCTCCTAAAAGTGTAGATTTTCTTGCCGAAGACACAAAACTCACCGAACAGTTTCATGTAATTGCTGTGTGCATAGACGAGGACAGCTCGTTGTCGGTAAAAAAAGCGGCAAACGAAGTTGCCTACTACGAAAGAACTCTTCCGGGAAATGCAATGTTCATACGTCCGCGGAAAAATATATCACCGCCCAATGTTCAAGCTTATTTTGTTGTGTCAACTCCGCCATGGTCCGAGGTTGTCGATCAAGGAGCACTTACCTACGGTAACCGTTTTACCACGACAAAAACGATGTTATTTTTAAATGCTGCTTTGAGCAGAGAAAAGACCATAGGTGAAGCTTTAGCCCGAGCCTTTTCCTTCGATGACGAAACGCTTGCTTTGCGCCTAAAATGGCGAGAGGCTGCCTTATCTGCATTCCTAATTCTAAAATATGCGGTCGGATATCAGGCAGGTACAAGGAAAAGCGGAACCTCAGCAGCCATATCTGATTTTGGAAGTTCACCGTTGAGAAATGTGTTATCAGAAATCCATTCTGACCTGGCGGCGCTTCATTTTGCTTTTGATCAAAAGTCTGTTGAATTGGGTCTTATACCCGAACCCGAGTGCGCCGATGCTCTTTTGTTAATATATGTCAGTCGTATATTGGAAGAGGCTTTGCAATCCGGCAATCCTAACATAGGCAGCGGTGCTCAGGTTGTCGCTCGGCGCATTGTATTTAGAGGATTACAAGAAAGCGGAGTCATTGCAGTTAAACGTCATAACGAACATTATTATGTACAAATTCTTGATTATGGAGCGGCGAGAAATCACATAGCGTCGCGTTTGGGGGATCTTCAAAGAATGATTTCTTTGGACTTACTAAATGAAACGCAAACACTAATAGACAAGGACGGAGGTCCTCTTCCCAACGCGTGGCAAAAAGATGTTGAATCGGTAATGCAAAGAATAGGTGTGAAGAATAAGACTGCGTATTTATCTCCTGTTTTAAATGCACAGATTGATGAAAACGACAATATTGTCGATGTAACGGTAACTTTACCTTCTACAATCAGTGAATGGGCGGCTGCTAAAAGATCAGCTAAATGACGCCGATATCCAAATATTGTTTTGGGACTATTCTCTTTCTTGCTTGCAGCACACAGTCTACAGAAACACCTACAAAAACACCTACGACAAAAAAAATACCTGTAATAGGAAGTGTCCGCTGGACAGAACAAACCGATTTTGAAAACGTTATTTTAGAGGCAGAATTTGAGAAAGCTGCAAAAAAGGCTTTTGAAAAGCTTGAACCGGTCAATTTTGAAACCAAGCCTGCTGTACTGCAAGGTCGTCTAACGGGAAACAAGCATCATATTGAGCTTTTCCTGCAAATAAAAATACCGACCGAAAACAAAGATCTAGCCATTGAGACCTCAATCGTTGCTTTGTTGTCAGGGGACAAACCTATACAACAGGTACTTGAGCAAGCGCTCCATGATTTAGCGACTGCTGTTCGCGAACTGCTTAGGGTTGCAGAGGGAACAGAAAAAGTATGGATAGAGTCTCTATTTGCGGCAGAAGCAGATGTACAAATACTGGCTGTTCGTCTTTTAGAAAAAAAACAATCTAAAGCTGCCGTTGCTCCTCTAATCGAACTTCTAAAAGACCCTAAACAGGAAGTTGCAGAAGCTTCAGCCTCTGCACTTAAAAAAATTGCAGATTCTTCTCACGTGCAGAGAATACTAAAGTCTATTCCGAAAAATAACATTAGAGGGGAAGTAAGGATTCTAGAGATAATCGCATCAGCCGGCGGACCGGAAGCTGAAGCCTATCTGGAAATGACAGCCGGAGGACATGAAATTGGCGAAGTAAGAATTCTGTCAGCGTCACTTCTGAAAAAGCTAAGAGATCGACGGAACAAACAAAAATATTCAAAATGACAGAACCGAAATATGGATAATTTACAAAATAGCGAGTTTCTGGACCTTCAAAGTCGATGATCTTGCCGAAGCCTTAACGAAGGCGGACGAGATATTTGCCTCGTTCCTTTCTCAAGTTATAGTTTTCATATAAATATCCCGTTGCGGGAAAGGTATTACAATGGCTTCCTCTTTGAATTTCTTAAATATTCTAGTATTGAGCCAGTCTATTGCTTTTCCCTTGTCCGCAGGATCGTTTATCCAACATAGAAGCTCAAAATCCAATGAAGATTCACCGAATTCCCTAAACCTAACGCGAGGCTCTGGGTCTTCAACTACGAGAGGACATTCACCCGCAATTAGTAAAAGCAATTCTCGTAGTTTATCGATGTCGCTGTTGTATGAAACACCTACTTTAACCTTTATACGTCTTTTTGTGTACGGTCCTGCGGTTTCATTTATTATTTTTGCAGCTCCGATGGCAGCGTTGGGAATAATAATTTCCATATCATCGCGGTTAAGAATTCTTGTTGAGCGAATACCTATCTCTGTAACCTGTCCCCTCTCTCCTGTGCTCAAAATTATGAAATCACCTATTTTGTAAGGAGCATCAGCTATAATGAAAATACCTGAAAAAAAATTTGCAAGGGAGTCTTTGGCAGCAAAACCTACCGCAATACCGACGATTCCGGCCGATGCCAACCATACAGTAACATCAACATTCCAAGTAAGAAGAAACCCATACAAGGCTCCGCTTATTATAATGAATTTGGCAGCCATTTCAAACAGCGGAAGAGTTCTGCTTTGAACCAGCTTTTCCTTGCCGGCTTTTTTGGCCATGGCACCCAAAACGGTTTTTCCCATTTTCATACCGGCAACAGCCCATATCATAATAATAACAGACATTATTATACCGCGAGTAATAGACACAATGTCAGCTGACAGAGACGTATGTTTTAGTGCAAGCTCAAAACCTATAAGCAAAATCGTTGTAGAAATAGGTTTTGATGCTATTTGAACCAGCTCTTCGTCAATCGTGGTTTTTGTTTTTAGCGTCAGCCTGAGAAAAACGCGAAGTACAACTTTGTTTACAAAGACTGCTACCAACCAAGCAATAATAATAATAGAAGCAGCGGAAACAAGCGGGTTAGAACTGATGTAGTTTTTTATTATGTCTATTAATTCCAAAATGCATCTCCTCTAAATAAACAAAGGATTTTATCTCAATATCAAGCTGTTTACTAAACAAAACAAAAAAAACAATAACAGCTTGTCAAAAACTGATGATGATACGAAGAGAAAGAAGAATCGAATCACCTATGAAATCAACATTACTGTTTGTCTTTAAAGCTTAGGATTTTACCCAAACAGACAAAGAATCATCTGTTGCCGCGATGACACTCTACGCAGTTAACTGAAGAGCCGAAGGATGGGCTATGACATACTCTGCATTTTTCCGGTGACGTGTTGGCTGAGATTCCGTGAGCTCGTCGCCACGTTCCTCGATGGTTTTGAGGTGCTGTATTGCGATGGCATGTTATACACACTCCTGTTTCGTGACAGGTCTTACAACGCTCCTTTTCCATAGAAGCAGACAAACCGTGTGTTTTCATGCGCCACAGTCCGGTATGATTTTTGGGTTTCATCGTCCTGTGACAGGTCTGACACTCCGATTGCTTATGACACAAAATGCAGTCGTTTCCGTGTCCTTTGTCCAGTTTCCATTCCGCTGCCTTTCCGTGACTTTGAAGCCAGGTTTTCTTATGATTATCAGGACGGGTTTGCTTGTCGGTTTGTTTGTGGCAGGACGAACATTTAAAAGGCGAAATATGAATTGCATTTTCTTCATGACAGGACAAACATCGTGAATAAGACTGCATCGGCATGTTTCGTTTTTGCTTGTCCTTTGCTGTTGTCTCATGACATTCGGTACACACAGCAACGTTGTTGTGCAAATCATGCGAAAAAATTATCTCGTAGCGCTTGGCTTTGTGTTTTAAAACAGGTTTGCTCAGTGATTCATCGTGGCATCCTTCACAGGTTGACATTCCCCCAAAAACAGGAGGATCAGCCTTCATATTATGACAATTTTCACAATCAGAATTGTAATCCTCGATATGTCTTTTATGCGAAAACCATTGCTGATCCTTAGCAAAAAAAGACTTACAAACTGTTGTAAGAGCTGCGGCCGCGACAATTGAAAGAACTGCTATTATGGTTCGTTTTGTCATTGTCGTTCCTCAATATACCTGTGTTAAGGTCAGAACTGCTGTATGAATAAGCCTGTCAAATTGTTCCAACTCATATTTGGCCCTTACAGTAAACCATTTTATGGGTTTTAACTTAATGTCCGCATAGTATGTTCTTACATCTTCAATCTCATTTACATCTGCATAATAGGTGTATTTTACTCTATTGTAGTAAGTGCCCGCCTCTAATCGAATAAGCTTTTGGTCGTATCCTACTGAGCCTCCTACGGTAATGATACGATTAGAGTCATTTTGATGATCATAATGAAACTCTGCAATGGCTGAAATAAAAGGCCCCTTTAAAACAATATCGGCTGCGTCAAATGCAAAATAAACCCTGCCGTGGTCACGATTAAAAGCAGACGGCACATCTTGTGTAAGCATTCTGGCTGCCCAGCCGACATGCATAGTATAAATGCCTTTGTCTTGAGAAAAACTCTTCTTCAAATCCGCGTTCATGCGAATGTGCGGAAGGCTCTCTCCTAAAACAGCAAAGTACGGGTTGTCTGATTCATTTATTTGTCTGTATGACATTAATTGAGCATCTACTCTTAAATCCAGACTTGTTTCGATAGGATTAAAATCCAAGTTGAATATTCCGCCGGCATCTGCCGCAGAGGCTCCCAAACCGCGAAAATATCCTTTTAAATACAAAAAATCTCCATAATGATACCAGGCAGATATTCCATAGGTGTGATCTGTTATTTTGTCATTTGAAATATCTGTTACTCCGTCCAAAAGAGTATTGTGGTTTGCGGAGTCTTCAGCGTTCATTCGATATTCTAGTTCCAGCTTCAGGTTTTTAAGCGGCCTTATTACAAAACCGGTTGAAGCAAGCCAGTCTTCGTAAAGGTTAGGGTCGGTTTCAAAAAAATGAACGGATCTGCCGCCGAGCAGAAACATACCGAGATAGGACTTGTAAAGTCTAAGGTCAAAAGCCGCGCCGTCAAAAGAAACTGTTTTGCCGTGCTCGCTTATCTGACGCCCCACTCGTGCCAGTGCAAGAACTTTTCTGGAATAGTACTCTCCTGACAAAGTATAAATGTCAAAACGAACTGCTTCGTGCGATCTGTTGACCAATGAAGCAGTAGATGCTGCATTTTCATTTGTTGAGGAAAATGTAGATGCCTGTCCTGAAGATACAAAACCGTCGATGTCCGCAAAAAGTCCCATGGACGTTGTAACATAGAATCTGTCCTTATAGTCGCGCATGCTTCCGCCGAAAAACAAATGTAAATCTTGATCACCTCCGCGGCTGAGGTCTCTTGTGGAATCTCTTCCGCCATCGAGAATTGTCGATTCTACCTTGGGAACAGTAGAATATCGAAATCTGTATTCTTGTTTTGCAAAAATGTCCAAATACCAACCAATCGGAGTCTCATCTTCTTTTTGCTCTTGGTTGTCGCCTGAGCTGTCATCTGCGCTTGTGCTTACAGTTTCTACTTCGGTTGACTCATCAGCACTGGACTTTGCATCCACAAACATCATTATACCCGCTACAGCAAGAATTACCTGTATTAACCGAGTTGACTTATAATGCGCAGTCATTAACGAGTATTGATCTGCGGCAGGCTTTGTTTGTTTATTTGTCAACCTCGTTATTCTCCTATTTTTCACAACATACTACTTTTAAAAGTCACTGTTGCTGACGCCGTTAATATGAAAACCGTTTGCCCAATTGACGGTTTCGTCCTCGTTAAGTGTTTGAGTATGACATATATAACATACAGTCATCGACGAAAGATGAACATCGTCTGACGGCGGATATCCATGACAGTTGTCGCAAGAGGCCGGTTCCTCAGACAGAGGGGTTTGCCAAAGAGGATTGGTGTTTCGACCCCCTGCAATTGTTGCTCCGTGGCAATAGATATTTTCGCATCGTTTTGTATTGTAATTATAATTGGCAACTGAAAAGTTAGAAAAAGAACCTGCACCGAAAATAACTTCTGACGGTGGTTTGTCTACATGACCGACGGCGCCGACTGTAATAGGAACGATATGACAAACAGAGCAATCGATGTTGTATTTGTCGTGCCTTAAATGAGCACCTGTTTGAGGCGGATTTCCTCTTTGACCATGACAATCATTGCATGATAGTCCTCCTGCAGAAGGAGAATCGGTCCATTTGAGATTTGGCTTTCCCTCTCTGAACAGGAGTGTTCCATGACAATATGTATTGAAGCAGGTTTTTGTTTCATAATCCCAGCTTGCGTTATCAGCTCCTTCAGGGATTCCCCAACCCGTAAAAGTAACATCCGCCGGCATTCCGTTTATGTGGCCTGGAGAATCCAAACGGTCGGGTACAAGGTGGCAAGCATCGCAGGTAACGCCGCTTCTGTGATGAACTAAATGATTTTGCGCTGAAGCAGCTGATAGATCTGTGTCAGAATACAAACCGTTGTTGAAATTTGAATCAGGATATAGGACAGGATTAGGGTTGGAATCACTTCTGTGACATGCGTCGCATCTAATATCGCTCGGCATTCCGTCTGCAAGTGTTCCCTCGCAACCGATTGCCGATAGGTAATTTATCAGTATAAATGTTTTGACCATTAAACCTGAACGGTATGCCATCAAATTCCTCTATATCAACTAATTACAGACATTCTTTGTTATCAGAAAACTTTTCTGTTCGACAATACTGCTAATCTTAAAAAAAATAAACTCACCCGTCAGTTTTTTTCTCGGTCGAAACTGATTTCAACAAAGTTATTTCCTTGTGAACAGGCTCGGCTTTCACAATCATTGCTTTTTGGGGCTGAGCCGGACAAACGTATTGACATGCACCGCAGCCTATACATGTGTCTATTTTAACATTCGGAATTTCCAAGTCGCTTTTAAACGGAACAAGGCTCAATGCATCAGTAGGACACATCTCAGCGCATGCTCCGCAATTGGTATTGCTCTTGTAAACATCGCATAATTCTTTGGTAAACTTAACTTTTCCGATTTGAATGCGCTGTTTTTGCTCAAGAATATACGGCATAATTGCATTGGTAGGACAGACTTCCAGACACTCTCGACATTCATGGTCGCAGTATCCTGCGTCGAAATCCATATAAGGTATGAAAGCACCCTCTATCCCAAATTGAAACGAGGACGGTTGGAGAACGCCGGTCGGACATTTACTGACACAAAGATAGCAGGAGGAGCATTTGAGTTTAAAACTTTGTAGCTTGATACTTCCAGGCGGAGTAGGGGGAATATTGTCTACCATGGACTTCTTCTTAGTTCCAAGCAGGAGATTTGTACCCAAAAAAGCCAATACACCGGAAGCAGAATAGATAGCTTCTCTTCGAGAAAAATCTTTCCCCAATTTGAGGTTATCAGATGAAGCCGAGAATACTTTTGTCGGAATGTAAACTACCGCGTTCTTTTTGCATGCTTTGAGGCAGTTAAAGCATTTGACGCACGATGAATTGTCTACAAATTTGTTTACCGAATCAATGCATTCAGCTTTACAAGAACGCTCACATATTCTGCAAGAATCACATTTGGAATTATTAAGCTGTATTTTTAAAAAAGACCTTTTAGAAAAAATACCCAAAAATGTTCCTACAGGACAAACCGTATTGCAATATAATCGTCCTCTTTTTAAAGAAAGAATAACGATCATCCCAAAAATGATAAGAAACGGAATAACCGCCGCTGCTTTAACGGGAGGATAGGTCATAGCTGTAACGGTATTGATATCAAACTTTTCAAAAATTGTTTGACCGCTGTTATTGAAAAACACCAACGCAGGTTTAACGATATAAAAGATGAATTTTCCGAAAATACTGTAGGGATCTAAAGAACCCAAAAAATAGAGACCTCCGGAAGCAAGACTGACAACTGACAAGACAAGAATTGTTATGCGAAGTTTTTTAAAGGCAGGGTGATACGAGTATTTCTTCTTCTTGATCAATCCTCCCAATTTAAAACGCCTAATTCTTATCAGCAGATCTTGTAAGCCGCCCAATGGACATAAAAACGAGCAATAAACTCTGCCGAATACAACCGTAATAACGAGAAGTAAGGCAACTATTATTAAAGAAGGAAGCAACCCTTCGCTTAAAAAAGAAATTAAAGCAGGTAAAAATTGAGTTTGAGTCGGGAGTGAATGATAACTGTCCGGAAGAACAGAAAAGAACGATGCTGTAATTAACAATAATATTATAATCTCAATAGTAAGTCGCAGAAATTTCAGCTTACCCAGTTTCATAATGAATATTTCTTCTTTGTTTAATCCGGCAAAAACAAATAATTACAACTTTTTAATATTACTTTTCTTGAGGCAATGGATGACATCCCGGACCGTCGCAAAGTCGATTGGTATAAAGGTGTTTATAAGGAGCACCCTTTTGTTTTGGAATAGCGGCTGTTGTATGACACAAAATACAGTTTATCTTGGCACCGTCTCTGGTTTTTAAGCCTAAATGATCTTTGTTTAGCTTTTTATCCGCAAAAACAACCGCGCTGATAAACATTATTATAAAAAATACCGGAAATATTAACCTTCTCATATTCTAACTCCTGCATTTCAATGACTGCACTGTCTATATTAACGTTGGAAGCTCTACATAACTTCACAATTTAGCAAAAAAACAACCAAAAAGCTTATAGATTTTTTATTAAACAGATTTGTCCTACCTTTGATGACAAGCATTGCAGTGGGTGTTGTTATTACCTGAAGCGACAGTATTGCCGTGAGGGTTATTATGACAACTTCCGCAGTTACTTCTATTGTTTCGTCTACATATGACGGATTTTCCGCCGTTTCCGCCGTGACATACCGCACATTCGGCCGCAAAACTAATGTCCGCTTTAGAACATACATGGCAACCGGATGTAAGACATCTGGGATTGTTGTATGCAGAGTGGTTAGAGCTGTCTACGATTGTTGCCCCCGCAGCGCTGCTCATATCAGGACACTCATCGGCATCCGCGTCTGCGTCAGCATCGGCATCCGCGTCTGCGTCAGCATCGGCATCCGCGTCTGCGTCAGCATCGGCATCCGCGTCTGCGTCTGTGTCTGCATCCGAATCTGCGTCGGTATCAGTATCTGTGTCTGTATCAGTATCAGTATCCGCGTCTGCGTCAGCATCGGCATCAGCGTCGGCATCCGCATCAGCGTCGGCATCCGCATCAGCATCTGCATCAGCATCGGCATCGGCATCGGCATCAGCATCGGCATCCGTATCCGCATCTGAATCAGTGTCAGTATCTGCGTCGCTATCAGCGTCGGCATCAGCATCCGCATCGGTATCAGTATCTGCATCCGCGTCTGCGTCTGTGTCTGCATCGGTATCGGTATCTGCATCTGCGTCTGCATCGGTATCTGCGTCTGCATCGGTATCTGTGTCGGCATCCGCGTCTGCGTCGGTGCTGCTGTAGTAATCCGATTCATCCTCTTCTCCAGGAATGTATTCAGTACATTTTGCGGTAAAAATAACAACTGCGAGCAATACTGCTATTACTGCAAGTTTGCACCTAATGGTGTGTATAAGTTTATACATTACAAGAAGCCCTTCCGCTGAAAAGGATTTTTTCTATATAGAGTGAGTAAAAATTCTCTCCCTAAAACACTAAATCTTAGTATAAGTGCATCGAAGAAAAAAAAATGTTCAATTTATTTTCCTTCGGGTACGCGCTTTTCTTAGATTCTTATTTTTGTAGTTCTTATTTAAAAGAGTTTTCAAAAATTGAAGTCAACGTTCGGAGGATTTGAACCGACAACACCCATGCGGGTATACTGTATTATTATTGCAATATCACCACGAATTGCAGAAAATACACAAATTGGAGTCTGCAGATTTTTTTTTGGAAGAAAAGTATTCGTACGATACATAGCATGAACGGATGAGAGAAGATCTATGCATGAAGGAGGGCGATTTATGAGTTATAGAAATTTTGGTTTTTTATTTATTATTTGGGGAACCGTTATACTCTCCTGTACACAACAGGGTGCGGAAGAATATATTTACGATCCTAATTCCTCTAATACGGACAAAGAAAAGACCGATACAGAAAAACAGGACAACGTTTCGTCGGAGGTGCCGTTTGATGATACCGATACAGGCACTGATGCTGACTCCGATTCCGACACTGATGCAGATGCAGATGCCGATGCTGACTCTGATACAGACAGTGATGCTGATGCGGATGCTGATTCAGACACTGATGCTGACGCGGATGCTGACTCAGACACTGACACCGACACTGACACTGATGCGGATGCTGACTCAGATGCAGATGCAGATGCGGATTCTGATACAGATGCGGATGCAGATGTCGAAACTGACACCGGTCCTGAAATATGTGAAACCTTGGGGCTTTCCCTTGAACGCATTCCGGTACGCATTATGTTGCTACAGGACCGTTCTTCATCAATGACAGCTACTGTTGAAGGTACTCCTAAATGGAATCTCGCGGAAACAGCGGTCGGAAACATGGTCAACACATGGGGAAACGATATTGATTTTGGTGTTGATTTCTTTTCTGATCCTAACGGCCGACAACAGTGCACAGCGACACCGTCTGCTACCCTGGATACAGGACCGGGAAATATAGATGAAATAGCCTCTTTAATGGCGACAATGGGTCCGTTTACCAGTACAGGAGGGGGAAGAACTCCTCTATATCTAGCATTAGAAAGATATCTCGATCCTTTACATGCACAGGTTTTTCTGGACGGTACTGTCGAAAGCTATTTGGTGGTAGTTTCAGACGGAGCTGACTCGTGTGAATCAGAAGGAGTTCCTACTCGAAACGGCGGAAGCTCTGTTACTCCGGAGCAGTTTTCTTCTCTTACATCTGAAATATTGGAAACTACCAAAATTAAAACAATCGTTATCGGTTTCGGAGACGAGGCCGAGCCGGCTCAGCTAAATGCAATAGCAGGAAGCGGAGGAACCGAATTCACGCAATTCTTTGACGCTCAGGACGGACCTGCTTTGGAGGAAGCACTTAACATAATAGGTGCGTCAGTTCATGTAAGCTGCAATTATGAAATAGGTACTTTCGATCCGGAAGAAGTAAATTTGGATCTGGTTAACGTATATTTTGACGGAACGGCTGTACCGAGAGATGACAACTGTGCTGCAAGTACCGGATGGTCATGGACTGATGAGACCCGCACTGCAATACAATTCTGTGATCTTGCATGTGACATGCTCGAAACCGGAGACGCAACAGAGGTTTCAATAGAGATAATGTGCTCTATAACAGACATTGTTATTTTGTAGGTTGTCGCATATTTAAAAACAGCAAACACACCCACAATAAGTTCACCATCAAAACACTTTAGTCGGAAATATAATTGACCTTACTCGCAGTTAGGTTGATAAATGCAGCGGGCCGATAGGGCCGATTTGACAGAAATCGGGAACTGAATATGGAACTTGTACTGATTGTAATAATGGCCATGCTTACAGAAAACTTTGTTTTAGCAAAGTTTTTGGGCATTTGTCCGTTTTTGGGTGTTTCAAAACGAATCAGCACTGCCCTCGGCATGGCCATGGCGGTATTGTTTGTAATGATAGTTGCCTCGGTTTTAACTTTTGCTATTAATAAATTTCTTCTTGCTCCTAATAATATTGAATATTTGCAAACAATTGCATTTATTTTGGTTATTGCCTCTGCGGTTCAATTAACAGAAATGGCAATACAAAAACTGTCGCCTTCTCTGTATCAGGCATTGGGTATTTTTTTGCCGTTGATCACAACAAACTGCGCGGTACTAGGCCTGGCGGTTCTAAACATTCAGCGAAAGCTTAGTTTGGTTGAGGTAATGTTTCACTCTATCGGAGCTGCTTTGGGTTTTGCTCTGGCTTTAATTCTTTTTGCCGGTCTGCGTGAAAAACTGGAAACAGCCAATATTCCCAAGTCTTTTAAAGGCGCATCCATCGCCTTTATTACAGCAGGAATACTGTCGCTGGCTTTTATGGGTTTTGCAGGACTGGGTCAGGCCCACTGAAAAAGGATTTCTTTGATGTCACCTATTGTCATTCCTGTTTTAATTCTTTCGGGAATATCCGTTCTCTTGGCCTCCCTTTTAGCGGCGGGCCGAAAAGTGTTTTTTGTGGAAACGGACGCTCGACAAGAAAAGCTAATGGAAATTTTGCCGGGAGCAAATTGTGGCGGATGCGGATATCCGGGTTGTTCAGGATATGCTGCCGCATTGGTTAGCGGCGAGGCTGCACCTTCGCTTTGTCCTCCGGGAGGTCCTGAGTTATCTGTTGTGATAGGCAAAATCATGGGAGTAGAAGTGGGCGAAATGGTCAAAAAGATTGCTCTGGTAGCCTGCCGCGGCGATTCAACCGTTGCTCCTGACCGTTCGAGATACCTTGGTATTTCCGATTGCCTCGCTGCTCATGCTTTGGTAGGAGGACCCAAAAAATGTCTCCATGGCTGCTTGGGCTTGGGGTCTTGTCAGAAAGCTTGTCCGTTTGATGCCATTGAGATATCAGAAAAAGGTATTGCTTATATTCTCGAAGAAAAATGCACCGGATGCGGACAGTGTGTTGCATCTTGTCCCAGAAATATAATTCGGATGGTAAACGCCTCCGAGAAAGTGCATGTGCTTTGTGTTAATCCTGACAAAACCAAAGCCGTAAAAGAAGCCTGCGAAGTCGGCTGTACAGGTTGTAAGCTCTGCACAAAGAAATCTTCTCGTTTTGTCGTAGAGGGGGCGCTGTCCCGTGTGGACTATTCATCAAAAGAAGAAATCGACAAAGACATTCGCTTTGTTTGTCCTCAAGGAAGTATTCTCGACGGACGAGTAATAAAACTTTCCTCATGGGTCACTGATCCCCAAATTATCATAGCTCATAATAGCGAAAGAGAAGCTTGGAAAGAGGCGGAAAAAGCTAGGAAGGCTGCCGCCAAGTCGGCGGAGAAAAAGGCTCTTGAGTCCGATGTTACGAAAAAAGGTGAAGCATGAAAGGCTTAACTTTTAAAGGCGGTGTTCATCCGAATGACGGAAAGTCTCGCACAGAGACTATGCAAATTACAAGTCTTCCGGCACCGGCTCAAGTTATCATTCCAATGGCACAGCATATCGGTGCACCGGCTAAACCGTGCGTAGAAGTGGGAGCAGAAGTGCTGCTGGGTCAGGAGATAGGATCTGCCGGAGGATTTGTCTCGGCTAGAGTGCATTCATCTGTATCCGGAAAGGTATCTGCCATTGAACCTAGGCCGGGAATTATGGGTGTCAACGTGTTATGCGCAGTAATCGAAAACGATGGGGAAGACCGCGCAGCACCGATGAACGGAATTTCAAATTGGCAAACCGCTGATGTAAACGATCTAAAACAAAAGATAGCCGAAGCGGGCATCGTCGGCATGGGCGGTGCTACTTTCCCCACACACGTAAAACTGTCACCTCCCAAAGACAATCCTATTGATACAGTAATTCTCAACGGTGCCGAATGCGAACCCTATCTGACTGCGGATCATCGTCTTATGTTGGAGCATTCAAGCGACATCGTTGAAGGTTTGAAAATTGTTCTTAAAATTTTGGGTGCCAAAAGCGGAAAGATCGGCATTGAAAAAAACAAACCTGACGCAATTAAAGTCATGCAAGAAGCCGTTAAGGGAACAAATCTCGAAGTTGTACCGTTGACGGTGAAATATCCTCAGGGTGCCGAAAAGCAGCTTATAGACGCATGTGTATCGCGGCGTGTTCCTTCCGGCGGTCTTCCAATGAACGTCGGATGTGTAGTTCACAATGTAAGCACTGCTGCTGCAATTAGAAATGCCGTTGTAAACGGTCAGCCTCTTGTGGACCGAGTTGTTACAGTTTCGGGAACAGCAATAGCCTTAGGAGGCAACTTTAGGGTTAGAGTGGGAACACCTATTTCTGATTTAATAAAAGCTGCCGGAGGTTCTTTGGGTTCGGTGGGCAAATTGATAGCAGGAGGACCTATGATGGGGTTTTCCATGCACAATGATTCGGCAACGGTTACTAAAGGAACCAGCGGCATTCTATTATTTAAAGAAGAAGACATAAATACGGAGCTGCCCAAACCGTGTATTCGTTGCGGTCGATGCTTGAGGGCATGTCCCATGCGAATATCTCCCACAGAGATTGCTTTGTTTGCCGAAGCCGGTATGCCTAACGAAGCAGAACGCGCCGACGCGATGGATTGCATGGAATGCGGAAGCTGCGCATACGGATGTCCCTCCGGCATCCCCTTAGTTCAAAAAATTCGATTGGGTAAAGCTCTAATTATCGCGGCCAAAAGGCAAAAAAAATAGGAAACCTGATTTATGGAAAACAAGTTTTATATTTCGTCCTCTCCCCATATTAAAGGAGGGATGTCCGCATCGCAAATTATGTGGACAGTAACGGCGTCCTTGCTTCCTGCTGCGGGCTATTCGGTCTACTTGTTCGGTTTGCCGTCCGTTACTGTAATAGTCGCATGCGTGTTGTCATCCGTAATTTTCGAAGCTGCCGCCGGATTGATAATGAAAAAACCTGTGACCGTTCAAGACGGTTCAGCGGTCTTGACCGGTTTAATACTGGCGCTCACATTGCCGCCGGGACTGCCGATTTGGATTTGTGCAGCCGGAACCTTTGTCGCCGTTGTTGTAGCAAAAGCATTATTCGGAGGTCTCGGACAAAATCCTTTTAATCCCGCTATGACCGGTCGAGTTTTTATGCTCATCGCTTTTCCAAAACCTATGACTATGTGGCTCGCTCCCAGAGGAACAGGGGAAAAGCTTTTCGGCAATCCGGTTACCCCTCTAGATGTTGCCGGTAAAGCTGTTGATATTTGCTCAGATCAAGTGGATATTATTACGGCTGCTACTCCTCTCGGCCTTCTGCAGGCCTTTGGATCCAAGGCTGCCGAAGAAATGGTACCTCTGAAAAATTTGTTTTTGGGTACGGTTAACGGCTCTCTTGGAGAAACCTCAGCTCTTTTGTTGATTCTGGGCGGAATCTTTTTAATCGCCGCCCGAATAATTACTTGGCATATTCCCGTGTCCTGTATTGCAGCTACTGCTGTATTCGGCGCTCTTTTCGGTCTAGGCGAACCGTCTTTGGAAGGCGCAGTTTTTCACGTTGTTTCAGGCGGTCTGCTGATAGGTGCCTTTTTTATGGCGACGGACTATGTAACAAGTCCGATTCATCCCATGGGCAAAATAATTTTTGGGGCCGGAATCGGAATATTGACTATGGTAATTCGCCTGTGGGCCGGATATCCCGAAGGTGTTTCGTTTGCCGTGCTGTTGATGAACGCTACTGTGCCTCTTTTGGATCGTTTTACCAAACCTAAGAAGTTCGGTTTTAAGAAACTTATGGGGAGTCATTAATGGAAAGCGTGAGAATGATAGCGGTAATGACGCTTTTTTCTGCGGTGTCAGCTCTGGGATTGGCAGCTTTCAGCAATCATGCCATGCCCATCATTAAGGAAACCGAAAGATTTCAGATGGTGGATAAGCAACTCAAGAAGGTAATTACCAATCTCGAAGAGCCTGATCCTTGCAAGCCTTCCGAGGCCGGTTTTGACAACAACCCCGCAAAAGATTCGGTCTGCATAAACGGCAGAGAGGTATTCCGTTGCAAAAAGGGCGATACAACTGTCGGTTATGCACTGTCAGCTGTGGGCGAAAAAGCTTACTCGGGAACATTGACGTGTTTGGTGGGATTAAGTCCCGAAGGAAAAGTCTTGGGTTTTGAGATTGTTCAACACGCAGAAACACCGGGTTTGGGTTCTGAGATTACAGATTGCAAATGGCGAAAACAATTGGTCGGAAAAGGTCCGCAAGACATGAAGTGGAGTGTCAGAAAGGACGGAGGCGATGTGGACGCGATAAGCGGTGCTACCATATCTTCCCGCTCAGTACTCAACTGCATAGCCGATGCTCGGGAATTTGTTATGTCGAGTAAAGAGAAAATAGAGAACAGCACACCCTCAACGGAGGAATGCAATGCCAAATAAAGCCGGTTTGTTAAAAGAATTTACAAAAGGCATATGGAAAGAAAATCCGGTTATGGTCTTGCTTTTGGGCATGTGTCCCACATTAGCTGTTACCACGACAGCCTTTAACGGTTTAGGAATGGGCGTTGCCACCGCTTTTGTGCTTCTCTGTTCCAATATTATTATTTCCCTGATTCGCTCCATTGTACCCAAAAGCGTTCGAATTCCAATTTTCATCGTGGTAATCGCCACATTTGTCAGCATTTTGGATTTGGCTCTAAAAGCCTACATGTTTGATCTATCGCGAAGTCTCGGACTGTTTGTTCCTCTTATTGTAGTAAATTGCGTAATTCTCGGACGAGCTGAAGCGTTTGCTTCCAGAAACGGAGTTTTGAGTTCCGCAATGGACGGAATTGGAATGTCGATAGGTTTTACATTGGCTCTTTTCGTATTAGGCGCGGTAAGAGAAATTATCGGTTCAGGGTCGCTAACCCTTTTGGTGTTGAACGATCTAGAAGTAAAAATCAATTTGTTCGGCGACTCTTATCCGGGAATTCTCGTAATGATTCTTCCGCCGGGAGCCTTTATCACTCTGGGTCTTCTTTTAGCGTTAAGAAACAAGATTCAAGCAAGAATCGACGCAAAACAGTAACGGTATTGCCGGTAACTTTTTCTCACACCGGCTTTAACTGCCGACTTTCTTTTTGAGAACCTTTATGAAAATAGCTTTATCACAAATAGAAGTAGTTCCGGGAAGACCGGACAAAAATCTTTTGACCTGCCTTAATGCCCAAAAACGTGCGTTTTCGGACGGAGCAGATTTGGCGGTATTTCCCGAACTATGCATTTCAGGATATATGGTCGGCGATCTATGGGAAGAAGAAAGTTTTATAAAAGACTGTCTGGCAGCAGGACAGGAGCTGGCATCAGCTTCCAAAGACGGAATTTCCTGTTTTGGAAATGTCGGTTTAGATCGCTCAAAGCGAGGAGAAGACGGAAGGATAAGACGTTTTAATGCAGCCTATGTATCTGAAAGAGGAAAGTTATTACAGCATCCAGTTTTTGCGTTGCCCTTTGTACCAAAAACCTTGCTTCCCAATTACAGAGAATTTGAAGAGTCACGCCATTTTTATGATTCCCGCAAATTAGCCGACGAACTTGAAATACCTTTGTCAAAAGCGCTTCAGCCTATTTCCGTCGACGTAGGCTCAACTAGAATTTTTCTGGGTGTATTTCTCTGTGAAGACGGATGGCATCAAGATTATCAGATTGATGTACCGAAAATTTTAGTAAAAAACGGGGCGTCATTGCTTATAAATCTCAGCGCATCTCCTTTTACCCTAGCAAAAGAGCAGAAGAGAATGCGTGTATTTTCAGCACAGGCAAAAGATTTAGGAGTTCCCCTCGTTTATGTCAATTGCACAGGAATGCAAAACAATGCCAAAACTTTATTTAGTTTTGACGGCAACTCAACGCTATACAACAAAAAAGGCGAAACGGTTTTTCAGTCACCGTCCTTTGAGGAAGCTGTTTTAACCGTAGAACTTTCAGACACACCTGTACCCATGTACGACTCAGATGAGTCTGAAGCCAAGCGTATCTACCAGTGTATTGCAAATACGATGTCAAAATACATGGAGCGCTTTGGACTAGAAAAAGTTGTAGTAGGCATATCAGGCGGTATCGACTCTGCCGTTTCAGCAGCTTTGTTTGTCGATCTATTGGGGCCTCAAAACGTACTGCTTATAAATATGCCGGGAAAATATAATACAGACACAACCAAGTCATTGGCCTCAAAGCTGGCCGAAAATTTAAAAGCCAAATATGTAATAATTTCTATAGAAGACAGCGTAGCGCACACGATAAACCAAATTAACGGCTTAAACATTGATGCACAGAACAAAAACAACAACCTTGCACTGACCTCTTTTCATCTAGAAAACATCCAGGCAAGGGACCGCTCTTCGCGTATTTTGGCAGCCGCAGCCGCAGCCTTTGGAGGAGTATTCCCCAGCAACGCAAACAAAACCGAAACTACGGTTGGGTACGCCACGATGTACGGAGATCATGCCGGGTTCATGGCTCCTTTAGCTGATCTGTGGAAGAGTCAAGTTTATGCCTTGGGAAAGTATCTAAACGAGCAAGTATATAAATTCGAAGCTATTCCAAAAGGTATTTTTGAAATACGTCCGACAGCAGAACTGTCCGAAGCGCAAAATCCTGAAAAAGGCGGAGGAGACCCGTTGCATTATCCCTATCACGACAAACTCTTCGAAGCGTTTATGCAAAGATGGAACAGGGCATCTCCCGAGGACATTCTCAACTGGTATAAGGACGGCACGCTGGAAGAAAAATTAGGATTGGATTTTAAAGTTAAAGAAGTTTTTGCAAACGAAAAGCAATTCATCGCCGATTTGGAGCGCTGGTGGACCCTATTTAAAGGTCTTGGAACAGTAAAAAGAGTACAAGCCCCTCCCGTGGCCGCAGTATGTAGAAGAGCCTACGGTTATGACTATCGAGAAGCGCTACTGGAGCCGTATTTTACAGTCGAGTATAAAAGGCTGAAGGAAGAGATTCTTTGTAATAAATGAAAATATGAGCGTAAATGCAAACTGGCGAGAAGCTCTTGTTTCAGTGACCTTGTTTCAGTGACCCCGGCACCATTTACAAGGTAGCACCATTTACAAGTCGTTACCGAAAACCACAGCGCCGATAAAGGAATCACCTGACATCCGAGTGATAGTATAGGTAACCACAAGCTCGCCGTTGGTATTGCCCATACGGTGCAACACGAAAGCGGGAGATGTTGAGCTCGCTATCACGCTGATTATGGATTTTGTGGGACCGATACGCTCCAAAATATATACTACAAGCGCATCCAGCGTGGATTGATTTAGGTAATTGTGGTTTGCCGAACAGTATTTCGTCTTCTTTAAACTCATTGAAACTAGGAAGCTCGAATTGTTACCGGACTTTCACCGACTGCGGCTAGTCCTTTTGATCAGAAAGAGCTTTTTGAACTGCTCTTTTAAGCGTTTTTCTATCGGTAAAACCTTGGTGAGAGGATGCAATTTGGCCTTCGGCATCAATAATATATAGAACGGGCAAAGTTGCTACTTTATAGGCGTTTATCATTTCGGAGGTTCCAAGCACAAAAGGATAGGTTACCTTTTTTCTACTTTTCACACTCATAGCTTCAGCTGAATTCTCTCCCCACGCGGCCGTGCCTACAACAACAACTCCTTGGTTTTTTAGATCCTTCCACACTGCTTCCAATTCATCCATCTCTTGCAAACAAGGAGCGCAGCCGGACCCCCAAAAAGCAAGTACCGTTACCTTACCTTTAAGTTCATCAAGGGAGAGGAATTTGCCGAATGACTCAACTGACTGAAGTTTCCATGTTGGAGCATCACTGCCATGGGGAAGAAGATTTGATTCAGTTAGTATTGCGTAAAGCCAAATAGCTGTTCCTATACCCAATAGGATACCAAATTTGGACCAACGAGGCGATTTTGAATTGTTTACTTTTTCATTCATCGTTTTCTTTTAATGCGATTTGGCTACTGTTGTTTAGTTTAGGGTGTATTCTTAAAATATATTTTATAGATCTTCTTGGAGCTGAACGCATTGCAGTCTTGAGACTTGTAATTCGGGGTCGTCCTTGATTATCAGTTACAACTGTCGGAAAACCTGTAATAGGGTCTGTCTCCAAAATAATTACAGTATGAAAATGTTCTTTCTCATCCTCGTCTCTTAAACCATGTATAACTAAAATGTCACCTTCTCTATATTTGGCTTTAAAACGCAACAAGTTGATAACAAAACGTCTCATTGATTTTAACGGCACCCAATTGCGTCGAGGAATATCATACCTTTCAAAAGGAGATGTTGTTTCACTTTGAATCGAATAATCGAGAACAGATGCGATATGACGCCGATTTAGTCCCTGTATTTGGCTAAAATCAACAACGCCTTGTTTTCTGGAGGGTTGTTCATTCTTTGAGACATACCATGTACCAAAAGCTCTTTCCCAAACATCAAAAACATAGTCTGCACAAACTTGAGGAGGAATAGGAGCTCCTTTTTTGTTAAACACATCATATTCAACCTCTCTCACCAAAAATTTTTTCTTTTTCTGGAAGTACGCTTCTTTCCATGATTGCCTTAGAATTCCGTCTTCCTGCTCTCCTTCAGGTTCATCACTGGGTTCATCAAACATCGGACGCTCTTCTACAAAAAGATCGACTGCTTTTTTCAAGGACTGAATTTGAGACCAAAAAAACGCAGCATCTTTTTTCTCTTCTGTCAGCGATTTCTGATCTTTACCTATACAAAGGACTTTAGTGTTTCCTTCGTCCAAACCAATCAAAGCAGGGAAAATATTTCCCGACGGAAATATTAGCTCCACCCAAGCTTCATTTTCATCTACAACCTTGGGAATAATACGTCGAGCACCGGTTTGTAATGCAGGCACAGTCAAATCTAAATGAAATAGAGTGTTCCGCTCAATTGCTTCAGCGGACAGTCGTTCATTCAAATGCAAAAAGGCCGGCTTCCCATCGGAGTCAAAATATTCCTCTGATTTTCGAGTCAGCTTCTCAATACGATTATTCCTAACACGAAAAACAACCGGATCGTCAAATAGGTCTGCTATTCTAAGCTCCCTTACCATTGCCTTTGCAAATTCAATATTATCGTCAAAGAAGTAGCCCTGAGATAAAAAGACTTCTCTTATTAGCTGCTTGTTTTTGACATGTTTTTTTGCAAAATTTCTTACAGCCAAGTACGGCTTTACACTGTTCTTTAGCTCGCTTCTTATATTTTCGATACCGGAAATTATTTTGGAACCTTTTTGGGTGACAGCACTTACAGTCTTTACCGGTATTGGCTTTTTTAGATATAAAACAGGATATACTTTTACTTCTGAAACAATGTACGGTAGGTTTTTATAATACAATTCAAGATCTTTTTGATAAATTGAATTCGTTAGACTGCTGAATCTTTCTTCGCAACTAGGCACAGTTGGAATTTTCTCCACGACGGTTTCTGTATAAGTCTCAGTTTCTGCATTTTCTTCATTTTTACCATCTGTGACTGATAGATTTTGACTGGACTCCTTACAACTTATCGCAAAAAGAAATAAAACAAAAAAGCTGATGCCGACACTCATCACTAATATTTCTACCTAACTTCCCTCCACTGGCGGCGCAGCCAAACGGAGTTCCGGTTCGCCGTTTCCTCGCCATTCATCAAAAACAACATGGGCTGCGGCCCTAATCAAAGGAGGGACTTTTCCTGCCAATCCGGCCATGCGCGGTCCAAAAGCAAAAATATGTCCTGACGGAGTTTTTAGCTGCAATTTAAGATGATCTCCTCCGACTACTTTTTGGTCCAAAACATATAAACCGTCAATGTCAAACAGAGGTTCAGGATTACCGGCTCCAAACGGTCCAAGTTTTTCAATTTCAGCAACAAGAGCAGGATCAATTTCATTTGCTCTTAAGGTATCATCGCATTCCAATATACCATCATCAACGAACATATCGACCTTAGAAGCATAAGAGCAAAGGCATTCTTGTAACCCTCGCAGACTATTCTTTTTTACAGTAAATCCTGCAGCATCTTTATGACCGCCGAATCTGACCAAATAATCAGATGCATATGATAAGGCGTCATAGACATTAAATCGTCCGCGACCTCTAACAGAGCCGGTACCTTCTTCATTGTCATTTTCGAACCCCATAATAAAAGCAGGCTTACCGGTTTCCTCCATTAAACGAGAGGCAACTATACCAATTACTCCGCGATGCCATCCGTCTCCTGCTGCAAAGACTATAGGAGAAGAAGAATCAAAACTATCAAGTAAATTTTGTCTGGCTGCGTGAAGAACCTCATTCTCCAAACGCCTTCTCTCAGTCGACAATTTATCAAGATGCAAAGCCATAATTTCTGCTTTTTCCGGATTGTTTTCTACTAACAAATGATATGCGTCTTCTGCTTTGCCAATTCGACCGGCAGCGTTAAGTCTTGGAGCAAGCTGAAAAGCTATATGTTCGGACCGAATTCTAGAAGATCTAATTTTTGATATGCGAATAAGTTTTCTTAAACCTATTCGCGATGTTTCTGACAAATATCTAAGGCCGTGAGAAACAAGAATTCGATTATTTCCGCGAAGGGCTACCACGTCAGCAACTGTTCCAAGTGCCACCAAATCTAGTAATTCGCGCATCTCCAAATCGTCTTTTCTAATTACTCCTCTATTGCATAGCTCGGTACGTACGGCGGCAGCAAAATAGAAAGACAGCCCTACCGCAGCAAGAGTTTTATCTAAAAAATCACAGTCTTTCCTTTTTGGATTGATAAAACTAAATACCTCCGGAAATTCCCCCTCCACTCGATGATGGTCGATAACAATTAAATCGGTATTCAATGTACGAGCCCTATCAGCAGCAGAATAATCTCCTGTACCAAGATCTACTGCCAAAATCAAAGTGCATTCCTTGGAAACAAAATCATCAACCGACTCGGGCCTTAGACCGTAACCCAGAAAACGATCAGCGATTTTGGTATAAGTAGCAGCTCCTACACTGTTGAGGAATTGCGAAACCACTGAAGCACTGGTAATACCGTCTACATCGTAATCGCCAAAAACTCCTATTCGTTCTTTTCTAACAATCGCGTCTGCAACTCGGGAAACGGCCTTTGATAGATCTGTCATCCCTTCCGGGCGCTCAAGGTCGGCTAACTTCGGATTGAGCCACTTTTCAGCATCTTCAACAGTGGTTATTCCTCTATGATACAAACATTTGGCAGTGGGCCGCAACAGACCTAAAGAATGCTCCAGATGAGCAACAAGCTTCGGCTCAAATCCTTTTACTGTCCATGTCGGTTCTGAAACCAACTTATTCGGTTTTCTTAAAAAATCGACTGTCAATCCAAGCAACAATAGGTGAGGCAATAAATATTGAGGAGTAAGTACCGACAATAATACCTATCAACAAAGCAAAGGCAAAATCGCGTACGTTGGTATTCCATCCGATGGTCAACAAAGCAACTACAACAAACAAGGTTGTCAAGGAGGTTAGAATTGTTCTGCTTAGTGTTTGATTAATACTCATATTTATCACAGAAACAAGTCTTCGCTCTTTCATTTTGCTCATATTTTCTCTAATTCGATCAAACACAACGATGGTATCGTTTAGAGAATAACCTATGATTGTAAGAAGAGCCGCAATGGTACCTAGCGTAAATTCAACCCTGGCAATGGTAAATATTCCCACAGTAATGAAAACATCGTGAATCAAAGCAACAACTGCTCCGGGAGCAAATCTCAAGTCAAATCGCACAGCAATATAAATCATGATGAGAATCAAAGCATAAACAACAGACCAAATTCCTGCTTCTTTAAGCTGTTGTCCGACTTTAGGACCTACCCACTCCGAGCGCTCGCGTTCTGCATTTTGGCCGAATGATTGTGCTCTCAATCCGTCCATAATCCGATCAGAAACGCCTTTGAGCGAAATTTCATAAACAAAGAAATTCTGATACGGCCACGTACAAGTAACGCTCTTGCATTTCTTGCTGGTTTCAACCGCGCCGGCTTCCGCATTTTCTTGTTTGCTGTTCGGTTGCTCTAAGGCTGCTCCTAAAGATAAATTCGCCTCAACAGCGGCCTTTTCAACCGATTCAATTGATTGCTCCTTGCTAATGCGTATAGTCAGCTTGTCGCCGCCGGGAGAGAAATCAAATTTGCTAATCTCAGAACCCTTAAGAGATTCTTGAAAAGACTTCTTGGCTTTTTCTGACTGCTCTGCCGAAACGGCGGATACAGTGTGAAGACGAATCAAATAAGATTTTCCTTCACTTCCCACTGATACGACCTCAGCTGACGAAAAACCAATGTCTCTTAAAACAGCCCTGATTTGAGAGGCATCTGCATTTTCTTTAAAGCGCACCTGTATTTCTGTGCCGCCCATAAAATCGATACCGAATTTGGGGCCGATTGCTATCGTTAGAACAACGCACACGGCCACCGCAATAGCGGAAACGACAAGAAATGTCTTCCGCGCACCCATGAAATCAAAATTGATATTATCTTTGAAAAACTGCATGTCTATATACTCAGTCTTTCCGCTCTATTGCGGGTCATCCAGTCCAATACAATGCGGCTGACGAAAATTGAAGTAAACATACTTGTTACAATGCCTATAAGCAAAGTAACGGCGAATCCTTTAATATCCCCTGTGCCGTACTGCAACAGCACCACACCTGCGATAAGAGTTGTAATTTGGGCGTCGAAAATCGTCCAAAACGCTCTGCCGTATCCGGCATCAACAGCCGATCTCGGGCTCTTTCCGGCGGTCAATTCTTCTCTAATTCTCTCGTAAATAATAACGTTTGCATCCACCGCCATACCGATGGTTAGAATAATACCGGCGATACCCGGCAGGGTTAAGGTCGCACCGAATCCGGAAAGAATTCCGAAAATAAAAAGGCCGTTAGTAAGCAAAGCTATATCAGCAGCAACACCGGAGCCTTTATAGTATATCAACATAAAAATCATTACGACAAGGAAGCCTACTGCCATTGCTAACTTACCCATAGCTATTGAGTCTTCACCAAGAGCAGGTCCTACTGTGCTTTCGTTTACCGGCTGAATCGGTGCTGGAAGTGCACCGGCTCTAAGTACTACCACCAGATCCTGTGCCTCTCTAAAAAGAGTATTATAGTCACCGTAGCCTAGAGTAATCTGGCATGATCCTCCGCCGATTTTCTCTTGAATTACCGGAGCTGATTGTACTTTTTTATCAAGTTCAATAGCCATTCGTCTTCCGACATTGTTTCCGGTTAGGTCTGCAAAAATACCGGCACCGTTTTGATTGAAAGTAAGCGATACATAAGGATTTCCTTTTTGCTCGTCGTTCCTTACGCCTGCGCTATCCACATATTCACCGGTAATTCCAGCAGTCCGCTCCAAATAAAATGTTCTCCAGGTTACATCAGCAGTGGCGTTTCCGGCTTCGTCCAGCATTTGATTTTCTTGAAAACCGACAGAACGATTATTGGGAATATCAAGAGTATCAACAAATTCCTTTAAAATCTGATAACCGGTTTTGCCCTTCGGAACGTTTTTCGCTTCGAGATAGTATGACCATACATCTTCATTACCTGATCGAACTTGTTCTCGCTGCAGCTTGATAGGACCGTCCTCTGCAAGCTTGTCTTTATTGTCCAAGAAGAATTTAGATCCATGTTCATCGACTATTTTAAACTCAAGGCGAGCTGTGGTGCTGATAATTCGCTTAATTCTAGAAATGCGTGATTCGTCAACACCCGGAATTTCAACAATGATGTCAATTCCCTTAGCCACTACCGCAGTATTCAGTAGCCCCAACTCATTAATACGATTTTCAATGGTTTCCACAGCCTGTTTAACCGCGATTTCTCTGCGGTACTCAACTTCCTGTTCTACCATTCGCATATGAGCGACAGACCCTTCTGCAGATTCAATGACTGCTACCTGACGAAAATCCTTTAATACCTCAGCAGTATCTTGTGATTCCCTATCAGCTTGAGAAGCAAATATTAGGTCAATTTGAAATGATTCAGTTCCTCGATCAAATTTTACATTTTTTAATTCGGCTTTGTCTGCCAAAGCTCGAATCATTTCATCCGCCAGTCGATCTCTTTGATCTTCAACAGCAGCTTCTACCTCAACCTCATACGTCAATCTCAAACCGCCTTGCAGGTCCAGACCTAAGCTTACTCCCTCAAACAAGTCATTGAGTTTGGCGGGAAGCGTTAGAGATTCCACAAACCCCAGCTTCTTAAGAGAGGTAAGCGATGCTGTGCCGGCCAAAAAGACCAAAAGCACCGTAAAAATAACCTTCCATGACCACTTACGTTCCACGAGATTTCCCTCTTCCTTTGATTATCCTTTAAATTTATCTATGATTTGCGATTTAAGAACTCTAACTCGCACTTTTTCAGAGATTTCTAAGGTTACTACTTTGTCGGCAATTCCTGAAATCTTACCGACTAAACCTCCTCCTGTTACTACCTCATCTCCCTTTTGAAGCGCAGCCAGCATGTTCTGATGTTCCTTGGCTTTTTTGGATTGCGGTCTAATAAGAAGAAAATAGAAAATAGCAAACATGGCTGCCATCATAATGATAGTAGACATGCCTCCTTGGCCTCCGCAGGCGCCCATGGGCCCGGGAGGAGCACCGGGTGCTTGTCCCTCAACTGATGTGGTTCCCTCTGAAGAGGTAGGCGCCGCTCCTGCGGGTTGCGCCAATCCTATAACTGTTGCCCAATTGGCCTGCATTACTATAACCTCCTACAGCCTCAAAAACTAAGAGGCGGGTCCGCTTTTACGCAAAAAAGCCGACAACTACTACCAAAAGGGTCATCTACGGTCAAGAATATATAAATAGAACTATTTTAACAGAACCGATTTATGCTCATGTTGTATTTTTGTCGAAGTGTACAGTTGCACACCTATGGAAAAAAAAGGTTGAACCGACCCATAATAGAAAATAGGACTCGTTTCCCAATTATAACGGTCTATCTTAAAAAATAAATCAGTGCTTGCGCGAAAGGTAAGGGCCATCATCGGCAATACTCTATAACCTATTTGAGCAAACACGCCTACACCAAATTTAGCGCGTTCTGAGCCGTTGAGTCTTTGGTTGTCTGAAGCATCGTAAAGATAGGTTATGGAGGTTACAAAAGCCAAACCGGTTTGAAAATCAATTTTTTTGAACACCCTAAAATAGCCTGCTTCAAAGTATATAGGATAATGTCTAATAACAACATTTTGTTGAGAAATTGAAAGCTTTGAAGATGATCCAATTTGGGAAGAAATACCAAGCGTTAAAGAACGCAAAATTAGCAAGCCGGCGGACAATCTCGCATTGTAGTTCCAAGGTTGCTCCTTGTAAATCATACGAGCAACAAAAGAAACATCAAAAATACCTGCAACAATCGGTGTTGTTTTTCTGCTTTTGGTAACATTTTCGTTAGCACTATCGGTAGCACGAATTGAGATGTCCGTTTCGACGTTATCATCAGTATCTCTTTTTTTAAGTTTTGATGACCGAACAGAAAAAGAACGAGTTTTTGTTTTTGATTCTTTTAAATGATTTACTTTCCTATCATTTCTGTCTTTCGATTTTTGTCTTTTTGAAACCCTTGTTGAGTGTTTTTCTCTGTTTTGTTTTTTTTTCAAAGACTTTAAGGATAAATTGTTCGAACTATCTATGGAAGTTGATTTCACTATAGAATCAACTTTTTGTTCGAAAGCAGATTTTGTTGTTTGAGATGAAAATTGCATTTTATTTTTATTGGGAATTACTTCCAGCCAGGTAATCAATGCCGATCTTACCAATGCAGCAATTGTCTCGCATTTAATCTCCCAGGCTTCTTCCGCAGTGTCAAAAGTCTGAAGAAAGACTTTCTTTGTCATTTTATCAGAAACAAATAGGAAAACTTCCGAGCTGTTCTGCTCTACCCAAACGGCAGAAAAAGCATCTTCTGCCAATACCAATTCCCGAATTGTTTCTATCTGTGCCTGAATATCTCTCGAAGGAAGAGCAACTGCAACAAAATATACTTCTGCATTAAGATCTCTAAAATGAGATCTCATGATTGAGGACAACTCCAGCATTTTTTCAGCAGCGGACTCATCTGCCGCAATAACAACCTTTTTAGATTCCTGCGCTTGAGCAAAGGATGCCGAAGATACAATTGCAGCAAGAATAACTTTTAGCAGTATAGTTGTTTTTGTATTGCGAGAAAGAAACATAATATAAATCAATTGTATTGTTTAATCTGTTTTAATTAGCAATTTTGTTTAGGTATTCTTTTGCACGATTTTGTTTTTGGACTATTTCGGCTTTAGACAGGCCTTTTGGGAAAAAATTAAAATATAAATCAGATAATTCCGCCACATCCCTCCATTGCTTAAGACTATACAACGCTCGAATTTTTCCTGCAAAAGAAGCCTCTGCCAAAATACCGTGGGGGCGTCTCTTTAAGTATTCATCATAGTAATAAACAGCTCCTGCGGGATCTTTTAAAAAGCCATGCTTGATCTGAGCGATGGAAACCATTGCATTTATTGAAGACTCTCTTTCGGGATATATTTTGGTAATTGTTTGATAAATTATTACAGCCTTTTGATAGTTTTGCTCATCCCTATACGCACCGGCCAATTTAAACAACAATCTGAGTCTTTCATCTTCAAAACGCGAAGGTTGTTTTAGCATACGCTCTGCAGAATCAAGTTGTCCGTTGTCTATTTGAATTGAAACCCTATCAAAAAATGATTCAACTCTTTCGGAGCGTGCTTCGGACACAAGAGGACGGTTCTTTTTGGTGTTTGTCAACCGTTCAGCTTCTTCAATATCAACAAGAGCTTTTTCAGAACTCGAAACCGAAGCCGTTAAGTCGCCTCTTACCTTTTCTAAATCCCTTAAAATATCAGACTCGTTTGCAGCAAATGCCGATGATAGACTTAATTCCAGTTGCTCACCTTGGTTTACCACTGCAACCTGAGAACTGTTTTTTGAGCTAACTTTTACCGAGCTTTCTGCAACTCTTACTGTTTCAACTCCGTTTGAAGATACCTCCACAGAAAAAACTGTTCCAAGCGCTTCAACTTCAGCTGACGGCGTTTCTACTATAAAACGAAATCCTACTGGATGATCGGCAATGCTCACAATTACCATTCCGTTTCGAAGGTTAACTCTGACCAGATTATCCGAATCAGCTACTATGTGTAGAAAGGTATTTTTTTTCATCCAAACAAGAGAGTTTCTTGAAAGAGTTATCTTGTCATCTTCCTCTTTGGTCTCAATGATTGGATAATTTGAATCTTCTAAAACTATATCAGCTGCAAGCATTTCTGAAACTGAAACATTCATAGTAGTTGGGGATACTAATGGGTTAAAAACTATAGAGACAAACAAAACCATCACAAATACAACCGAGCTTGCCGACAATACAGCCGGTACCCAAAAGCTTTTTCTAGGCTTAACAGTATGAGTTCGAGACAAAATTTTTACTTGAAGCCGTCGCTCATGTAACGGATCTAATTTAATACTGTTAACAAGGCGCAAAACAGCAGTTTTTATTGCCGGAATTTCTGAGCAATATGAACAATGCCGAATATGCTCAGCCAAATACTCAGGTAATTGCAAATGCTCGTTATTGTTTTTTGATATGAGATGGGTCACTATCTCATCTGTTTGATCACATAAAAACCTATTCATGGCAAAACTCCAAAAGGTTTTCTTTAAACGCTAGGTCTCCGCCGACCCTTGTCATTAATTCTTGATATCCGCGGCGAGTCCTTTTCCATGCGGCTTCTACAGAACATCCGCATATTTCTGCAATTTCTTTTGCGCCGTATCCCATTAGCATAGATAGAACCAAAGCTTCTTTGTTTTTGGGCGATATCTTTGAAAGATGTAAAGAAAGAGTCAAAAGCAATTGTCGGTTTTCTATTTGTTCTGATGTATTGTGATAGTCAGGAAACTCAGGTGTTGCTTCCAACGGCAAAAAGAAAAGCCGTTTAAAACGTGTTTTTCTAAAATATGTGCGAATAACGTTTATGGTAAGTCGATCAAGCCAAGCGCAAAACTTTTTCGGTCCTTGATATGTATGAAGATTCTCTAAGGCAGATATCATAGCTGTTTGCACAAGATCGTCCACATCTGAACGGTTGGAGCAATTTAAACATACAAATCTCCAGACCCTAGGCATAAATCTAGAAACCCATTCATTTTGTGCCTCAAGATCTCCGCTTGCCGCCATATGTACCAGCTGATCATCTGATAAACTTTTGCTTTGAAGAACCGCTGTCACTTATTTTTTCCCTTACGCATATTATCAATTTAATAAGGTCACACTGATAATAGATGTATTTAAAACATTTTTCCGGACATATATTTTTATTTAATAATTAATATTTCTGTTCTGAATAAAAACTAAAAAGATCTATTACAAACGTCCGGAAAATGTTTCTTCAAGCATCTATACCAGCAAACAAGGCAAATTCACATTGTGTGTTTTTGTCGAAATATTTGAGGCGCCTCTCTTTTAGAAAATGTAAAATAAGGAAGGTTAACATGGAAAAGAAACTTATTACGAAAAGAAAAATCTCTAACAGTGCATTAGTTTTACTTACGGCATGCTTTGCCATAACAGCCTGCGAGGTAGACGACATATACGTTAATGATTTTCTAAATCGTTTAGATTTCGGCAATTCAGACGGAGATACCGATACTGATGTTGACTCAGATGCCGACTCTGACACAGATGTTGACAGTGATACAGACAGTGACAGTGATGGTGACGGTGACGGTGACGGTGACGGCGACGGCGACGGCGATACTGATACTGATATTGACATTGATATTGACACTGACAGTGATGAGTATCAGTTTTCTTATCAAATCCTGCATGACGAAAACGGATGGATCGATAGAACCGGAAATATATTGGGAATACAAGGAGCCTGGTACTCTGCTTCCGGCGCAAAAGCCTCAACGGAAATGCAGATTAATGGTAATAACGAAATATGCTTTAGCGGTACATCTGAACAGGTTATTGATGATAACTGGTCAGATAACTGGGGAGCACTTGTGGGTTTTGATCTATGTATTTCATCCTCATCAGATTCACCGCCTGAAACAAGATATTCATTAGGAGAATGCCCATTATTAATTGGAGATTTTACTGAATCACTGATTGGGGGATTTGAATTCGATTTAGTAGGAAGTATCAATGCTGAAGAGATAAGAATTGTATTCTTTGAGCCGAATGTAGATAATTCAGCATATATTTCTCAGCGGGTCGATTTGTTGTCAGTAGACACTATTCACTATAACGGAAGAGTAAAGTTCTCAGAAGCGACAGTGGGATGGGATTCAACAGGTGAAATAAAACCGGAAGGAACAATTTCATCTGATGTAACTTCTGTTCATTTTATGATTCCGAGCAATGCCTCAAATTCTATCAGTTGGGATTTCTGCATTTCAAATATTCGTGCACTATCCAATGTAACAGTTGACCCGGCCTTTTGAGCAAAAAAACTGCTATTCTTCTACGACATCTCTTCCCAAGAGATAAAAGGCGATGTTGTCAGTTTGAGTTTGGAAAATTGAAAATGATATTTAGACAATACAATATCCAAGCTTGGCGTCAGGATCTCTAACGAAACGACAGCGTTACTTCGGCCTCTCCGGCACTGTGGTATCCCTCGACCACCATCGAAACTTCGTAAAAAGTTCCCATTGTCAATCCGAAGGATGCCCACGCATCAAAGTGGGGAGCTACAGTGATCGTGCCGCTGGTGCGTTTTTGTTGGCGGACACTCCAGTATTGCCAGAATGTCTTGGTTCCTTCAATTGACGGCTGGTTGACCCGCTCGCTTCTATAGATGTCATATGTACCGCCGTCCGCTTGAACGGTACCGATGACGCTTGTGCCCGGCGGACGCCAACTTCCCCAACTATCGACGATATAGTACTCAATAAGCGGGTTCTGGGTCCATCCGTAGATAGCCAAATAAGAGTTGCCGTTCGGCCGATAGTTTGCACTGTAGGTCACCACCGGCGATGCGCTGCCGGGTCTTACTCCCTTGCGAGCCAAATAGTTGCCGTCCCCAGTATCCCAATAGGCATCAAAACCGTATGAAGTGTTCCTCATGCAGGAGTTTCCGCTGTCGGTCCATATTTCATAGGTAAGACCGCAATGGGTGCCGACCTTGTAAGAGGCGCAGACCTCCTCATCAGGCTGTGTGCAGTCTGAGTCAGCATCTGTATCGGTGTCTGTATCCGCATCGGCGTCTGCATCTGCATCCGTGTCTGCATCTGCATCCGTGTCGGCATCTGTGTCTGTATCGGCGTCAGAGTCGGCATCGACATCTGTATCAGCATCACCTGAACCTAGATCGCAGCATCGCTGCCAGGTGTTTGCACAGAGCCCGGCAACTTCTGTGCCGCCTTGACCTGCGCAGTTAAATGTACATTGAAATTGGCAATCACCGTCTGCATCGGTATCTGTGTCAGTATCGGTATCAGTATCAGTATCGGTATCAGTATCAGTGTCGGTGTCAGTATCCGAGTCCGCATCCGAGTCCGCATCCGCATCTGCATCTGCGTCTGCATCTGCGTCTGTGTCAGCATCGGCATCCGCGTCAGCATCGGCATCCGCGTCAGCATCGGCATCCGCGTCAGCATCGGCATCCGCG
>CAYWLQ010000005.1:0-16718 GCA_964458775.1 uncultured Myxococcales bacterium | reverse complement strand
TCAGTATCGGTATCGGCATCAGTGTCAGTATCCGTATCCGCATCGGAATCCGCATCAGCATCGGTATCTGCATCAGCATCGGCATCTAAATCAGATGCTTCGCTGTCCGGTTCGTTACCAATTCTATCCGGCTCCTGTACACATCCTACAATACCGGATAAGCACAACAATATCGCAATTAATACCGAATTTATAAACTTCATCATAAAAAACCTCCGCATCTTCTGCCCCTATTTTGATCAAGTGGATCTTCTTTTGTAAAAATGGGTAGACGAATCAAAAAAAAATGTGCTCTTGCAAATTTAGTAATCTTCTCTTGAACGGTATAGTGACGGCAGAATATAGGAGTAGGATAGGTATTCAATACGCTACACCTTTATCTGGATCATTTACCTGAAAAAGCTAAACTCAATAGGATGAACCAAATTTTTAGATTTATTTATTATAACTGGAATTTACCTGCATGTCGATAGAATTGCCCTTGAGATTACTGTCAAAAATGTCATTGACCCATATCAATATAATTTATCGTTTTTGATAGGAAGCCTTAGTTCAATACAGTTTTATTTATCATTTGCAGCTTGTCTCGGGTAGCAAGTATTTGACATTTTGTGCTACTTATGAAAAAACGGCCTCATGCAGGGTAGATACCTTTTTGTATGCTTAAGCTCGGTATTGTTCCTTGCATTCATTGCTGATTCGGCTGTTGCTGAGTCACAAGATACTTCACTACAAGGTGCTGTTTCAATTGATGAAATGATGACCGAATCAGTAGCAGAAGATGATATTATTGAAGAATATCAAACAGAGGTTAGAGAATCTCGTCCTAAAATGTCAGCGAGCAACAAGGTCATAACGCAATCTAAAATAGCTCGAAGCAATCCCAAGTCTGCTGATGATATTGTCGGTGTAACACCTGGAGTCAGCATTGTTCAACATGGTTCAGAAGGCAAAGGTCATCAAATAATTATTCAAGGTTTTGATGCCGCTCACGGCAGCAATGTAGAAGTTCTCTTGGAGGGAGTCGGTATGAATGAACCCTCTCATGTTCACGGGCAGGGGTATCTCGATTTGTACGGCATAATTCCTGAACTTGTTTCTAAGATGGAGGTTTCAAAAGGAGCCTTTTTGCCTTGGCAGGGAGATTTTGCCTTAGCCGGTTCTCTACAGCTGTCTTTGGGATTATCAGAAGAGCACCGTCCCGGTTTTTTATCGTTTGAAGGCTCTCATAGAGGACGATTTAGAGCAGTTGCAGCAGCAGGCCCCAAGGATGCTAATAACGAAACTTTCGGAGCGGTTGATTTAGTAAAGGATTTAGGCTTCGGCCCTGACAGGGACGCCTCAAGAGCTGCATTTCTTGGACAGTATCGTCATGAGACAAAAAACAAGGGGAATTTGTTGTTTTTGTTGTCAATGCAGAGCGCTCGCTTTGAATCTCCTGAAACGCTAAAGCTCTCAGATGTAAATAATAAGAAAAAGGATTTTTTAGGTTCCTACTCTCCGCCAGGAAACGGACTGTCAGACCGAGTTATGACAAAGATTTCTTATAAACATGAATTTCCAAAAGGTAACTTTGAGGTTGCGGGTTTTGCTCTTTATCGTGATTTTTTACTTGAAGAGAACTTTACAGGAAACCTTTGGTTTTCCGAACACGGAGATCTGCGACGTCAAGTTCAAAGAGGCTTTTCGGGAGGATTTTTTTCAAATCTTGAACAAAAAATTCCAGTGAATATTCCGACTCGATTACTTGCGGGAATGGGATGGCGCATGGATGTAAACAATCAATGGGAGCAACAGCTGGACCTGGATAAAGAACCTTGGCAAAACAATCGAGACCTTAAATATTCTTTGAACAGCCTGTTCGGATACACAGGCATCGGAATCAATCCCTTTCATTGGTTTACTTTGCTGCCTTCTGTTAGAGCAGCGATCTTCGGCGTAAGTGTAAATGACAAGTTACAAAACAAAAGCGTTTCTGAGATTGAAGCAACGGTCTTGCCTCGTCTGGCCGTATCTTTTCCTGTTAACGACAAATTTTGTTTTTTTATCGATTACGGCAGAGGTTACCGATCTTTTGAAGCCGGTGCCGTAGCCGCCTTGCCGGTTGAAAAAATAGAAGACGAGCGATTATCTCAGTATCGAGGCGGATCACCGAAAATAACTGTAGCTGACACAGGGGAAGTCGGTTTGAAAAGCTCACCTGTTAAAATCCTTTCTTTTTCTTTACTCGGTTTTTTTGCCTTTGTTGAACGTGAAATGGTTTTTGATCATGTCAGCAATATCAATATCGCAATGGACGGAACAAGAAGAATAGGTGCAAGTGCCGATCTAGAAATTAGACCGCTTTCGTGGATGACACTTACCGGCGAACTTACCTTTGTTGATGCCAAGTTTAATCGTTCAGGAAACAAAGTTCCGGGTGTGCCGGTATTCATGGGAACAGGGTCGCTTGAACTCGGCAGAAACAGAGGCCCGCAATTTAATACCAGGCTTGTTTGGTGCGGTGAACGTCCGTTGGCTTACGGAGCGACTGCTTCGGGATATGCCAAACTTAACGTTTCTTTCGGTTGGAGATTTGAAAAGTTTTATGTCGGTGCTATTGTAGATAATGCAACTAATATGAAAATAATGGATGGCGTGTATAATTTTGCTTCGCATTTTGATGACGATGAGCCAAGAAGCCTTATCCCGTCAGTTCATTATGCTGCGGGTGAACCTATAACGGCACGTTTTTATATGACGGTCTATCTCTAAAACAGAGGAGTATTTGCTGATGCGTAAAAAACAAATTGCGATGATTATAGTTTTTGTTTCGTGTGTTATTGGGGCTTCGGTTTGTTCTCCGACTGTCAACGAAGCTGCAAAGGTAAATTTGCCTGTAAAGTTTTCAAACGAAAAAATTTTAACAGTCACCAACGACTTGGGATGGGCAATTACTTTGTCAGAGTTTAGAATGGCTGTTGCTGATTTTGAGTTTACAATTGAAGGTGAGACTCACGCATCTTTGGGGTCCTTCTTTTATGATTTACTTATTCCGTCTGCTCACGCACATCCCGGACACTCTGCAGGCGGCACTGTAACAGGTGAGTTGCCTGGCAATTTTATTCTTGATTTTCAAAAAAACGAAAAACTATTGGGCGAGGGAGTTTTTCTAGAAGAAAAATATACAGGAGCTAATTTTCATTTTCGTACGACAGATGAAACTGACAATCTAAATGATGATAATCCTCTTTTGGGACACACTGTATACCTAAAAGGAAATGCAACCTTAGATGATAGAACCGTTTCGTTCTCAGCATTGCTTGATGTGCCGGTAGGGACAGAAATGATAGGCGCTGTCTTCAACCTTGAGATTACAGAACAGACCGAAGGTTTACTCTTGTTTCAAATATTCACAACAGATCCCTCCGAAGGTGACACCATGTTTGACGGTTTGGATTTTGCTTTGCTCGACGATGATAACGATGATGTTGTCAATATTATACCAGGCGATTCGGCTCATAATATATTGATGAAAACTGTAATTAGTCACGACCACTACGGCGTAAATTTTGTAACAGAATGAAAGGTAGAAGAAATGATTCAAACAATGAAAATTAAAACGTTCGCATTATCAGTTGCTCTTTTTTCAGTGCTGTCCTGCGATGAAGAAGAACAAGATATTGCTGAAGGAACTCTAACTGTAGAGATATGGGGAGAAGAGTTTATCGAAGAAGGAATCCCGGCCGATGAATTTGCGGATGGCTACGCTTTGGTTTTTTCTAAATTTCTGGTTACCGTGAGCGATATCAGTGTAGCACAACAAAACAAAGAACCGGCTTTAACGGCATCTGAGATGAAGGTTTGGGATGTGGTAAAAAAAGGACCTGCAACCATAGAATCTTCAACAGCAAAAGCGGGAGACTATACGGTTTCTGCATATAGAATATCTCCCGCTACAGAAAAAGCATTTTCCGGAAATGCATCATCTGATGATGTTGATATGATGATAGAAAAAGGTTTGTCGGTCTATGTAGAAGGCACTGCCTCAAAAGAAAATAACACGTTATCGTTTGCCTGGGGTTTTTCAACTGACACTGTCTACGACCCCTGCCATTCAATCGGTCAATTAATGCCACAAGGCAAAGCAACAGTTCAGTTGACTATTCACGGCGACCATTTGTTCTATGACAGTGCAACATCAGAAGAGCCCGCACTTGTTTTTAATGATATAGCCTTGGCAGATGGAGACAATGACGGAGTAATCACTGAAGAAGAACTCTTAGCTTATGATATTACAGCTCTTCCCATCTACAATGTCGGAAACCTGAAAATTGACAATTTGTATGACTACATTGACCATATGACTTCGACGTTGGGACATATCGACGGCGAAGAGCATTGTGAGATAAAATAAACATGTCAGAATCTATCTTTGTTCTCTTAGGAACAGCCGTGTTTTTGGGTGTTACTCATACCATTGTAGGTCCGGATCACTATCTTCCTTTTATAGTGCTTTCGCGTTCCGAAAAATGGTCGTTAAAAAAAACGCTTGGATGGACCTTTATTTCGGGTATCGGGCATGCTTTGTCATCTATTATCATAGGTTCTTTGGGCATAGTTTTGGGTTGGAGCGTTGCCGGCATGGAGGATTTTGAGGGTATCCGAGGAGACCTTGCAGCATACGGTTTACTGGCATTCGGCGGAGTCTATATGTTGTGGGGTTTGTATAGGGGAATGAAAAGTAAAAGGCATACTCATTCGCATCTACATCCGGACGGCTCTGTTCACGCTCATTTGCACAGTCATATAGACGGTTCTCATGCCGATGCCCATAAACACGAGCACTCTCAACTTACGGCTGATAACAATATGAATGCATCGTTGTCCAAATCAAAAAGTTTTTGGATTGTTTTTATTATATTTGTTTTGGGGCCATGTGAGCCGTTGATTCCTCTGTTGATGGTGCCGGCAGCAGCACACAGTATTGCAGGGATTGTATCGGTTTCGACAGTTTTTACCGTCGCTACCGTAGGAGTGATGATGCTGATGGTTACTTTGGGCTACAAGGGATTGAAAATTGTAAAGTTCGGGTTTCTAGAAAAATATATTCATGCGCTGTCGGGAGCAGCAATCCTAATTAGCGGATTGTGCATTCAGGTCTTGGGACTATAAGCGAGTTGAGTTCTTTTAACACTAAGTAGAAAAATCAGAGGGAATATACTGCGGATACTGGGTCGGCGGGTTTTTCCAGACAAATCGATATATCCAAAAAACAGCTGCCGCTGCTGCTGCTGCTCCGCCGAAAATCATTGATTTCCATATCGCTTCTATAGACGCATCAAAGAAAAACACTGAAATATAAGAAACAGGAACAGCAATAAATAAAACTCGCATGGCGGTAATAATTAGAGGCGGAAACCCTTGACCAAGCCCCTGGAGTACTCGTCCCGACATTATTCCTACAGCCATCAGCGGATAAGCAAACACCATGTAGCGCAAATAAACATGCCCCACTGAAAGAGCATGAGCATCATCCGTAAAAATTCCTACAATTTTATAAGAAAAGAAAAATGCAACCACAGATAAGCCCAAGGTTATGTAAAAGACAGAGCGAAAAGCATATAGGATCGAAGATTTTACCAAATCATGGCGATTTGCTCCCCTAAAAATGCCTACTATGCTTAGAGCCGAACTTGCCAGGCCCATAATGGGAAGCATTACCAAAAGATCGACTTTTGATGCTGCGCCGTAACCGGCCACAGCTGTTTGTCCGAACTCAGCAGTAACTCTATTATAAAGAATGCTCCCGATCGAAATAATAAACTGTCCAAGAGCAGAGGGAAGCCCGATTTTTAACACCGGCGAAATAAATTGAGCTTTGGGTAGAAGTGACCTTAACGACCAAGTGAACAAAACGTACGAACGTCTTTTAACAAAAGCAACATAGCAAAAAGCAACAAGAGATAATAATTGTGATATCACAGTAGCGACGGCTGCACCCCTAATACCCATACCGACAACAAATATTAATAAAGGATCGAGTGCACAATTGAGCGCTGCGGATACCATTCCGATGATCATCGGAGTTTTTGCGTCTCCTTCGCCGGTCAATACCGCACGAATTACGCCTGTAAAGAACATAAAAGAAACACCCATAACAAGAATTTGAAAATATTCTGCTCCCAAAACTGCGCTTTCGCCCTGAGCTCCCAGTAACGGAATAATAGAGGATCCCCAAACAAAACCTATAAACGAAGGTACCGCACCCATGATCAAACTAAGGCCCATTACCGCAGCTGCAATGCGGCCGGCACCGACTCTGTCTCCTCGTCCGACCGCTTGAGCGATAACAGCGGTAACCCCGGTAGCTAGTCCAATATTGACAGCTATTGCGGTATACATAAATGAACCGACAAATTGTGCTCCCGCCAAAGCAGACGAACTGATGCGACCTATAAATGCCATATCTGCAATAAGATAAAGAGAGTGTACTGCAAAACCGGTCATCATAGGAAGAGCCATTGACCAAAGAGCGCGTTTGGGCCGTTTGGTAAATGAGTCAAGTTTGTTGGCACCGTGGGACAAAGTCACGCCGACACCCTATATTAATTTAAAGATTAGAGCCGGCATCTTTTCGTTGCTAAACGATTTTTATTTTTTGAAGAGATAATTTCGTAAGATTTTGTCTTCAAAAAGCTTTTGCTTTTGTCGATTGAATTGAAAAAAGTCATTCATGCTATGTCAGTTATTCGGTTCGCTAAGGCAAAGGAAGAAGGATATTAGTTTCTTAGGTTTTTTTTCGCCACCTAATATATTCTATTCGTCTCTTTAAGAGACGAGATTGTACTTTACTAAGTCAGGAGTAACTATGAATAGAAAAAAAATACTGATAATAGGCGGGGTTGCTGCCGGTGCAAGTTTTGCTGCCAGAATGCGACGTTTGGACGAAGATGCTCATATTGTTATGTTTGAAAAAGGGGACCACATTTCTTTTGCTAATTGCGGTCTTCCTTATCATATAGGCGGAACAATTACTGAACGGGATAGATTGATTGTTCAGAGCCCTAAGAGCTTTTATGAACGCTACAATGTTGAGGTTAGGGTACGACAGGAAGTAATTGCGGTAGATGTTAATAAAAAAACTGTAACAGTTAGGGCGGACGGCACTGAGTACAAAGAAGCATATGACGTTTTAATGCTTTCACCGGGCGCCGCACCTTTGCGGCCTAACATTCCCGGCATTGATTCTCCTAAAATACATACTTTGAGAAATCTCAATGATATGGACAAAATTATCTCTCGCATTAAAGACGGAAGCAGTCGTGCTGTGGTAATAGGCGGAGGCTTTATCGGCCTCGAAACCGCAGAGAATCTTAGACACAAAGGGCTTGACGTAACCCTGGTTGAGTTGTCGGATCAGGTTTTTATTCCTGCAGACAAAGAGATGGCCGATATTCTTCATGCTCATTTAAAGCTGATGGGCGTAAGACTTATTTTACAGGACGGGGCTCAGGCTTTTGAAGACAGCGAAAGCAGCATCAGCGTTTTCTTAAACAGCAAAACCCGTATTGAAGCCGATTTTGTGGTTTTGGCAGTCGGCGTAAAACCGGATACAGGATTTCTCAAAGGAACTCCTATTGCGCTCAACGCTGGGGGCGGAATCGTGGTCGACGGAGCTATGCGAACCAATGTTAAAGACGTGTTGGCTGCGGGTGACGCCGTTCAGGTAAAGGATTTTGTATCCGGTAAAGAAGTTATGGTTCCCCTTGCCGGACCTGCCAACAGACAGGGACGCATCGCCGCTGATACAGTTGCGGGAATTAACTCCGCATACCGAGATACTCAAGGAACTGCGGTTGCCAAGATTTTTGACCTCACGGCAGCGGTTACTGGGATAAATGAAAAAACAGCAAAAAAATGGAATATACCTTACATCAAATCATATACACATTCTCTAAGTCATGCAGGATATTATCCCGGCGCTGCGCTGATGGCCGTAAAACTGCTTTTCTCTCCGGGTAGCGGAAGAGTTTTGGGTGCACAGATTATAGGCACAGACGGAGTTGACAAAAGAATTGATGTGTTGGCTTTGGCTGTACGCCACAAGCTAACTGTGCGCGACCTTACCGAGCACGAAGCTGCTTACGCTCCTCCTTACGGCAGTGCAAAAGATCCTGTCAATATGGCGGGTTTTGTTGCCGAAAATATTTTAAACAAAAAAACTAAAGTTTTTTATGCAGAGGATTTGAAAAAATATGATCAGCAAAAAATAATCCTTTTAGATGTTCGCAATCCTGAAGAAACAGAGCTTGGAGCAATTCCTAACGCAATAAGAATTCCATTAAATGATTTGCGAAAACGCTTAAACGAGTTGGATAAATCCAAGGAGATATGGGTTTACTGCCAAGTGGGTTTGCGCGGTTACTTGGCCGAGAGAATTCTTTCTCAAAACGGATATTCAGTAAAGAATCTTTCAGGCGGTTATAAAACCTGGCAGTTCTATAATGCAGAACTGTCGTCAGCTTCTTTTCTTCAAAGCGCAACCTCAAATGTCTGCTCATCTCCTGACATGGATGCAGAACAGACAGTGATTAAAGAGCTGGATGCCTGCGGTTTACAATGTCCGGGACCTATTATTCAGCTAAAGCAAGCTGTAGACGCGATGGAAGCGGGGCAGCGTCTTAGAGTTAAAGCAACTGACTCCGGCTTTGCGATGGATGCACCTGCATGGTGTGCTCGAACAGGAAACACGCTGGTTTCACTGTCTTCAAACAGCGGAATTTTTGAAGCGGTAATTCAAAAAGGAGCCGATAAGGCATCTTGCAATACCAATGAAATGTCCGACGGAAAAACCATCGTAGTCTTTTCCAATGATTTTGACAGACTGATGGCTGCTTTTATTATCGCCAACGGCGCTGCATCTATGGGTTCAAACGTAACTTTGTTTTTTACGTTTTGGGGGTTGACCCTTTTAAGAAAAGACAGAACAGTGTCGACCAAGAAAACTCTCACAGAAAAAATGTTCGGCTTTATGCTTCCCAAAGGTGCAAAATCTATGTCGCTGTCAAAAATGCATATGGGAGGAATGGGAACCTCAATGATGAAAGCCGAAATGCGCAAAAAAAATGTTATGGATCTTTCAGAACTAATAGCTCAAGCCCAAGCATCAGGCGTTCGCCTTGTTGCCTGTACAATGTCTATGGACATTATGGGAATAAAAAAAGAAGAACTAATCGACGGAATAGAATACGGGGGAGTCGGATATTATCTGGATAAAGCCGACCAATCCAACTTCAATTTGTTTATCTGAAACAAATATTCTGTTTTTGGAATAGAAAAAGAATCCAAACTAACGACAAGTCTTAGGTGACTCAATCGCTTTCTCCACAGCGACAGGCGGGTTTTTACATTCTTCTAATTCGTTATGGTTGCAATAGGAGACGGTAATATCGGGATAGGATCTTGCCTTCATTGATTCTCTATTGTTCAGTAACCAAGTAGGACTTCCGCCAATACCCAACTCTTTTGCTGTAGTAAAAGATGCTTCAAGCAGTTCTTGACCTCTTTTTCCTTCAGAGCAGGATTGAAGTTTGGCTTTATTCATTCCTTTGGCAACACAGGCTTCCCAGTTTGTGGATTCAAAGGATGACGCTCTACATAAGACATATTCCATAAATTTATATTTTTCCGGATACAGCTCTTGAGCGCAAATCATACGAAGGTTTTCTTCTATTTCTTCTTCTCCGTGCATAGAAACCAAGGTTTTCAATACTGTTACGTTTCCGATGAATTGAATACGCAGGTCGACGAGCTTACGGTCTCGATTAAAATGGTCCAAAAAGCGATTGACATCCGGTAGAAGATCCAGCGCATAGGGACATCTGCTCATAATGAACAGATCAACTCTTTTCTTAATCTCTTCTCGACATTCCCATTTCTTTTTGCAGAAATCGTCTTCGCAATCAATTTTTCCGTTTCCGTTGTCGTCGATACCGTTGGTGCAGTCTTCGGCTAGAGGATCCCATCCGCCTCCCAGGGCAAACATGTAGCCGTCTTCGAACGGAAGAAGATATTCACCCAGGAGAGACTTTAAGGCTTCTTGGTCATTGATAGCATGGTCAATAATAATAGCCGGCAGTTTACCTGCATTAGGGTCGGCTTTCAGAATGCGATTATATAAGGATTGTCCGTTATCCGATGAAAATTCCACTCGTGTCAGTTCAAAGCCGGGAATGAGTTTTTCGAGTACTGCAATTTCCCCCTCCACATCGCATTGAAGAGCGCTTTTACACCTAACATCATAAAGCATTGTGGCAGAAATCTTTTTGGGCGGAGTTACAGAAGAGCAGACAGTCGGCCTGGTTTCAGGAACGCCGGCAGTGTAACACAAATATTGCATCAAAGCATCAGCGGTTCTGGGACCGCCGTATAGATGTTGACCGACAATAATGGTAGGGCTTGCGGAAATTCTTGATTCCATGGCGGCAGAATAGGCTTTGGCAAGCATTGTTTCTCCCTCTCCAGATTTAATGCATGCTTCTACATCTGTTCGGTCTATTCCGCTTTTTTCAGCACAAGTTTGCCATCCCAAGGGCTGTGACCGCCAAATCTCCCCTTCGTATAAGCAATTAAGATAAGTCAACCACGAAGCTTCATTTGCAGACATCCCCGCACAAACCTGAGCAACGGCTGAGCCTATTTCAGCTTCGCCGATTGTTCTGTCGATTTTGCCTTCTGCATCAACAGCACCGACGTAGCCTACATGAAGTGAAACTGCATCTCCCATTTCTTTGTGAATTTGCATCAAGATACGCAAAGCTTCGGCGGAGTGCGGACATTGTGTAGATATAAAGGCAACTACTGATGTGTGAGGCTCTTTCTCTGTTTCATCTTTGATCGGTTCATCCTGTTTCTCTTTGTCTGCTGTATTAGTTGTTTTGGATTGACCCCCACAGAAAGAAAGCAGGGTGAGCATTACAATTACTATTGAGGATCTAATTGAAAATTGAATCATGGTGTGGGAATGAGCTCCATTTTGCTAAGACATAACTCCAGCGCTTTTCTGTTTTCCGCAGTAGAAAGCTCACACAAAGGCAATCTAAAGACCTCTTCAACTTTTCCGATCATGGCTAGAGCGGTTTTAATTGGAATAGGATTGGTCTCTATAAATAAAACCGAAAATAATTCCTTCATCTTTTCGTTTAAAGCTTCGGCAGTCTTCATGTCGCCTTTAAGTGCAGATGATACCATTGCAGTCATTTTATCCGGAACTATATTTGACGCGACTGAAATAACACCGTGTCCTCCAAGCTTAATAAGATCCAGTGTCATATTGTCGTCTCCGGATAAAACTCTAAAATTATCCGCAGTGCGTTCAATTACCGACTTCATTTGTGCTAAATTTCCGGAAGCTTCTTTAACTGCAATAATGTTGTCACAAGCTTCAGCCAAGGATACAAGAGTATCGGTCTCGAGGTTTACCCCTGTTCGTCCTTGAATATTATATAGAACGCAAGGAATAGAAACAGCCTCGGCGATTGCGCGAAAATGCCGATACAAACCTTGTTGAGTCGGCTTGTTGTAGTAGGGATTTACCAGAAGCAAAGCATCAGCACCTGCCTTCATAGCATGAACAGATAGTCGTACTGCTTCGGCTGTGGAGTTGCTTCCTGTTCCTGCAATGATTTGGGCTTTTTTTCCTACGCAAGAGATGGCCAGTTCTATAACTCTGTCATGTTCCTCATGGCTTAGGGTGGGACTCTCACCTGTGGTTCCGCAAGGGACTATTCCGGAAACACCTGCCGCCAACTGAGCTTCAATAAGTCGGCACAGTGCCTTTTCATCAACACTTCCGTCTGCCTTAAACGGTGTAACGATTGCTGTATATACACCTCTGAAATCCATTTTAATTCTCCTTAGACATCAAATTAATAAACTTGAATATCAATACAATACTACAATGCCGTATCAATACTGTTATTGAGAGTCAACTTCTATGTATGTGTAGCGGTTTAATCCGTCTAGGGATTAGGTGCTAAAAACTTACCAATCGATTTCAACATTTTCACCGGTCAATTGAGTGCTGCTATCTGTATATTGATGAAATTCGATGTTTATGCCGTTCGGATCTTTAAACCATATTTGATAGGTATTGTCGCAACCCAACTTTTTTTCAGATGATGAAATACCGCAGTCATTCAAGCGTTTCTTTGCCTCGTCAATATCATCTGTTTCTAAACAGAAATGTGCGATGGGACAAGACTGTTCATATGTTTTCTGAGATGAATTTGTTTCAAAGATTTCCAAATAGCTTTTTTCAGATACCTTTAAATAACATCCGACTTTTTTCCCATTTTTAGTAAAATCAAATACCTTAATCAGGCCTAGAACTCGACAATAGAAGTCTTCTGTTTTGGATAGATTGTCGGTATTTATACAAATATGCGCTATTGATACTTTCATTTTTTCGACCTCTAGCAGTTTTCTATACAAGTATTATTATGTTGTATTTGTTGTAGGGAAAGTTTTTAAAGACTGCTTATCTTAAAAGTTGAAACTTAAACAGGACGGTCGTTTCCGACAAATCATTTCTTGTCATCATCATCATCATCATCGTCATCGTCATCATCATCATCATCGTCATCGTCTTGAGAAGAAGTTGATGCAGCAGCGCCGGCAGCACCTCCTACTCCGGCGGCTGCAGCAGCGGCTTTTGCTTTTGAAACGAGAGATGATGCTCCGGGTATTGAAGGACCGCTACCGCCTAACTTTGGGATTACTACAAAGAAGACAACGGCCCCGATACCTAACAAAATAAGTACTATCAAACCGGGAGGAACTATATAAGTAAACGGTTTTTTTAGTTTGGAGGCATCTCCTCCTAACATCTGAACGAGTTCTTCCGGTTTGAAATCCCAAAAAGTGTTGTCATCATACACTACGAATTCCCCTCCCCATGTCCAAATATTGAGAAAGAAAAGTCCGAATTGATTGTACTTAATACCTATTGCAGGGTTTTGAGCACCGGTTACTTGTTTTACAGCCTCCAGCTGGTCGGGAGCAATATCCGCAACTTTAGAAATGTCATCACCGTAAGTAAAAAGAATTTTTGCCTCTGATGTTGACGGTTTCAACACAACCGCGGCTGCAAACAACATTGAAACTGTTAAAAGAGCCGCACCTCTTCCTATAAAATTATAAAACATCTTTTCCTCCTCCTGTGGATCTCGTTTGTTAGAAATCACACTGTTAAAAAACGCACCCTTTGACTGTGGATACAGCATAAATGTTCATTTTGAATAGAGTTTTTTTTGAGTCAAAAAAAATATTGTTAAAGAGCTAAAAAATAACAAAATAACGGAGACTTATCAATTTAAATAAAATTATAACATTACAACAATAGTAGTTTATGAGAGTGCTTCGTTCATTGTCGGTGCCATGGTGCGAAGTACAAATCTTGCTTTTCCGATGTTGCCGTCGGGAAGCAAGGTCATTGCAACAAAAAACTCTTCGTTTATAATTCGCAGTACCACTACTAATTTATCTGTTTTTACAGTCATTTCACTTGCCGCACCTGCATTGATCAGTTCAGCTGCTTTGCGAACTTCTTTGATGAGCACAGAAAGCTCCATTCCCATGCTTTCAACATCAGATTCATTATCGTTATTATACATGTCAACCATAATTCCGTCGAATCCCATCAGCAATGCGGAATCGGCCCCCTGAACTCGATTAACAGCGTCTTGTAACATTTGCACAAACATAACAACTCCTTCGCAGCCGTTTTAGCAGCTGAACATTGAGTATACAGAAAATTATTATGGTACGATACAAGGTTCTTCGTCAAGAAACCGACCGGTATGTTTTATTAAAGCGTACAAATAATCCACATAAAATTGAGCGATTTTGAAAACTAATCAGTACTTCTGAAAAAGACAGGAGGCTATAATGAGACACACTTTTATGTATTTAACATGGGTTGTGAGTATTGTTGCAATTTGGGCGTGCGCTGATAGCGATGCAAATGATTCCGGAAAAACAGGCAGTGACGGAGATGCTGACAGCGATGTAGATTCTGATTCTGATGCAGATGCTGACATAGACAGCCTTCCCCCAATGGCTGCTTGTCCGTACGAACAATCGTATGACGGCCTAACCGCATGCTTTGTTGATAGTGTCGGAGGAAACAACTCAAACGACGGGCTTTCAGAAGATACACCTGTGCAAACGCAAGATGCAATTCCTTCGGGATGTGAGGTTGTAAAGTACAAACGGGGAAGTGTGTTTTCTGAACCGGTCAATACGGGAGGTTTTAGAGGCGGACCTAAAACGTTTACCAATTACGGAGATTCGGCTAAGCCCTTGCCTGCATTTATTACCAAGGACTCGGTGGTCAGCGGCTTTCAGGGCGGGATTATAATTGACGGTCTTCATTTGGAGGGTTCAACCACAAGTGACCAAAGTACTCTGGGCGGGGGAGGAACCTGTGTTATGTTGGGAGGTGACAGTAAGTTGATCAACAGCGAAGTAACCGATTGCGGTATCGGCATTATGTTGTTCGGTGAGCACAGCTTGGTTCAATGTAACAAAGTATATGATTTGTTTAAGATGGTTGCAGATTCGACCGATACCGAAGTGTATGCCAATTCAGTGGGCGGTGCTGAAGGTATTTTTATCAACGGATCTTATAATGAGGTTGCCTATAACCATTTTATCAACTGCAAAGGTCTTGCAAACTGGCAGGGAGAATCAGGATATGACGGAGGGGCAACAGAAGTTGCAGTTGGAGAGAATGATGTTGTTACAGGACTTAGAATTCACCACAATTTTTCTTATAACAGTTGCGGTTTTTTTGAGGTTTCCGGTTTCGGAACCTTTAGCGATTCGGTTTTTTACAATAACGTCTCAATAGACAGCGCATGGGCAATGTTGCTTCAGGTAAACGAAACCAAACTCGAAAACATTCGTTGGGAAAACAATACTTTTGTACATCATAAGGATTCTTACACGCCCTCCATAGCAATGATCTATAGGGCGGAACTCACTCCGGACACGGTGTTCTTGAAAAACAATCTCTGGATCTTCTATGAAACCAATACATGGAATGCAACAATCAACGATGCTTTTAATGCAAGCAACAATCTAATAGTTACCTCTGATCCTGGAGTGGTAAACATCAACGGTATAAATGCATCAGATTACGATCTAATAGTGGGGAGCCAGGCAATAGATCAAGGAGCGTCGGTTACTTCGGCAGGGCTTGATTTTCTAAATCGTCCTGCACCCTCCGGCTCCGGTATGGACATAGGCGCCTTTGAATATCAACATTAACTTTTTTGCGTAGAGCCTACTGTGCGTGTTATCTATTTTAACGATGAATAGAAAGGCTCTTAAAACAGTACTATTACTTATCACCATACATTGCCTGGGCTGTGCTTCGCTTGTCCAAAACGATATGCCGTATACCCTTAAGGGCCAATGGTATGAAGTCAAACAGGGTGACACCCTGTCATCAATTGCAAAACAACACAGTACCGATGTTGATACTCTTGCAGAACTTAATGACATTAACGGTTCGGAAATTTTGAACAAAAGAGAAAAAATCTTTGTGCCCATGCAAGAAGGTACTGTTCCGGGAGCGCAAACAAAAACAACGAATATCCTTGCAGAACAGACCGCTGAATCGAATACATATAATAATAGTTCCTCTTTGAGTTCAGCTCAAGAATCAAACCCGGCTACTCATAAAACCGCTCAGACTTCTTGCGTCATTGCAAAAAAACTTTGTTTGGAATGGCCTTTGACAGGAAAAGTGAGTGCAGCATTCGGTTCTTATAAAGGTAAACCTCATGACGGAATTGATATTTCGGCGGATCAAGGAACACTTATCAGAGCAGCTGCTGACGGAACGGTTCTATACAGCGGTAACGGAGTTAAGGGATACGGAAATCTTATTATTATAAAACATGAAGGCAGTCTGATTACTGTTTATGCTCACAATAATAAAAACTTGGTAATAGAGGGCGGGAAAGTTACCAAGGGATCGATAATTGCCGAAGTAGGTCAAACAGGCAATGCAACCTCACCCCATCTTCATTTTGAAGTAAGACTTGCTGAAACACCGCAAAATCCCCTAGAATATCTTCCTGAGATTCCCTAAATAACAGACATCCTAGTTCTGAGCTCCCGTTTCTCCTTCGGACACAGCCTCAAACCCTTCGGACTCGACGACACCCACGGCTATGTCCAATTCCATTTGAAACGCGCCGGCGCAAACTGCCGTTTCTGACTTATGTAGAATTCAGTACGAGGATATAATGTCAAAACGTCGAATTAAGAGCACGAAAAAACACGGTCCGCCTCCGACGGGTAAATCTTCAAAAAGCGCATCGCAGAAGCGACAAGATATATCACTTGAAGAGCTTAAGTCGATTGTCGCACGTGTTAAGGAATTGGGTTTGGAAGATGAATCATTGCTCAAGCTTGATGCCGCTGTAGATACACTGGGCGTGTTGACTCGTGAATTGGAAGCAAAGGGAGCATCGATTCATCGGCTTAGGGGAGGCAAAGGGAGGCAAAGGGGACAATGGGGAGGCTAAGGGTGGGAGGCTAAGGGGGAGGCTAAGGGGGAGGCTAAGGGGACAATGGGAGGCTAAGGGGACAATGTACTATAAACAGATTTGCAGTAATTTCCCTCTAGACATTTGCATTGCGGCTCTTTGAAAACAAAAACCTGT
>CAYWLQ010000004.1:0-80490 GCA_964458775.1 uncultured Myxococcales bacterium | reverse complement strand
TCATGTCTCTCTCCCCAAAATTAAACGCTCGAAGTTAGAGAAATCACAGCAACAGGATAAAGCGTATGTAATTTGACAGTATTGATAAAATACAGATCTTCGTCAATTGCTATTTTCTATGCATGAACATATTGGAGAAATAACGTAAATCAATCAACGAAAGACTGAAAAATACAGTGTAATTAGAAAAGAAAAACCTAAATTTCTATTTCAAATACGGCTCCGACCTCACCTTGTACTACACGGTCTCCAAAGTTACACTTCAGCTTTTCAACTGCAGAATCTCCGGTACAGTGGCACGGAACGAGCAGGTTCGGATTAAGCTTTTTTAAATCTAATATAGTTTGTTTGGTTTTTTCATCATCAGCTTCGACTAAATGAAAACCTCCCAAAACCATATGCAGTCGTCTTTCACCGCTTATTTCCATAATGTACTTAAGCGTATTTATTATGCCTGAATGACTGCATCCTGCTATGACAATCAGTCCCTCTTTAGAAAGTATCCACAAAGACATATCGTCAGAAATAGGGTCTAATTGAGTTGCTTGTTCATCCAAAAAAAACAAACCGCCTGTATCTTCGTATTCAGTCAATCTCGGAACCTCGCCTGTCAAACCGATATTTGAAGTAAGGTTTTCATGTTTTGAAATCCAATGCACTTTGCCGGGATGATTCTCTAAAACCTTAAGCACAGAAGAAGTAATTCCTATTGATCTTGCACGATCCTCTCGAAAAGAAAATCGTCTAGTTGTTACACCGAGATGAGCAAAGATTTTTGCTGAAGGTGCAATTGTACTTATTGCGGGCAATCCTCCTGTGTGGTCATAATGACCGTGGCTTAAAGCAATGATATTGACCTTGCTAAGGTCTATTCCTAACTTTTCTGCATTTTTTGCAAATAAAGAACTCTGACCTGTATCAAAAAGAATGTGCTTATCTGCGGTCTCAATCAACAAAGAGAAACCGTGCTCAACGAAAAGTGTATTCTGACCTTTGTTGTCGATTAAAATTGTAATTTTAGTAGTGGTAACATCTTTACTCATGACAGTTTGCTTTCTTCGTTAAAAGGACATTAATTTAGTATTCCTCTTAAATTTTGTAATTTCCAAACTGAGATATGACATTAAAAGCAAAACGTGAGATTTACAAATGTATTGATAGTACTGAACTTAAGAACAGCCGTTTTACTAACTTGGATGCACATTTTGGGTCAATTTTAGCTAGTAATGTACATATGTTACCAAGTTGTGCTATGAGTTTTTGTAATTGAAATTAGAGATTATAAAAAGCAGCTTGGAAAACAAATAGAGAAGATTGAATATTCATTGTTGTAAAAAAAGTAAAAAATAGTGCCGCTTATTAGATATGTCTGAGTAATTTTGTAGTTGGGGAGTGAATATGGACAACAAGGACGACGGGATAATAAAAGCAAAAAGTAAAAAAAGACGGGATGATACACCGTCTGCAATTCGCAGAGTTGAAAATCTACAAAATCTATCACGAAGGCCTACTGCTGAAACAATGCCATTGCTTGAAATGCCTAAATCTCAGCGAATCTGGCGGCGTGTAAGACTTCCTCTCTTCATTGGAATTGTACTGATACTTTTACTTACTATCGGTTTTGTAACAAGAAGTGCGGTAGTGGCATCTACAATAGATAATACCGTTAAGGATGCAGAAGCTTTGGAAGCTGCCGGAACTTTGGAGCAAACAGAAGCTGCGGAAAAGACTCTGAGAACACTTTATGAAAAGTATTCGGAAGAAGAAAGGGCCGCTAGAGCATGGGCATGGCAATCGGTGTTGCAATCTATTTTGTGGGGCAAACCGCTTTTAGAAGAAGTTAAACAGGTTGTTACAAAATTAAAGCTGGACGAGAGTGATATCTCTATTGCGGTTCGCGCAGGTATTTCTGTCATCGAAGGAAAATCGGATGAGGCTCTATCAATCCTTGGAGCAACACCGACAAATGCTCGTTTGAATTTGGTTAAGGCAGCAGCTTATAGTGCATCGGGTGAAAGAAAAAAGGCTCGTGAACTTCTTGACTCGGTTATTTCAGCGGGCTCTTCTTACACACCTTTGATTGTTCTGGCTGTTCAGGAAGCTTCATCAGACAATGATAAATCGGCCATGTTGAAATATTCTGAGATGCTTCTGACATTATCTCCGGCACATTTTCTGGGAACTATGTTTGTTCTGTTGGCAGCACTTCCCGATTGGAATGAACCTGCACCGGCTAAGGCTCAGCTTGATATATTGGATAAACAGCTAAGCGCATTAAAAGAAAGAATCATGTCATCTCCGCTTAATCCCGCCGTGATCGGTCTTTATTTGTTGGGGAGGGGAGCATTGACATTAGGACGTATTGACGAAGCTGTGTCATACTTGTCTTCAGCTTTAGAAAAAAAGAAAAACGCGGATATACTGTCCTATTTGGCATCCGCTGTTTATACAAAAAGCGGACCTGTGGACGCGCTTGCTTTGTTGGATAAACATTCTGACTTGAATTGTCCAAAAATAATGGAGTTACGCACTAGATGTTATCTTCAGCACCATCATATAAGGTCGGCGGAAACAACTCTTGAATCTCTAAAAAAAACCGGTGTCTTTTCTCCTCAGGTTAAATTTCTGGATTGGCAACTTGCTGTAAGAAAAGGAGACTTAAAGGCGGCTGATTTGCTCATGCCGAAATCAATTGAGTTAAATGAAAAATGGACTGCATTGGAGTATTATTTTCTGCTGTTGTCGGCAGGTGACCACAAAACTATCAATAAGTTGACCGATGCAATGTCAGCCAATATGCCCTCCTGCGCTCAAGTAATCCGAGCATGGCACAGCAAAAGTATAGGAAGGGCTGTTCGACAATTTGAGAATGAACGAATTGACTGCGCACCACTTTTAGCACCCAGGCTTATGCGAAAACATCTTTCTGTGGAAATTTTAGCACAGTATGCAGAAGAGCTGCGTCGACAAAGCAGCGGCAATCTTATTTTTGAAGTAGACAGAGCATTGGCTGTTTGGTTTATGAACGGATATGAGGCCGGATTACGTATTTTAGATAGTATCGCAGCTCTTAATCCTGACGGTGTTCCTCTTCTGGAACGTTTAGCCCGGGCGTATTTAGAAATGAATCTTCCGGAAAAAACAGAAAACTTGGTAAAAAATAATAGCCGCCCCGAACTTTTGGCATTACATATTTTTTCTTTGGAAATGATGAACAAAAAAGACCAGGCCGAAAAGCTTATAGATGAAGCTGTGGCAGCAAGTAAGCAATCCTCTCACCCTGCGCTTAAGTTTCTTGCTCTAAGAAAACAGCTGAGTTCAGACCCTGGCGCTGTTCGAACTTGGATGGATGAAAGCCAAGTTGGAGCAATGGGACAATGGACTTCTGAACTAACAGAATTGGGCTTTAAAGCGTTGTGGAATCTCGAAGAAAAAAACGAGTCAGAGAAATTTGTTCAGAGAATTGCCAGACAGGCATTGGTAACTGGCGGTGCAGGAGAGGCTTTTGATACCTTTATGGTACAGGTAGAACAAAATATGCCGCGAACTGGAAAATTCAAGAACCGTGCCTTGGTTGTTATAAGAACCTTGAAGAACGAATCAATCAGCGATCCAAGAATGTCTTACTGGCTAGGAGTGGATAATATTCACGGAGGCGGAGAACGAGTGGGACTAAGGTTCTTGGCGGAAGTACCGCAAATAGACCCTTCGTATACACCATATTATAAGAAATTGGCATCGATCGAAAGATTAGATGAAAACGCCATGGCTCTGATGAAAAAGACGGTGCCGTATTATACTCCGTAGAAACCGTTATCAACGATTATGGACTAATCGCTTCCATTGTTCTTGTTTGTTCTTTTTTTATAGGCACCATTCTAATAGCTCGTTTTCCTCCTGAGATAAAGGTTACCTCGTGTAATCCGGAAGAAAGAGAGAGTTTCAGTGGGGCTTTTCCTTTTGGAACACCGTTAATCAAAACACTAACATCACCCCCCTCTGCGGGAGCTTTTATAATAAGGGTTCCGCCTTCAGGATTCTGTGTTTTTCCGGGTTTGGAACGAGAAGGAACGGATGCTGATGTTCCGGTCAGCGGTTTTGATATAGATTTATTGTCGCCATTAATATCTGAATTTTCTTTTGCAACAGCATCAGTATTTTCGACGCCGCTGACTGTCTTTTTATCTTCTTCAATATTTTTGGTATTTTCTTCAGATGATGACGAAGGCTGTATTACGCTTGTAGGGACTACTGATGTACAAGGTTGAGGTTCAAATGGTGTTGTAGAACAGGGTGTGCTTTGGCAAGGGGGACGCAGTAAATATAACCCTGTCACAACTACAAATCCCATAGTTGAAAATAACGCTAATACTTTCCAAAAAGTCGGTTTTTTTTCTGTGTGTAAAGGAGACGGCGCTTTTGATGCTGCATTTATAATAGCCAGGTCATCAATGGCAAGGGGGATTGTACTCGTTCGATCTCTAAAATGTGTATCTTTGTTTATCTTGTGTTTTACTTTTCTACTTTTAGAAAGAGAAGCTGCATTTTTTTGGTTTGCCTCTTTTATTGATTGAGCTTTGGGTTCATCTTGAAACGGTAATTGATTATCCTTGTTTTCTGAAGTTGTTATCTCCAAACCGTTCTCTTCAACTTCGATCAAGACATCAAGTTTCTCTGTTCTATTTTCTTCTAAGGCAGGTTCAATATTGATATCGGTGCCAAGATTGTTATCAACAGCTTCGTCAGTAATGAAAGTCGGCTCAACGTCTTGAAGCTTGGATGAGATGTCCGCAAGTGCTTCATCCCGCAGCTTTGCCAGATCATTTATTGCATCCTGCAATAGATTGAGTTCTTCTTCTTTCAGTCCTGCTCCTCGTTTTCCCAATACGACAAGCCAATCCCTTGTTTGTTTTGCCCATTGTTCAATTGAAAGAAGACCGTACATAGGTCCGGCGCTTAAAAGACTATTGACTATGCGATACAATCCGGCAAGAGAGCTCCGGCTGAAAACAACTCGCGGATTTGAAGCCAGACGCATTAATCGTTCGTTTTCTCTCCGCAAACCCTCCAGTTTCTGATCAATTGTCTTGAGAAAAGTTGTTTGCCTCTTGAGAATTGCCTGGTTTTCCGAGTCTTGTTTGTTCATAGTCACTATCCCTTCAGCCTTAAGCTAATCATTATATGACACTATTATTATAAAAACAGAGCTGTTTTTCGTTTCGTAATATCTTTATTTACAATGTCGCAAAAGTTTGTCTACAAAGAGTGCTGAAATAAAAAAAGCATTTTTCAACAAAATCCTGCCAAAATATCGGGAATAATCATTTGAACATCGTTGTTATCGCACACAGAAGAAAGGTAAGTTTGGTGTTTAACAAAAATAAAAATAAAGCCAAACGCGAATTTGAAGAGGCATGTCTGGCGCATCTAGATGCTCTTTACGCATCAGCTGTGAAATTGACTAGATCAAATGCTGATGCTGAAGAACTTGTGCAAGATACCTATCTCAAAGCATTTAGGTTTGCTCATAAATTTGAGTGGGGAACCAATCTTAAGGCATGGTTGTTTAGAATTCAGTCAAATACGTTTATAAATGATTATCGACATAGAGGACATGAACGAAAATACATTGAACGTGCTGCAACTGAATCAATTTATGATCAAGTATTAGATTCCGAATCGCGAGCCTATGCAGCAAATCCCGAAACACATATCTTTAATGCCTTTTTAAAGCAGGAGATGGACCGAGCTCTCGATATTCTACCTGATGATTTTAAAACTGTTATCGTTTTGGCAGATATTCAGGGTTTTTCATACAAGGAAGTTGCTGATATTATTGGTTGTCCTATCGGCACAGTAATGTCCAGACTTCACAGGGGTCGCCGGATTCTACAGCGTGAACTTGTGGATTTTGCAGTGGATGTAGGAATATCGGCAAAAAAAGATATGGAAGAAGCAGAAAACGATGCCGGTCTTGCAAGCCTGGCAGAATTTAGAACCAAAAAGAAGTCGGAAGGATAGTACCCATGAACTGCAAAGAGAATCGAAAGTATCTCGACGCGTATGTGGACGGCGAACTGGAACCGAGTCGCATGCTGGAAGTTGAAAGTCATTTGGAGGCATGTGACAGCTGTCAGTCTTTAGTTCTTGTTAAGAGAAGATTAATAATAGAGCTGTCAAAATTTAGAGACATAAAAGCTCCGGAACATCTGCGGCGAAGAATTGAGAAATTAAGGGGAAATAGTACAAATTGGAGAACAGTTGCCGCTGTTGCTTTTCCGATGGCCGCCGCTGCATCCTTTTTGCTGTTTTTCGCTTTACCCGGCGCAGGCAAAAAAGGAGAAAATATAGAAGAAGTAGTAGGCGATTTGGTTGCCAGGCATGCGGTTGAACTTCCGATGGAGGTAACAGACGCAGATCCGATAAAAGCGGCATCATGGTTTAGAGGTAAAGTAGATTTTCCGGTGCACGCACCCAGCCTTAACCTGAGACAGGCAAGTTTTGAAGGTGCCAGGCTTTCAAATGTTAGAGAGCATCAAGCAGCTCATATGTCTTACAATGTTGACGGACATAGAGTTACGCTGATGATTTTTAATCGAAAAGACACCTCCTTTGAAGGAGGTCGACAAGTAAAAGTAAATGACAAAGATGTGTTGCTGGGAAGAAGAAACGGCTTCAATGTAGCAGTATTATTAAATGGAGATATGGCCTACGCCTTTTCCTCAGATCTATCCCAAGAAAGAATTCTATCTATTATCGCCAACATGAAAATATAATCTTTTGCTTTTTGATTTGGTAAGCAGTGTTCTAAATACTACTATCCCGCACTTTCTTGTCACTATCCAATTCATATGTAAGGTCTGTTAATAAAAGAAAAATGCTGTTTCATATTAAGAATCGTTTTATTCTACTGCTCTGATGGATGAGACTCGTGTACAAAGTACTCTGCTCGGTTGGATATTGCCTCTGGCAATTACGATTTCTATTTTATTACGCAGAAAAAAAGATTTACGACAAAAACTCTTCATTTTGTTTTGCGGAAACATCACGGTTTATTATTTCTTTTCCTTTCTCTACGACTGGAGAGGGGAACCCTGGTTTGAGCGTATTGCCCTGGTTGTAGCAGTTCTTATTCCGCAAGGCGGTCTTCGATTTTTTCGTGCTTTTTCGAGCGGAGCCAGAGGCATGGGCAGACTTGGAGGCATTGCAGCGGTTTTGGGTTTTATTTTGCTTGTCGCTGTTCTACATCCGACGGCGCCTCGCCCGGCTGTGGGGCCTGCTGTTCTTGCCTATGTTGTAGGTTTTATGTTGGCGGCGATTCTTAATTTAAATGTACGAGCCAAAGAAGCGCCGACAAGAATTGATGCAGCTCGAATTAGATATTTGGTTACTCTTGGACTTTTAACTTTGTTTTTCCAGGTAATCGACCGTTTGGACCATGTGTTTGCAATTGATCTTCCTCCCATCGGTCTTGCGATGACTGTTATTTATCTTTACGTAATTTCACAAACTCTTGTGTTGTATAGAATTTTGGATTTGCACGAAACAATGGGTCGTTTTGCAGTGCTTTTTCTTATGGGTATAGCGCTTGCCGCTATTTATGCGGCCATGGTTTCGTGGGTTGAAACGGGATTTTCTGTCAATGCATTTTTGGCTTCTCTTGTAATTCTAATTTTGCTCAATCCTCTTAGGGATCTTGTAGAACAAAAAATAGCAGAGTTTTTCTTTCGCGAGCGATACGAATTAGAAGGGGCATTTTCATCACTTCGAAAAAAGCTGGCTCACGTTATTGATATGGAGGCTATGATAGAGGTTTTAAAGTATGCTTTAGAACATTCAAAACGCATTACACACGCCGGCTTGTTTCTGATTGACGCTCACGGCCGCGGATATGACCTTAGGGTTTCTGTAGGTCCCCCTGCAAATCTTGACAGTATTGATACGGCTACAGTACGTATGCACATTCTTCCATATGTTACTCACGGTGCGCTATCCGCTGCCGCATTATCTGCTTATAGAGAACGTCTGCTTCAGGCCGGACTTAGAGAAAAGGCTCGGGATATTAGAGAAACCATCGATTTAATGGGAGCGTTGCAATCAGATGTTTTATTGGTAGTTGAAGGCGAAGACCAACCAATAGGATTATTGACTATGCGAGATGAGCGAAAAAAAGATCCTTTTTCGCCCGAAGATGTAGATTTGTTGAGAGGACTTGCAGGTCAATTAGCGATAACAGTTGAAAATTCGCGTTTGTATCAACAAGCCAAGGAGCGAGACCGATTGGCAGCTTTGGGCAGAATGGCGGCGGGATTGGCACACGAAATACGAAATCCCTTGGGATCAATAAAGGGTGCAGCGCAGGTGGTTGATGAAATGGTGTTAAAGGGTGTAGACCCTGAAGCTTACAGAGATCTTCTTGATGTGGTGGTCGAAGAAGTAGATCGACTGGATCGTGTGGTTGCAGACTTTTTAGCTTATGCCAGACCGACTTCGGGAAAACCTTCAATATTGGATGTAAATCAGATTATCAATCGTAGTGTATCAGTATTTAGAACAAGACTCGATACGGATGCTGTTATTGAGACCGACCTTGCGAAAGAATTGCCCTTGGTTAAAGTTGACGGAGAACGACTGCATCAAGTTTTTTTAAATCTAATGCTTAACGGAGTACAAGCGGCAGCAGATCAAACCGAGAAGAGAATTATTATTTCTACTCGTGTCAGAACCGTTCGTCCTCAGTTGATCATTGCTGAAAAAAATATTGACAATAGATTTGTTGAAATAAGGTTTGCTGATAACGGAACAGGTTTTCCGCCAAAGGTAATAGAAAACATTTTTATTCCATTTTATACTACCAAAGAAAGCGGGTCAGGATTGGGATTGTCAATTTCTTTACGTATCATTAGAGATGCAGGAGGAGAAATTGAAGTACAAAGTACTCTCGGACAAGGTGCTGTTTTTACAGTGGTTCTTCCTGCAGTAGAAGATACAGGAATAGAAAGATAATAGCATAGGTATTTATTGCAAGATGCTATACAATGAAAGAACCGTTGAATAGGAGAAGCGACATGAGAATATTGTTTTGGGGGGTAATATCAATTATGGTTTTGGGTTGCGGAGCTTCATTATCTAACAGAGATAAGGCATATGGAGAACCGCCTGCTCCCCCTTCATCAATGAAAGCAGGAAATGCAGACTATGACAACTATGCTTACCCGCCGGAATCAGCAAGTGCCGTCATGGAGGAGAGTTACAGTTATAACGACTATTCCGCAAAAAAAATGCCGGAAGCAGATAGCAGGTCAGGGAATACAGGCGGAGCAGGACAAGGGGTAGATTCTGTTTACCCGACTGTAAGTGATAGCGTTGAGTCCTCTGCTTCAGTATCTACGGCACCTCTTACAAATGAAGTTAAGGTTGAGCACGCAGACCCAATGGTAATATATACAGGATACCTGCAACTGAGAGTAAGACGTATAATTGAAGCTCAAGACCAAATAACTGCGTTTGTAAACAAAAGAGGCGGCTATATTGAAGCGTTAACGGGCTCAGTTGTTATTGTTAGAATTCCAGGCAAAAAGTTTGAAGAAGCAATGAAAGAGCTATCAGCATTAGGAGATCTCTTGGATAAATGGGTTCAAGCGGAGGATGTAACAGAACAATTTACTGACTTGCGAGCCAGATTGGATGTTGCTTTGCAGGCAAGAGAACGCCTTACATTGCTTCTAAAGAAAACACCGAATACAACAGAGCGACTACGTATATTAAACGAAATAAAACGACTTTCAGAACTTATTGACACCATTGATGCAAGCTTAGCGGCAATAAAAAACCTAACGGATTTTTTTACGATAACAATTGAACTTGTTCCCGTCTTGGAAGTCGACAATATAGATAGAGGATTGTCGCCGTTTCCTTGGGTGAGAGGTTTAAAACCTCATTTGCAAACCATTGATTCATCTAGAAAAGACAAGAAATCCTTTCTTATTAAGTTACCCAAAGGTTTTGTACTGTTTGACAAAGAAGACGCATTTAAGGCTCAATCTGCTGATACTTCTATTATAAGAGCTTCGGTTGTCGAAAACGAGCCCAGCGGAAACAACGAATTTTGGAGTAACGCCATAGATTTTGAGATGGCATCAAGGCAGGAAAACCTTGTTGACAAAGGAAAACAGGGCTCATTTGTATATCGACTTTATGAAAATAGAGATATCAATCCAAGATTCTATTTGATTGCTGTTCACACCTCAGATTTAAAGATTTATGTCGTAGAAGCGTTTTTCCCAAACGTTGATTCCAAGAACTTGCATTATCCGTCGATAATAGAAATGCTGAAATCTGTGGAGGTAATATAATGAAAGCGTTAATTTTTTTAGCAACTATTTTTACTTATATATCGATAAATACAACCGAATCGTTTTCTGCGGAAAGTATTAAACCTGAAATATCCAAAGAGTTAACATCTGACAAGTCACAAAAAACTGATGCAATATCAAGTAGCGATGCTTCTGTTACATCTGATGTGCCCGGTAAAGCAGCTAAATCGTCGGTGGAAACCGATTCTCTTAACGTTAACACTGAAAATAAAAATTCTTCTCTACATTTTGGACAAAAAGCAATGGTTTGGCGGGCAACGATGAAAGTTCTTAGTCCTGACGAAGCAAGAACACAAATAGAACAATCAGCAAAGAGCTTTGGAGGCTTTCTGGTTCATTTTGCTAAAGGCTCCATTAAAGTTAAGTTACCGCCGGAACAGCTTTCCTCTTTTGCAGATCAAATTGCAGACTTTGGAATACTATTAGAAAAAAATCTTAGTAGTGAGGATTTGACTTTGAGAATAGCAGAACTAAAGGGGCGAATAAAATCTAGGGAGGATATTTTAGAGCGAACACGTAAATTTTTGGATGACGCTGATGTTGCATCAACAATTGATATTGAAAGAACGATGACAGATCTTGTACTCGAAATAGAACGATTTAAAGGAAATCTTAGAGTATTAACTGACCGTTCATCTTTTGCGGTAGCAGAGATTTCGTTTGATTTTCGTGAAAGAGATCGAATTGTTTATATTCGTTCAACATTTGAATGGCTCAACTCAATTGACCTCGGAAGTTTTGTGGAGGGATTCTAGTTATGTATAAAAAAGTATTAACGTTAACACTTTCAATCATAGTTTTGTCTGTTGTCTCATGCAAGCCTCCGTATACCATGGAAACACCTCAGTCATTTAAAAAATATGAAAAGAGTAGAGATTTTAAAATGATTACAGCTGACGGAGTAATGCTGAAAGCCAGACAAACCGATAATTATCCGAAGGGAAGTTTGCAATTTTGGACAGATGCTATGGAAAAGCATCTTATTGAGCGAGGCTATCTAAAAAAGACAAAGGAATGCTTTAAAACAAAAAACCGACAAGACGGTTGTACCGTTACTTTTGTACTGCCTTACGGAACTGAGGATTGGACATTTTCGCAAACGATCTTTGTTGTAAATGATGTCATAGTAATAGTGGAAGCTGCAGGACCTTTTGATAGATATCAAAAAGTTGAAGCTGAGATTTCTGCAGCGCTAAGAACCTTCGAGCCGAATCTATAATAGTCTGTTTAATTAAAAATTGCTGGAATTTGAGGTGATTTGTGGATTCGAATTATCTAAATCAAAAAAACAAGCAACAGCGAGCTGAGTATGTCGCACGAATTAATAGAGTAATGGATTATATAGAGAGACATATTGATGAAGACTTGTCACTGGAGGTACTTGCTAAGGTTGCATGTTTTTCTTCATTTCATTTTCATCGTATTTTTGCCGCTACGACTGGAGAAACTTTAAATATTTTTGTACGAAGACTTAGAACGGAGAGGGCGGCAAGTCAGCTTCTTGTCAATCCCGGAAAAACTGTAACCGAGATTGCTCTTGATTGCGGATTTTCGAGCCCTTCGGTTTTTGCTCGAACTTTTAAGGAGATATTCGGCGTTACTGCTATTGAATGGCAGAATATGCCTGAGGATGAACGCAATAAATGCAAAGTAGAACGCAAAATCGGTCAAGCATATCGCAACATGGGGAAAGCCGAAGGCATCTCAATTTTGCATAACGGTCTCATGACAACTTCGATACCTACATGGAGGATTGAAATGAATGAGACAATGCTGAAAAACAAACTAACCGCAACCGTAACTGTAAAGGACTTGAACCCCAAAAATGTGATTTATGTACGACATGTCGGTCCCTATGCCGGACTCTCTCAAGTATTTGAAGAACTATTCAAAAAACTTTATTCCTATGCAGGCTCAAGAGGGCTAATCGGGCCGAATACTGAGGTTATGTCTGTGTATCATGATGACCCCTCGATTTGTGAAGAAGATAAGCTTCGAACAGATGCTTGCATTTCTGTTCCCGAGGGAACCAAGGTTGATGCAGATATCGGAACGATGGTAATTCCCGGCGGAAAGTTTGCTGTCGCCCGATTTGAGCTTTTGCAAAACCAATATTCGGATGCATGGGACATGTTGATTGGAGGATGGCTGCCGGAAAGCGGATATCAATTTGATGACAGATTATCTTTTGAAATATACTTAAACGATTGCAATAAACATCCGGAAAAAAAATGCGTGGCTGAACTTTGTATTCCCGTTAAACCTTTATAGATATTCAGTAAAATTGAATTTGCTCAGACTTTGCGTTTAACAATAAAGGCAGGTATTCGTTCTTTTTCTTCGAATTCTTTTTTCTTGTTCCAAATTTCCTGGCGATCCTTATAGGGACCGACTCTTACTCGATACCAGACTCCTCCTCTGTTCGGCATAGTTACGCTTACCATAAAAGCGTTGTAGCCGGCTTTACCAAGCTTTCTTATCATTTCGTCGGCATCTGATTTTTCTTGAAACGATCCTACTTGCAAAGAATAAAAACCGGGTTCGTCAGCACCTAGATTTTCTACAATAGGCGGCTCTTCAGCTCGCGGTCTAAAGTTTGTTGCAGTAATTGTATTTTGAGAGTCATTTTCATTCTCTTCATTGGAAAGCAACAGAGATGCCGGAGTCGGAACAGAAGGCGGCGGTCTTTTTAGTGTATCATGAAATGAGAATTTTGAGGTTTCAACAGAAGATATGGGAGGTTCACCTGAACTCTTATCCAACGTTTCAAGAGCATCATACTTAGATTTTGTGTCGACCTTTTGGCTTTTGCTTCCTATTAGAACCCCAAGAGCAAAGACCAATCCGATCAGCGCTATGAAAACTGTTGCCAGAAAAGATATGTACTTTGTTTCAATTTCGATGCTTTTCTTTTTAGTGTATCTGCTTAGGTCTTCCATTGTTGTCGCTCCTACATACCTTACATGTAGGATAGTGTATGCAGAAACAGTGAAAATCAAGTTTTCGGCAATATTTTTTGGCAGATTTTATTCCTAAGTCAATGTCGGTTTTAGTATCCTATATTTTTCATGAGCGACATCTCTCCAGTTTGGATCAGATAAAACACTATCGGGAAGAAATTTTATACTAGTAGATTCAATAATTGCTGCTGCAATCTGCAAATCTTTTTCAGCTGTTTCGGCAGAAGGAACAAAGTCTCTGATAGCAGCTTCCAAATGCTCTTTTGTAACATCTTCGGCCTTTTGTAGCAAAGAGGCACGTTTTGCTCTCATTACTATTCCCTCAATATCAGCACCCGATAGAGATACTTTTGAGGGAATCTTTGGAATTTCGTCAAGGTCGATCACAATTTTGTTTTTCTTTCCCATTACCACAAACATTTCCTGAATATCGGCTTCGGTTTCAGGATAAAAGAGCGGAATGTGCACTTCACATCTACCTTGTCTTTTTAGATCAATCGGCAAAAGATCAGGGCGGCAGGTCAGCAAAAACCAAACAATCTTTCCTCTGTATGCAGTATTGCCCATTTGGCTTGCAAACAAACCGAAAACGCGACTTGAGGTTCCGCTATCAGAGCCGCCTTTGCGGTCTCCCAACATTGCATCAGCTTCATCTATAACAACGGCCACCGGACCCATAACTCTCAACACTTTTAACACTTTTTCCAGATTACCTTCGGTCTCTCCCACATATTTTGAGCGAAAATTTAACAGCTTTATACACGGAATACCTACAGATCCGGCATAGCATTCTGCCAAGAAGGTTTTGCCTGTTCCCACCGGGCCGCAAAATAGATATCCCATAGGTACGGCATCAAGTCGACCGCATGCCATAAGCTCTGCGTCCTCTTGCAAACGTATTTTTGCTTCGTTCTGGCCTACAACCAAATCCAAGGTACAAGAGGGTTCGATAAATTCTATTAATCCCTGGCATTCACCTTCTATCATTTCTTTTTTATATTTTTTGAGGTCTTTAAGTGTAATTTTACGTTTGCCTGAAAAAGCTCTTTGCAACAACCCCTGTAAGTGGACCAAAGTCATTCCTGCACTGAGGCCCGCCAAAGATGATTCGTCAATTTCTGAGAAAGCAGCAAAATCCACATTTGCTATGGTATGAGTTATAAAAGCTATTCTATCCTCCTTTTCGGGAAACGGAATTTCTATTCTGGCTGTATGAACTGAGCGCGTAAGAGAATCATGAAGATCGCTTAGTTTTTCTGAAATAAGACAAAAGGCAAATGAAACATTTTTAAAATAAGGACTTCTGGCCCAGTTTAGGAGGGTAGCCAAGACAGCTCCTGTTTCTTTGGAAGTTTGTGATACTCCGGATGCCGGTGCCATAAATTGTGCATAATCAAAAATCAAAGCTATGGAAGGTTTATCGTTGTCATGCAACAAAGCCAGCTCCAAATAACGGTCTAACATTTCAAAAACAGACCCCAATTGTTTAAGATCGCGAAGCTTTTCGGATGGACCGATAAATCGGTCTATATGTCTATTTATTTTTTCAAGTCTCGTTTTTGATTGTGCAATGACTCGAGGTCCTCTTACCTGGTCGTAGTACAATACTGAATCAAAAGTGCCAAAAACACGCGTCGCCATAAATTCTGGAAGTGTTAGATATTCTGTATTACCGACTTTTTTACACTCAACCAAATCAAATACATTGCCGTGCATAATGAACATGCGTTTGCGACCGTCAGTCCAGGTTTCGGCAAAAGACTCCATCCATTTCGGTCCTTTTAGTGTATTTGACAATTCAGCTTGTTTATTCATAAGCATCTCCTCGTTCCTTGAATAATAGAGATTATATCTTTCAGAGGTTTTATCAAGCATGAGAGTCTTATATTAACAGGCTAATATTTATAAACGTGCATTAACGCAAAAACTGTTACAGACCCAATTAGTATCCATCTCAAAACGCAGCAAATTAGGCAAATCGATGTAAAACATGAATTTGTCCCATTCCCTAAACGCACGCCGAGATTAAGTCTTACTATGGGATTAACCCATCGGCCTCATTCTTATTTGTTCTGAAAAAGACTTTTAATAGGGAAACTGTTTATCAGACGGGAACGATGACAATATTCTTACATGCAGCTGTACATAAAACCTGGTTAGTCCCGTTTGCTTCGCCTTCATCGCATTCTTCATATTGAGGCTGAACTATTCCGTCGCCGCAACGCGGTCCCAAAACACATCCCGGTGCGCACTCTCCATAGCCGCCCTTGTTGTTTCCGTCATCACAAAGCTCGTAGGGATTATTTGTAGCTGGGTTAATAGATGTTTCAACTGCTCCGTCACCGCAATGAGGTCCTATTACACAACCCGGTGCACATTCTCCATAGCCGCCGATATTCATTCCGTCATCGCATTGCTCGTCATCATCCACAACACCGTCACCGCATATTCCTAAAAATTTGCAGTTGGGTCCGCAATCATCTGTACTGTCGCACTGTTCTCCCCATTCTATTTGAAGTATGCCGTCACCGCAGCGAGGAGGAAGCTTGCATCCGGGAGAACAGGTATTATAGGTTCCGTCATTTAGACCGTCATCGCATTCTTCATCGAATTCTTCTTGTTTATTTCCATCACCGCACCATGGTGCCAAACCGCACTGGGAAGTACAACCGCCGTAGCTTCCGTCGTTGATGCCGTCGTCACAAGTCTCTCCAAAAGCACCTTGAACTATTGAATCGCCGCAATACGGCGGTAAAACACATCCTGGAGAACATCCGTCGGTTTGTTTCATTCCGTATGGACTTATATTTACACCGTCATCACACTGCTCATAGGGCATCTCATTGTCCGGATTAATAGTTGTTTCAACAATACCGTCACCGCAATACGGTCCTCTAGTACATTCGGGGTCGCATTTGCCGTATCCTCCGACATTTTGTTCTTTGCCGTTGTCACATTGTTCTCCCGGCGACAAAATAGCGTCTCCGCAAACAGGTCCGCACTTGCTTTCAGAAGAATTAAATCCGCTGAGCGTAAGTTTGTAGGTGGATGAAGTTATCTGACGTTCAGCCTGAAAGACTACTATCTCATATACCTTTCCGTCTTCCATATCGTATTTTGCACCGTCGGCAGCAGAAGCAAGCCTCAAGCTGCCGTCTACCGGAGTGTGAATGCCTCCCAGATCAACAGCCAAACGATTGTTTACAAAAACCCATACGTCATCATCCCCTGTAAAGTCCAAAGTGAAAACCTGATCTGCTTCATATTTAAACCAATAGCGAACTTCACTGGTAAAATGAAAATTATGGCTGCCTTCGTCCGACGGCCAGCTCTCACTTGTGTCATATGCCGGAGGTATTTGAGCATAAGAGTACTCGGATAGAGGCGTTATGGCATCCGGGTGATTGTCTAATGGAAAAAAGGTCGGATTGCCGTCATAAGCCTGATCAATATAAACTCCCCATTGTGCACCTCCGTGAACTACACAATCTACCAATTGATCCCGAAGCTCGTCACAATCATCAGCGTTATATATATATACACAAGGATCGGTGATTTCGTCCGGATTGTCCGGCGCACACCAAACTTCTTTATAGGATGCCCATTGTTCTCCGTCAGTACCCCATCTATTAACAAAACCCCCGCTCCCATTTGCATATAGGGTCATTGTATCTACAATAGTTGCATTTACTCCGGTCACATCCCTATACCACTGAGAAAAAGAGGATGCGCTTGTAACAAGTCCTGCTCCTCCCGGCACTCCCGCAAAAACAGGTTTGCCGTCTGCATCTAATCTATCTTGAACCAAACCTGTAGCAGCTGCACTGAGACCGGTAGCACTAGGTTCAAAGTCCGGATGGGAAGTAGTAAAATCCCTATATACCACCGGAACCATCATAGAATCTCCCATGGGCGCTTGTTTACAAACAAAACCGTCTTCTATCTTGCAACCTGACGAACAACCGTCTCCATCATTAGTATTACCATCGTCGCATTCCTCGTTGACAACCAAACCGTCACCGCATGGAGAGCTGCATTGTCCGCCTGAACATGCAGGTTCCCAACGACAAGTCGGAGAACAACCGTCGCCGGGAATATTGTTGCCGTCATCACATGCCTCTGTTCCTTCGGCTTTTCCGTCACCGCATTTTGTGGCTCTACATACATAATCGGGAGGTGTTCCCGAGCAGACAAAACCGTCTTCCCACTCACAGGTGCTTGTACAACCGTCGCCGTTGTCAGTATTTTTGTCATCACATTCTTCGTTGAGAATTGTTAAACCGTCTCCGCATTTGGGTATGCATTTCGCTCCGGGGAAAGGACACTCATAGCCTGTTTGAATTTTGCAATTATCGCATCCGTCACTGGGATCATTGTTAGCATCGTCACATGTTTCATTTCCTGAAACACGACCGTCACCGCAAAGAGTTGTATTTATACACTGCCGACCGGGATCAGGACATACATAACCGGGTTCAATGGATTTACAATCTGCTGAGCATCCGTCACCGTTAACGGTATTTCCGTCGTCACATATCTCACCATCGGCAACAGCTAACCGACCGTCACCGCAAACGTTCTTTTTTACACATTTTTCACCGGGTATAAGACAAAGCCAGCCTTCTTCCCTTTTACAATTCTCATCGCACCCGTCTCCTGAAACAGTATTTCCGTCTTCACAGGTTTCATCTCCGCCTATTCTTCCGTTTCCGCAAAACTCAACACGTTGGCATTTCTCACCGGGAGTAGGACATATAAAATTAGCGCTCTGAATAGTACAAGTGCTGTTGCATCCGTCGTCATCAATAGTGTTACCGTCATCACATACTTCGCCGGGTTCAATCTTTCCGTTGCCGCAAACAATCAACAAAATACATTTTTCTCCCGGTACCGGACATTGCCAGTTGGGTTCAACTCTACAAATACCGTTGCAACCGTCACCAGGAAGTGTATTGCCGTCGTCACACGTCTCGCTTTCTTGATTAATTTCCCCATCACCGCAGGCCGGTCCGGAAGGTTCCATTCGACATCTTGGGTCGCCTATTGCGTCCGGTCCTGCGCAGATAGCCGTATCTCCACTATTGTCGGTATTGTTTTCTTTGTCGCTTGTATCGCCGGGCGTTACCGAATCACCTTCGCGGTCGGTATCCCCGTCAGCGTCAGAATCCGCATCCGCATCACCGCCCGAAATTATTTCCGGTCCGCCGCCTTCACATGATGTTGTTGCAACGAAGACAAACAAACTGACTATTATTAAAACAAACCCCTTCATACAGCATAGTCCATTTAAGAATCTAATTGTTGTCATGATTTCAATCCTTCATTCTAATAAACAAGTTAATTCTAAACAAAAAGTCCTCTATTAATAAAAGGTAGCAGAGATTAGGAAGCCTCTCAAATGAAATAGAATATTTCAATTAAACTAAAAACAGGATCAAGTCGATGTCAAATAGGAATGATTAATATTTCCTTGCAAGCAGAGGTACAAAGGGATTGCGAAGTTCCGTTTTTTTCACCTTCATCACATTCTTCATATCCCGGCTGAGGGATTCCGTCTCCGCATCTCGGTCCAAGTACACATCCCGGAGCACATTCTCCATAGCCGCCTTTGTTATTTCTATCATCACAGAGTTCGTAAGGATTGCTCGTGGCCGGATTAATAGATGTTTCAACTGCTCCGTCACCGCAATATGGACCTAGTTTGCATTCCGGAGCACATTCTCCGTAACCGCCGTCGTTGACTCCATCATCACATTCTTCTCCGTCATCAACAGAACCGTCGCCGCAAACTCCCAGCCAATTGCATTTGTCGCTGCAGTTTGCTTCTCCTATTTCACATTGCTCACCCCATTCTATTTGAAGTATGCCGTCACCGCAACGAGGAGGAGCTTTGCATCCCGGAGAACATGTATTATAGGTTCCGTCATTCAAACCGTCGTCGCATTCTTCTCCAAAGGCCTCTTGTTTAATTCCGTCTCCGCACCATGCGGCATATCCGCAAGTGCTTGAACATCCGCCATAAGAACCGTCATTTACTCCGTCATCACAGGTCTCTCCAAACGCTCCCTGAACAATACCGTCACCGCAATATGGAGGCTGGATGCATCCGGGAGAGCAGCCTGAGGTCATATCTATGCTATAAGGGCTTACGTTCACACCGTCGTCACATTGCTCGTACGGTTCACCGGTTACCGAATCAATATCATTTTGAACTTTGCCGTCACCGCAATAAGGTCCTCTCGTACAATCAGGTTGACACTTGCCGTAACCTCCGGTGTTTTCAGCATCTCCGTTATCACATTGTTCTCCCGGAGACATTACGGCATCACCGCAAATAGGTCCGCATTTTGTTTCTGCAGCATTAAAACCGCTAAGAGTTAGCTGATAGGAGGAGCAAGTGGTTTGACGCTCAGCTTGGAAAACCACTATTTCGTAAACCTTGCCGTCTTCCATTCCGTAGGCTGTACCGTCTGCCAAACCGGCAATTGTTAGGTTACCGGCTACAGGAGTATGAATACCTCCTAGATCAACAGCCAACTTATTGTTTAGGAAAACCCAAACATCATCATCCCCCAAGAAGTCAAGTGTGTAGGTTTGTGCAGAATTATACTGAAACCAATATCTGACTTCACTGGTAAAGGCGAAATTATGCTTAGGCTGGTCCGCCACATCAAGATCCGGAAACTCAGCAGGCCAACTGTCAGCATAAGGCGGCGGTATTTGAGCTATAGACAAAGGAGTTGCACCGGCTATACCGTCAGCGGGAAAGAAAACAGGATTTCCCTCCATGTAAACTGCCTGAACTCCACAAGCCGAAGTATTGCCGTTACCCCAATATGTGCATGGGTCTAAGCAAACATCATATTGATCTTCCGTACATTCAGTACAACCGGCTCCTCCGTTTCCGCACCATACTGCATCAGTGTAATAAGCAAAAGGCTCACCGTCAGGTCCCCATCGGTTAACATAACCACCGTTGCCGTTATCATAGAGCGTCAGTGAAGTTACAACGGTTGTATTGGATGAAGCATCCCTAAACCATTCAGCAAAAGAAGCTGCACTTGCAATATGTCCTGTAGAGTTTGCGCCGGCAAATACCGGTTTACCGTCAGCATCCAATGTATCCTTTACTAAACCTAATGTTGCATCAACAGAGCCTGTAACCCCGTTCTCAAAGTCTGCGTGAGTGCCCGGAAAGTCTCTAACTACTAACGGAATAGTCATTTTATCGCCAATAGGCGGTTGTACACATTGAAATCCGGGTTCTATTTTGCAACTGGAAGAGCAACCGTCTCCGTCACGAGCATTACCGTCATCACATTCTTCCCCCATGCTGGTAAGCAAAAGACTGTCACCGCAAGTTGAAGTGCAAGCACCTCCATTACAGATAGGTTCTTTATCGCAGAATGGAGTACATCCGTCTCCCATGTTGTTATTTCCGTCGTCACATGCCTCCGTACCTTCCACTTTGGAGTCTCCGCAAACTGTTTCTCGGCACACATAGTTAGGAGGTGTGCCGGTACAGATAAAGCCGTCTTCCCATTCGCAGGTACTTGTACATCCGTCGCCGTCCTGAGTATTTCCGTCGTCACACTCTTCATTGAGCAATATTATTCCGTCTCCGCATTTGGCAAGACATTTGGCGCCGGGGAAAGGGCATTCATAGCCGGGCTGTAATGCACAGTTATCACATCCGTCGGCCGGATCATCATTAGCATCATCGCAGGTTTCCGATCCTGAAACTCTGCCGTCACCGCATACTGTTGTGTTAACACATTGTTTTCCGGCTTCAGGACAAACATAACCTGATTCGATACTCTTGCAATCTCCGGCACACCCATCACCGTCTCTTGTATTGCCGTCATCACATTTTTCTCCGTCAGCGGCGCTTAGAATGCTGTCACCGCAAACATTTCTGGGAACACATTTTTGCCCCGGAATTAAACATATCCAACCGTCTTCTCTGTGGCAATTCTCATCACAACCGTCTCCGGAAATTGTGTTACCGTCTTCACAGGTTTCATCACCCCCAATTCGTCCGTCGTTGCACACCACCACTCTTTGACAAGCCTCATTAGGCCTTGGGCAAATATAATTGGGGCTCTGCTCACACTTATTGTTGCAACCGTCATCATCAATATTATTTCCGTCATCACATACCTCACCCGGTTCTATTTTTCCGTTACCGCAAATAATAAGCAGGGTACATTTTTCACCGGGTTTAGGACAAACCCAGTTTGGTTCGACTCTGCAAATTCCGTTGCAACCGTCACCTGGAAGTGTGTTTCCGTCGTCACATTCCTCACTTTCTTGATTAATCTCCGCATCTCCGCAGGCCGGGCCGGAAGGTTCCATTCTACATCTTGGATCACCTATTGCCTCCAATCCCACACAAATAGCAGTATCAGAACCGTTATTGTCGGTATCGCCTGGAATGTTATTCGTATCTACATCAATATCCGAATCTGCATCTGCATCAATGTCCGAATCACTATCTGCATCAGCATCTGAACCGTCTTTTCCGATTTTAGGTCCGTCTCCTTCACACGACATTGTCGCTGCAAGTCCTAACAAAAAAACTGCACATAAAAATCGTAGAAATAGTTCATTTTTGTTTAGTCTAATTTTTGCTTCTTTAATATTCATTGTAGATGACCTTTCGTAAAAAATATAAAGTCGGTCTTAATTGATTTATAAAGTTCATTTCTCAATTATAAACATCACTAGTTTATTATGTGTTCTGAAAGGGTAAAACTTTCCCATAAAAATTAAATAAAAATATTTGTATTATACCAATCACCCATCATGAGTGCTAATCGAGGCATGCGTTATTAATTAATGATAATACGGTATAATTGGCAATTATTATAATATGTGGGCTTTGTGTTCCGAAAGAAATCTATAAAGGGTTGCGCGACCTATTCCTAGTAGTTTTGCTGCTCTAAGCCGATTTCCGCCGGTTTGTGTCAATGCATCTTGAACATTTTGGACTGTTAAACGCTTTCTTCCATCAAAGACAGAAGTATTTGCTGCAGTACTTGATTTAAATACGTTTCTGTCATTCAAACCGGACGGCGGAAGGTAAGAATCAGAATTAGGAAAGCGTATTTCATATGGTAGATTTTCTTCTAATATAACTGTTCCTTTGCATATTACAGAAGCATATTGTAGAGCGTTTATAAGCTCTCGAACATTTCCTCTCCATGAATGTGCAAGCAACAACTTTATAGCACCGTCTGAAACCGAACCTATTTGCTTGCCCGTTTCCGTGTTAACATTATCCAAAATATCCGCAATAATATGTGGAATGTCCTCAATACGTTGTCTTAGAGGGGGTAACTCAACAGGGACCACGCATAGCCTATAAAACAAATCTTCTCTAAACGCACCTCTTGCAACCATTTCTCGAAGATCTCGATTGGTAGCGGCAACCACCCTAATATCAACTTTAACAGATCTTTCTCCTCCAACGCGCTCAAAACTGCTTTCCTGAAGTACGCGCAAAAGTTTGGTTTGCATATGAAGCGGCAATTCTCCCACTTCGTCCAAAAAAATTGTTCCTCCGTCAGCAAGTTCAAATCTACCTTTTTTATCTCTAATTGCGCCGGTAAACGCACCCCTAACATGCCCAAATAACTCGCTTTCAAGAATATTCTCCGGTAAAGCACCGCAATTAACCGGTACAAAAGGTCCGGCTTTTCTTCTGCTTTCTTGATGAATGGCTGCAGCGGCCAGCTCTTTGCCGGTTCCGCTTTCTCCCATGATTAGAACCGGATAATCAGAAGGTCCTACAGATCTAATTGTTTCAAACACTTGCAACATACTGTGAGATGTTCCTATCATTCCATGAAACTTTGTATGATGGGTTCTTCGAAATTTCAGGTCTTCTACCTCTGAAATGTCCCTTACCACTGCAAGTACACCTCTGTGCTTGTTGTCCAAGAAAATCGGTACAGATTTGATACGAACATATCTTGTTTCTCCGTCAGAACGATGAAAATACACTTCATGTTCGCGTTCTTCGTTTTTTATTTCTTTCTCATTTTTAAAGGCGCAGGCTGCACCGCATAAGCCGGTTTTGGGAAACAAGCTGTGACAATCATGCCCTAATATTTCTTTTCTTGATAAACCGGTTAACGCTTCGGCTGCTGTATTTATTAAAAGAATATTTCTATGTTCATCATGAACAATAATTCCGTCATCTAGAAGGTCAAATAACGCCTCAACCATACCGTGTTCGACAAGGTAAGACCATGTTTGTTCAGAAACTTGACCATGTCGGCTATCAATTTTCTCAGTACTTACATTGTCTTCCATGGTATCACCTCACAACAGCAATTATTACCATAGAATTTATAACGCTAAAAATGCGACTCGATGGAAAACTGCCAGTTTATGTTTTGACATCAAACAAAAAACGTCAATATTTTTGGATGTAAATAATAACGGCCGTTCATTAATGACAGGCCATTTTGCTCGAAATAACTAGAAAACTATGCTATTTTGGTAAAACGATTATGAATGACCGGAATAAAATCAGTTATTCTCCTTACAAACCAAAAAAATCCTTAGGCGAAGACTCTTGGGAGGATTTGTCCGGCGTAATTGAAATTCCGGAAAAACCAAAAAAGGAACAAGAGCGTTTAATTAAAATTCGACCTTCGCTTCCTCCTACATCTCCTGCAAAATTTCGAGTCAATGGATTGCGTCTTTTGGTTATTGACAGCGATCCTATAAAAGTGGATGCCTTAGCGGTTGATCTTAGAGCGCTTGGTGCAAAAGTTGCTGTGGGCGATCATTCGGTCAGCGGATATACTCAAGCAGCAAAATTTTTGCCTGATGCTGTTATTTCTGATTTCGTTCGTCCTGGTGAAGAGGGGTTTGCCTTTATACAGAACTTGAGACGACATCCTCTTTTGAGATGGAGTTCGGTGATTTTACTTCGTTGGTGGGAAGAAACATCTGAAGATGAAGGAAGAGTATTACTTGATGACGTTCTAAATCAGCTTGAGGAGCTTCTGGCTCCTGTTCGAGTTCTTGAGGAACGTATATTGGCAAGGCGTCCGCTTAGTGATCGAGTTGAAATGACCGGGCCTGCCGTTTTGTTACGTGTGTTGTCATCAGCAAAACTTAGCGGTTCTCTGTCTGTTAACGATACGTGGAACATGTTCACTGTTGATTTGTCAGACGGAAAAATAACTTCGGCATATCGGAAAGGTATAGACGGTGAAGCGGATGAGGACATAGATGCAATAATGCAGTTAATGTTGTGTGACTCCGGCAAATGGACTTTTGCAGAAAAGAAAAAAGAGTTCGTAAATCGGAAATCATTTGATACCGAAGAAATCATTAACCGTATTACCAAAAATTTTTCACGCCTTTTCGGACGAAGCACTAAAGATTTTAAGCAGTTGGAATCTCACATATCCGTAAGGCCGAACTTTTTGCGCACTGCATCTGAAACTGTATCATCATATGCAATAGATATAGCGGCAGAGATTGCTAAAGGTGCAGATTTAAATCGATTTCGACAGTTCTTTGGTGCCAAGAATGATCTTTTTGAAATTGAACGTATCATTCATACTCTATTTAGATGCGGAGCGGTTCGCTTTGTTGAAAACCCGACAAATGTAAATCGTACTGCCTCTGAAAATGCTTCAATAACAAGTGTTGTGCATCTTTTGAAAGCGCTTATAGATAATCCGTTTGCTCCCAAAACAATAAGAAGCTCAATGCCTGCTTCACAGTCTCCAATAGTGGAAGTAAAATCTCCATCAAGTATAAGCAAGCCGGCTAAGGGAGCTTATCATCTTCAGGATGTTGCTCCTGAACGTATAGTACCTGCTAAATGTCGACCTTTACGTCTTCAGCTTGAAAAACCAAATAATTCAAGCAGTGTAGCTTCGACAGAAGACAAGGACATTAATAGTGAAACAAGATCCAGTACAACTGAAGTAGTAGAACCTGAATTATTGTTTCATTCTAGTAAAAGAAGAAAACCCGTTTCTTCTCGTGACATATCTTCAGGAATTGAAAATGATCTCTCCAGTAAATTGTTAGTTGAGTCACAAATGATCGCTATAAGCGGTCTGTTGCCAAATTCACAACCTCCTGCTCACAAAGAAAATAAACATATGTGGGCAGCCATTCTTCTTGCTTTGATCTTGGGAGTTCTTTTTTTTGTAGGAATTGCATATATAGTTTCAAGTGACAGAGCAGTTAAAACTATATCCGATTCTCAATAGAAGAAATATTATCATGATGAAAAACAAATCTTTAATAGAACCTATTGTATTGGCTTCATCATCTCCAAGAAGGAACACGCTTCTCAAGGATTTGAACATACCGTTCATTCAAGTTCCTTCATATATAGATGAAGTCAGAAAAGCTAACGAGTCCCCTTTAGATTTTGCAAAACGCGCTGCTCAGGAGAAAGGTGAAGAGGTTAGAATTCGCCTGGAAGCGGACAACGAATCACCTTGGATTTTAAGTGCAGATACTATTGTCGTTTTAGATGACCAAGTTCTTTTAAAACCAAAAGATTTTTCTGAAGCAAAAAACATGATTCGACAGCTTGCCGGAAAAACTCATTTAGTAATTACCGGATATGCTATTACAAAAACCGGAAGACCGCCCTTGGTTTGTTATTGTGAAACAAAAGTAACTTTCCACACTCTTACGGAAACACAAATAGAACGCTATGCTATGACCAAAGAAGGTATGGATAAGGCCGGTGCTTATGCCGTACAAGGTTATGGAACCTTTCTAGTAGATAGAATAGAAGGAAATTACTTCAATGTTGTCGGCTTACCGGTCTCTCTGGTAGTGAGAGATCTAATTGAAATAGGAGCTTTGCCGGATTTCCCATTGTAATGAGTACTGTTGCGAAAAATCTAGGAGATATTAGAAAACGCATTGAGGCAGCGGCTCTGCGCGCAAATAGAGATCCCAAAGAAATTACATTGGTTGCGGTATCTAAATTTCATTCTTCAAATGCTATACGCGATGCCTATGTTGCCGGTCAGCGTCATTTTGCAGAAAACTATGCTCAACATCTGAGGGATAAAAGCCTAGATCTTGCTGATCTTAAAGATATTGTATGGCACTACATCGGTAATCTCCAAAAGAATAAAATTAAGTATATAATCGGAGCAAATGCTGTCTTAGAAACTGTTGATTCAATTGATCTGGTAAAAGAATTGGAAATTTCAGCAGCAAAGAATCAACACTGTATAGAATGCTTGGTTCAAATCAATATCGGAAATGAATCCCAAAAGTCAGGTGTCGCTGCTGAGTCGGTAGAATCGGTGCTTCAAGCAATAGAAGGTGCTTCTCATCTTCAGCTAAAAGGTTTGATGATAATACCTCCTTGGGATATTGAACCCGAAGAATCCAGAAAGTATTTTAAAAAACTCAGGCAAATCAGAGACTGTCATGGTGGGGCTACTCGTCTTCCAATGTTATCTATGGGTATGAGCGACAGTTTTGAGCAGGCAATTGAGGAGGGTTCAACAATTGTTAGAGTTGGAACAGCTATCTTCGGTTCTCGTCAATGAGCTTTTACTCAGCGAAAATGGTAACGTCTTAAAAAGGTTGGTTAAAAAAAAGTTTATTATTATGTAGTGATTTTTGGGATTTGCCTAAGACTAGTTTAATACTAAGCAGCGTTGATCTGCAGTTCTGATCTAAGCTTTCCCAACGCTTCTTCTTGAATTTGTCTTACTCGTTCTCTTGATAGACTTAAACATTCACCTATTTCCTGCAAAGTCATTTCATTACCGTCAATTAGTCCGAAACGTCGACTGATAACAAATCGTTCAACCGAGCTGAGTAAGGACAATCGTTCAGGAAGATTTCTTATCCAACTATTTAAAGTGGCAGCTTCAAATGGGTTCTTTGTTTCTTCGTCCGCAAGAAAATCTACGTATTTTTGATTGTCACCGCCCGGCATGTCTCTATCCAGAGATTCAACATAGGCAACATCATGTTTTTTGGTCCTTGAAAGTCTTTTGTTGCTTACTCCAAGCTCTGCTGCAAGTTCATCATCGTTTAGCGTTCTTCCAAACTTTACCCTACTTGCTTCCTCTGTTCTTTTCATTCTGTTCTTATCCCTAAGCATATATTCAGGAATGCGAACGGTATTTGCTTTCAATACAATTGCTCTGCTGATGTAACTGCGAATCCACCAAGCGGCATAGGTGCTAAACCTAAAGCCTTTCTTATAATCAAATTTGTCTACCGCTCTCATAAGGCCAATGTTACCTTCTTGAATGAGATCTGCCGGCGACATTTGATCCACGTGGAACCTTTTTGCAATATTTACAACAAGGCCCATGTTGTCTTCTATAAAGCGATGCTTGGCTTGTTTGAGATGCATATGCAAATCTGTTACGTCTTTGTTTGCAATTGTTACTGTTGCATATTCAAGTAGTTCTTTGTCCTCATCAATCTCGTAAAGCTTTGAAATCAATTGTTCTGCAATATCAACTGTTCTGCTTAGGGTAAACTGTTTTGTGAGATCCTCTATTTCTGCTAACGGCAACATATTGATCTTTTCAGAATTTCTCTCTCTAATTGCGTTTATTACAGTTTTCAATAAAGACACCGAATGTTTTTCGTCATCAAGGATTGTTAGCCAAAGTTTTCGCTCCAACTCATTCAGATGTTTGGCTGCATCATATTCCTCACGAGCACTCAAGGTTCTTTTCGCTTTAAAATTCATCAAATATGAAGATAAATTGCTATTGTTCATAACCTTTGTCTTTTTGTTTAAATCTTTATCTCTGCTCAATATTTTTGCCCCGTATTGCCTATTTTGAACTGTCAGATTGGACATGGTGTATCTCCTCGGTTAAATAACTACTCGAAGCTCTGTATTAGCAATATGCTTGCCGGCTTCTTAATTTACTGAATTAATGTAGTTTTTAGTAAAGTAGTATTTAGAGTAGAGAATAATGCAAATAAACATCTGTCTCATTGAGACATTTATGTATCATAATTGTTATAGATTGTCTCATCATGCCGGGTTGAGACAGTTGTCATGTTAGTATGAATTAGGTTTTGGGAATATTTATCAGATTTTTGACAACGCAGCTTATGTTTTCGTCAACACAATCTACTATTGCATCGGCTCCTGCAGCTTCAAGTGCTTTTCGGTCATTTTTCTTAAAAGGAACGCCTATGCAAAAAGCACCAATTTCATGAGCTCCTTCCACATCTCTTGGCGTATCACCTACTACAATTATAGGAAAAGAACTGTTTGGATTAAGCGTTAGCGCGCCTGCTCTCAGCAGTTCGGCTCTGGTATGTCCGTCTTCGCCGAACCCACCCTCGTTTAGGTCAAACAAATCACCAATGCCGGCGCTGACCAACTTTAAATAAGCTCCTTTTCTAACATTTCCGGTTCCAAGGCCGACCGTTGCACCCTTTTTTCTTAAATCTTCAATTGCTGCACGCGGATTGCCCAATAATCTTGAAGGAAAATCACGTATTCGGTATTCGAGATGCAAAAGATAGGATTCAATCAAAGCGTCTATCAACTTGCCGTTCGGTTCTTCAACTCCTGCATCTATTAAGAGCATACGAGCTATTTGAGTATCAGTTCTTCCGGCATAGTCAGAACCTAAAAAAGAAGCCGGCTTTCCGGTAATTGCGAGTGATGCCGCGTTCATAGCATAAACTCCCGCTCCTTCTTCTCCATGCGGTCCGGCAACTAGTGTTCCGTCTAAGTCAAAAAGAACAACACAAGAAAGCATTGTTAATCCCCTCAATACTAGTCGTTAGATTTTTTAGTCCCATAATTGCCGTAGGTTGTATAACCTAAAATAGCGATTGAAATTCCAAATAATGCACCTGTCACCACATCAAGCGGAAAGTGAACCCCCAGAGCAATCCTCGACAAACCTGTTAAAATTGCGAGGCTTATAAAAAGCGGTGCAGCAGGCGGATATACAAATGAAAGATAGGTTGCAGCTCCAAAAGCAGTTTGAGTATGTCCTGAAGGAAAAGACTTGTCAGAGGGCGTACCGTCCGGAATATGAAATTCAACATCAGTATTTGCAAAAAAATCTTTAGGCCTCGGTCTATCTGCTATCGGTTTGATAATATTTACAATCAAACCTGAAAGCGCTGTTGAAAGAACCAACGGCCATAAGTGTATTTTAAATTTTGTTCTGTCAAAAAAAAATAACAAAGGCAATATAAGAGCAGCAAGGACAAGACCGTTTCCGAGATACGTAATTTTCATAAAAAAATCTGTGGAAAATTCGCCGGAAAAAGCACGATTTAGGTACAGGAACAGGTGAATATCAACGTCTAGCAAGTCAGTTTTCCTATTCTGTTTTTAGTTTATTAGAATGTATTCTTCGTACGACACAGTTGTGTCTATTTTATACTGTAAAATCAGTACATTACCCTCTGATGCAGCAAGCTTTGCTGTAAATGATCCGTTTTCTGTGGCGGTTTCCATTACACCTGATTTTGTATCACTATTATACAAAAGAATAACGCTGTTGGACTCCGCCGCTGTCTGTCCCCCTACTACAGTGACAAATCCGTCAGTGTCTGGAGAGGTGCTGCTAATAACAGTAAGATCAGGAGGAGGAAGAGGAACTGTAGGTGTATCCATGCACCCAATTGAAAGCGAAAGCACTAACGACAAGGCGCATAATATAAATACTTTAATTTTACTGCTCAACTTCATCCTCCGATTGTGAAAAACACATTCCTTAAACTTTGTACAGATCAAAGCCTGTGCCAAAATAACTGCTGTTATTAATAACAAATTATTTCAGCATGTTGTCATTGTAAATAAAATTTGTATGATTTGTATTGTTTCTCAAGGTTGACAAAAAACAGCAACAAAGTTGTCGATAGAGGCGTTTGTTTTTCAACAGGAATGAAGCATTTTTAAAGACCGCGTGCCATTATTCTGGTCAGCAGTTTTGAGAAGTCTGCCGGATTTTCCGGGGTTGAACCTTCAGCAAGTACCGCCATATTGTAAAGCAGCTTTGCATTGTCCGAAAGTTCAGTATCATCAACTCTTACTTTAAACCTGGCATGAAGCTTTTCTATTACTTCATGCTTTGGATTTATTTCCAAAATTCTCTTTTGTTTAGGTACAGAAAGTTTGTTTTGTTCCATCATTTTTATAACATGAGGACTAAGACCGAACTCGCTGCCTACCAAACAGACCGCTGAAGACGTAAGTCTGCCTGATACCTTAACCTCTGAAACTTCTGAATCTAGTTCTTTCTGCAAAGCTTTCAAAAAAGGTTCAAAGTCCTTGGTAACATTTTCAAGTGCACGACGGTTTTCTTCTTTTTCAAGGTCAGAGCCGAACTCAACTTCCCCTTTTCCAACTGATTTAAAGGATTTTCCTCTATATTCGTCTAAAGATGGAATGACAAATTCGTCGACCGGGTCAATCATGTATAGTACTTCATAGCCTTTGGCACAGGCTGTTTCCAAATGAGGAGACGCCTCCACTGCTTTGCGCGAATCTCCTGAAAGATAATAAATCTCTTTTTGTTCGGGTTTCATTCTTGAAACATATTCTTCCAAAGAGGTCATTTTCTTCTCGTCTGCAGAGGATTCAAACATTAAAAGATCGAGAATCTTTTCTCGATGTTCAGAGGCAGACACCAAACCTTCTTTAAGCACACTCCCCAAATCTTTAAAAAACTCTACGTATTTCTCTTGATTATCACTTTTTTGCTTTTCTAAAGTATCAAGAATTTTTTTGGTAAGAGCGCTTCTAATTTGACTTGTCTGACGACTAAATTGAATCATTTCCCTAGAGATATTTAGAGGAATATCGTCTGAGTCCACTACCCCTTTTGCAAACCTTAAAAAATCAGGCAGAAGATCTTCGCATCTGTCCATAATTTTTACGCTTTTTACGTATAGCTGTAGTCCTTTAGGGTATTTACCCACAAAAATATCTCTTGGTGCGCGAGACGGAATAAATAACAACGCACGATATTCCAGACGTCCTTCGGCTTGCATTGAAACATGGATAAGAGGGGGATGGAAATCGTGAGATATTTGACGATAAAGTTCTTTTAGTTCGTTTTCTGTAATATCCTTTTCAGGTTTTAACCATAGTGCTTTCTGAGAATTTAAGGTTTCGTATTCCCACGAAACAGTCTTATTTTCTCCCTCTCCTTCTTCACGACGAACTTTAAGCTTTATTGGATATCTTACAAAGTCAGAATGTTCTTTGACAATGCGCTTTAAAACATACTCCATAGTAAAATCGTCAACACCATTTTCCTCGTCTTTTTCTTTTAAATAAAGAGTAACTGTAGTGCCCGGTTTTTCAATATTTCCCTTGCTTAGTGTGTAGGTTCCCTTTCCTTCTGATTCCCAGCGACAAGCCGAACCTTCGTTTCCTGCTCGTTTGGTTTCTAAAATTACTCTCTTCGCTACAATAAAAGAGGAATAAAAGCCCACACCGAATTGTCCGATGAAATCTTTGGGAACATTTGTATCGCCTGATTTCTGGAGCTCGGCTATCAGCTCTCTGGTACCGGAACGAGCAATAGTACCGATATTTGCTTTGACCTCTTCCTCGGTCATTCCAATTCCGTTATCACGAATAGTTAAAGTACGAGCCTCAGAATCTGTCTCTATAAGAATCTCCAGCTCGTCACTTCCTAAAAGAGAGGGGTCGGTCAACGCTGAGAATCTCAGTTTGTCCAATGCGTCCGATGCATTGGAAATTAGCTCACGTAAGAATATTTCCTTTTCGGAATATACAGAGCTAATCATTAGCTCAAGAAGTCTTCCGGTTTCGGCTTCAAATGAAAAAGTATTTTCAGTCGGCATTGTTATTTCTCCTTTAGCATTTCTGTCTAATGTTCAACAAAATAAACCTAAATAAACCTTGCCGGGCTTTTTTTAATTCTTAAAGGAACAACTTTCAATTATTTCGGCGTTTCTAGTAGAATGAAAATGTTGTTTTCAAAAAAAGGAGAAAAAATGCCAATGTTTTTCAGAAGAATTATTTGGTTGTCGTTAGTAGGTCTTTCAATTATGACTACTTCGATTCATGCTCAGGAAAAAGCTTCTCAAAAAACACCTGCAATAACTGTTAAACCTGTCAAAGCGACGGCTGAGACAGTTTCGGTAGAAGAATCTACTACTGTTATGCCTGCTGAAAATACTTTGGAATCTTGCAGAGACGGCATTGATAATGACGGTGACGGATATGTAGATTGTGATGACCAAGATTGTCTTATTTTTGCGATTTGTGTTCGGCTTCCGGAAACTGAAACCGAAGTCGAATCCGAAGCTGAACAGGATCAAACGATTGTTGAGGAAAAACCTGTATTCATTCCGGAAATGAGATGGCAGTGTAGCGACGGCCTTGATAATAATAGCGACGGTCTTGTGGATTGCCATGAACCGTCCTGTCAGACAACGTCATATTGTAGACAAATAATGTACGAAAGACCGGAGCCGAACAATAAAGCTCCCGGTTTGTTTCTTAATTTCGGCTTCGGCGTTGCATTTCCAAATTTTCGTCTTCCCACTATGGAAACATTTTGGATTAGTGAGTACGGAGACCAATACAATATTCCGTTTGATCCGGATTTGGGAATAATGCTTGATATTCAATTCGGATACTTGTTCTTAAAATTCATGGGAATAGGTATCAATCTAAAATCAGCTTTTACAGGAGCATCAAACAGATCATTGTATTTCAGTACCGACGATGATGAAAACTACTATAAATATACAGGAAGCAAATACTACGGAAACATGGGAGCATTTTTGCGATTTCAATGGCCCTTTCAACGTCTTACGCCTTTTGTAAATCTGCATGTCGGTTACAGTGTAGCTCAAGCAACTTGGAATATATATGACTCTGAAAATCTGTGGTCTGAAATCGATGATGCTGAAATAGAAGATGATTTTAGCTACTTGGTAGGCGAACGCACAGTAATAAGATCTGATAGATATAGGCATTTTACTTTTGCAGTGGAACCGGGATTGGATGTTACCGTTATTCCAAGATTATTTACTGTCGGCCTTAAAATGTGGATACCTGTGATTGCCAATAAACATTCCTCAGCTGATAATTTGGGTGCTCTTATCAGTTTCGGTTTTACTCCCATGTGGCGAGAAAGTTATCAGCTTCGACCTGAATTTGCCCCTCAACATCAACAGTAAATTTAAATTATTAGGGGTTCATCTTTATTTTTTTACATACAAAATAGTATATCTAGATAGATGAGTTGCAGTTTATGAACACAATAAGTTGCAAAGGGTCTGTGTTTTTTGTTGTTTGTTTTGTTCTAACAACAACGATTCCTGTTTTTTCAGACTCATTACAAACAGTAGTTATCGTACAACCTCAACAAGACAAGCTGTCGATCAAGCTCAGAGCAGAACTAAGTTCTCAAGGGTTTTCTGTTTTAATGGTAGAAACAGATTCTTTACTTGAATATGAACAATTGAGAAATTTAGGGTTTATTTATGATGCAACAGCAGTAATGCAGGTTTCATCTTTAAGCAATAGTGTAACACTTCTGGCTGATGACACCTCAGCCTTAACTGTAGTGCAAGAAATTTCTGTTTCTGAAAGTCGCGAAGATGCGCAGACTCTGCTTGTTCTAAAAAGCGTTGAGATGATGCGAGCAGCCCTTTTGTCAACAGATAGCGAAAAAGCATTATTAACTTACAATGCAAAAAACAATATAAAGGACACTGATATCGTTGATTCTAACATTGACCATACGAATAACAAGAACGTGGAACCGACATTTCTTAGATTGAGTTTGAATACAGCTGTCTCTGCAGGCTTTAATTTTAGAGATATTCCTGTTGCTTTGTGTGCAAGTGTATCTCTCAGATTGACCCTATCAAAACATTTTACACTTAATATAACTGGTATAATACCGACTATACCCATAACTCTATCTGAACCTGAGGGGTCGGTTGACATAAAAACAGGATTGGTGTCATTGGGTTTTGATTTGCTATTACTTCCTCAACAAACCCCTGTGCAAGTTTTTACGGGAATCGGAGCAGGACCTCTATTTTTTAGAATGAGGGGAGCTGCTGCCCAAACTTATATTAGCAAGGATGCAAATATTTTAGTTGCATTGCCAAATATGTCATTGGGTTTGTCTGTAAGACTCAACAACTTGGTCAGTATCAGAGGTGATTGGCTGCTTGGTTTTGCAGTTCAAAGACCTGTAGTAAAAATGCTGGACAGAAATATTGCAATATTGGCTAGGCCGCTTTCGTTTATCGCATTAGGCATAGAGGTAAAACTCTCCAAATATAAGAAGAGCATTACAACTTCAACTCGCTAAGTTAATAACCATTTTCTAATAGCGAAATTTTTGAAAATTTGCATTTTCAGTTTGCTATGTTCCAACGGGCTGAACTTCGTCCGTAGGCAGTTGCAAACGACAATATGAAATATTTGGCATTATTGGAAATCAATAATTCGCCTTTTTCGGTTTTAAATGGAAAAACTATTCTATAGGCATTTCTGAAAGACGGATTAAAAAAGAAGTATTTGATGTGATCAGGCATGGGTTTTTCTATTTTTGTAACAGATGTCGCGGAAACTTCCAAACCTTTGTCATTTTTCAGTCTAATAGTCCATGGACCGTCTTTAGGATCGAGGTTGTCACACTTCTTTACTGCACTCATAACGGAGATAAAAAACTCGTGACCTTTATTAAGATCTTCGATTTCTGATGTTGTCAGCAATTCTCTGTCACGTAATGAATAATCGAGATCGTGAGATACTTTGCTTATATAGGCCTCTCTAAATCTATAGCTAAGATACGTAGCACGAGCTGTGAGAACATTTTCAAAACCGTCAATAGGCAGTACGTGAATTTCTCTACTCCAAGTTTTAAAGTGCTTTGAATAGTCTGAGGGTTGAGTTTTTACAGGATCTGTTCCCATATCAACATTTGGGTTTGCACACGCTGAAATACATAAAAAAATAGCGATTAGCGTAAATAGACGAAATGGTCTAATCATTAAAACACTCGTTTACAATTACGGCCTTCGAGCTTTTGCTCTGCCGAGAGGACGAACCTTAGGTTCCGGCGCTCCTTTTTTTTCGTGTTGTGTTGCCGGAAACGGGGGACCTACAGGTCTTGACGGAACAGGCATAGGAGGTCTTGCCGGTGCTTTTGAAATTGTCGGAACAGTAGAATCTGATACAGCAGCAGCGGCAATCTTGGAGGAGGGCAATGCTGATCTTGAAGCAACAATGGGCTTAGTAGTAAAAGTTCGCGACGTGCGAACCGCCGGCTCCGGTTCAGAGGTATGAGCAATCTGCCTTGAGGAAACCGGCATAGCTTTGCTTCTAGTCGACAGAGCGGGGGCTTCGAAGTCTATTTCGCCCATGTCCACATTGCCGTTAAAGGCAGCTCCCTCCTCTAATACTACACGAGGTGCACGTATATCACCGGACATTCTTCCTCCTGATGTGATATAAACCGTTTCTGATGCTTCGATATTTCCTAGCAAAGTTCCATGTATAAATGCACTTCGTACATTTATATCCGCATGGACCATACCTTGCTGTTCAACAATAAGCATCCCCGAAAGAGATATGGAGCCCTCGACCCTTCCGTGGATCACAAGATCTTCATCACCCTCCACACTTCCGCGAATAATAGAGGTTTCACCAATAATAGTTTTTGTGTCGCTCATACTGAACCTTTATCTTTGTTTTGTATTTGAGGAAGCGTGCGCAATTGATATTGCGTGCGCATTTTTCTTGGAGGCGCTCATGTCCACGTTTCCTCGAAAAACAGCACCGTCCGCTATTAATATCCGTTCGGCGCTGATATCTCCAACTGCATGTCCGCCGGTTACAATTTCAACTTTTTCTTCAACAGTCATATCTCCAATTACTCTTCCGGCCACCTCTAAATTAACGGCTTCTACTGAAGCATCAACATCTCCGGATTCCTCAACTTTAATATTGCCTTTAGATATAACCTTACCTTTTATAGATCCGGAAATAGTTAAATCATCATTGCAAATAAGCTCGCCTTCGATCTTGATTGAACCGCTGATTACGGTGTTATCCATTTCCTGTATTTCCCTTTCCGGCTTAAACCGGCTTACTTGTTAAAATTCCTATTCAAAAGCTGTCAGCATGTGCGAACAAAACAATCATAGCGTAGCAATCGGATGTTAGAGTGTCAATCAGAACGACTGCTAAGTCAAAGTCGAACAATTAGTTCATTAATTGATATCTATTAAAAAAACTTGATAATATTGTTTCATTGTAGTTTGAGTCATAACTTCTGTTTTATTTGGCCCATATGGGCTAGAAAAAGCAGAACCGAAAAAAGCTAATTCTACCGCGGCATTCAGCAGTTTTTGGCCGGCGGTTGGATCGAAAGGAGAAAAAATGGCAATTATCGATTTCGGAGGTGTGAAGGAAGAAGTTATTATGCGTAAGGAATTTCCCATGGTAAAAGCGCGTAAAACGTTAGCCAAGGAGACTATCGCTGTAATAGGTTACGGTGTACAGGGACCTGCGCAGGCTTTAAACCTCAAAGACAATGGTTTCAACGTAATTATCGGTCAATCCAAGGCGTTTAAAAAAGACTGGGAGCGAGCTAAAAAAGACGGTTGGGTGCCGGGTGAAACCCTTTTCGATGTTGAAGAAGCAGCTACTCGCGGAACGATCATTCAATATCTTGTTTCAGATGCAGCCCAGAAAACGCTTTGGCCGACAATTAAGAAATGTTTGAAACCGGGAGATGCACTTTATTTCTCTCACGGTTTTTCTATAGTATTCCGCGACCAGACCAAAGTTATTCCGCCGGAAGATGTAGATGTTATTATGGTGGCTCCAAAGGGTTCGGGCACCTCAGTACGACGTAATTTCCTTTCCGGTGCCGGCATTAATTCCAGCTTTGCGGTTTTCCAAGATTACACAGGGAAAGCAAAAGAGCGCTGTCTTGCTCTCGGTATAGGTGTCGGTTCAGGTTATATGTTCCCTACAACCTTTGACAAAGAAGTTCACAGCGATTTAACAGGTGAGCGCGGTGTTTTAATGGGAGCTCTTGCCGGCATTATGGACGCTCAATATGAAGTTTTGCGCAAAAACGGACATAGTCCCAGCGAGGCTTTTAACGAGACAGTTGAGGAACTCACCCAAAGCCTTATTCGTCTGGTTGACGAAAACGGAATGGACTGGATGTTTGCCAATTGTTCAGCAACCGCACAGCGCGGAGCTTTGGATTGGCGTCCCAAATTTAAAAAAGCCGTTCTACCTACTTTTAACGAGCTGTATCAATCTGTAAAAACAGGCAAAGAAACCAAGCGCGTGCTCAGTTCGTGCTCCAAAGTTAACTACAAAGAGCAACTCGACAAAGAACTGGCTGCTTTGGGCAATTCTGAAATTTGGCAAGCCGGCAAATCAGCTCGTGCTCTTCGTCCTAAAGAAACTGCAAAGGTTGTTACCAAAGCTACCAAGGGTGTTTCCGGTAGAGGGAAAAACTAACACTCGCTTCCATCTCATAAGTCATCTTTTGAACAGATCAGACTGTAGTCTATGGGTTAATATCATTGGAAGACTCAATGCCGGTAAGCATTTGCGACACTACACCAATATTAATTGTCTTTTTACTATCTGCGGTTATGATTTTTCCTTGATCTAAACCGAACTGCGGTAACACTTTTGCCTCGGTTTGGTGTTTTTGTAGTAGGAGTTGGGAGGCATTTTAGTGGCTGTTGATGTTGAAGATTGGTACAGAAGATACGGACCTATGGTTCTTCGGCGTTGTCGTAAGCTTCTTTGCGACGAAGAAACCTCTGTTGAGGCGATGCAGGATACATTTGTGCAGTTGATCAAGCACAAAAAAAATCTTACAGAAGAAGCACCATCCGGGCTTCTTTATAGAATGGCCACCAATATATGTCTCAACAAGATTCGGTCATTAAAAAGAAGGCCTGAACATCTTGGCGATGAACTGCTTTTAAAAATTGCTGAAACACAAGAAGTTGAATCGAAGATTTCTGCGAGGAATATTATAGGTCATCTTTTTGGGGATGAAAAAGTGTCAACTGGAACGATTGCCGTATTGCATTTAGTGGACGGTATGACTTTAGAAGAAGTTGCATCCGAAGTAGGCATGAGCATATCCGGTGTAAGAAAGAGACTCAGACCTCTTCGTTCAAAACTTGGGGAGCTTGCAGGAGAGACATTATAATGGAAAAAACAAAGATTTCCCAAATTGAAATGGAAAGATTTGTGTTGCGCGAGTTGAGTGCCGATCGAATGGCCGAAATCGAAAGGCAGCGCGATGAGAACCCCTCGTTAAACAAAGAGATATGTGCGATCATTGAATCCGACAAGGAGATTTTGGCTCAATATCCGCCTAATCAAATTGCCGCAAGAATTGCCGACGCCAATAGATCGGTTGAGTCCAGTCCTAAAAGAATAATAAGCTTTGCAGTTGCAGTGTCAGCGGTTGCGACGGTTTCCGTCTTTCTTACAGTGGTTTTTATATCGAAAAATGAAAAGATCGATAACCGCTTCGCAAACAATACACAGTCAAATGCTTGGAACTTGTCTGAAGAAACCAGAATTAAGGGACCTACAGAGCCGACACTCTATGTCTATCGAAAAGGCAAGGTCGGAGAGGAAAGACTGTTGTCAGGACAATCAGCAACAGCAGGTGATGTAATTCAACTTAAATTTGCAGCTAAGGGTGCACAATATGGTGTCATCTTCTCGATTGACGGAAACGGAATTACAACCTTGCATTATCCGGGTTCGGATAGTCGTTCTGCAAAGATTGACGGTAAGGGAATTCATACACTAGATTTTTCTTACGAATTGGACGATGCACCTCATTTTGAAAGGTTCTTTTTTGTAACCTCAAATAACTCAATAGAACCATCCGAAATAGTTGAAAAGGCCAAACGAAGCAAACTAGGCATAGATAAAAGTCTTCCTCTTGACTCATCGTTATCTCAATGCGATTTCCTTTTAAAGAAGGTTCGGAAATGACATGAAAAACAAATGTCTTTTTAATACAAGACTATCATTAATAGTTTTTTTGGCGGTCTGTTTTCTGTCGGTAGGCTTGTATGCTTCTGAATCGCGTGAAGTAATAAAACGATTTGCTTTTGTTGCAGGCTCCAATGACGGAGGTCCCAACCGTACCGTTCTTAAATTTGCACATTCGGATGCCAAATCGGTGGCAGGAGTGCTTACGCAGTTGGGAGGAGTTCAATTAGCCGATATGGTAATACTTCTAGAGCCTGACAGATTCGAATTTGAAGCAGGGCTTTCTAGAATGCGCGCTTTTTTAGAGCGAGAAAAAAAAGTCGCTTCAACGCGTGTGGAATTGGTATTCTATTATTCGGGTCACTCTGATGAATATGGTCTAATGCTTGGCGGTGATCTTATAACTTATCGAGAAATAAGAAATGCTCTATCAAGTCTTCCGGCAGATGTTCGAATTGCCATCCTAGATTCTTGTTCATCAGGTGCGCTTGTTCGCAACAAAGGCGGAACCAAGCGTACTCCTTTCTTATTAGATACCTCAGTAGATGTTGAGGGGTATGCTTACCTAACATCTGCTTCAGAGAACGAGGCTGCTCAAGAATCAGATCGGATTGCAGCATCTTTTTTTACCTATTATCTGGTATCAGGTCTGCGCGGTGCTGCTGATCATAATCGAGACAATAAGGTAACCCTAAATGAGGCTTATCAATATGCTTTCGCGGAAACATTAGCTCGAACAGAATTAACCCAGGCAGGACCGCAGCATGCGGGATATGACTTTAGTCTAAAAGGATCAGGAGATCTTGTGCTCACGGATCTTCGAGGCACGTCTGCCATGTTGGTAATTGGAGATGATATCGAAGGTCGAGTATTTATAAGAAACCGTAAAGGACAACTCACTGCAGAAATCAATACTCCTGGCGGCAGTCCTATAAGTTTAGGACTGGACCCTGGTGTGTACGAGATAAGTATGGACATGGGTAAGGCTCCTCTCAAAGGAACTGTATCTCTGAACAAGGGTAGGACCACTATTGTAACTAGATCTGAGCTTAAGCGTATGTCAGCAGAGAATACAATTTTGAGAGGAACATCTCCAATTGATAATTTTACTTTGCCTGCCGCTGGAAAAGCTTCTGAAAAATCTCAAGAAAGACCATTGGTATGGTATAACGGTGAAAAAAATACAGCCTTTCGACTAGGATTGGTTCCCGGGGTAAATATTCCTTTTAATTTCGGCCGTCGAGAAAAAGAAATGAATAATCTATCCTTAAATATAATAGGATACGGCCATGAACTTTTCGGTGTAGAAGCCGGACTTGTCGGTAATATAAGAAGATTTAATGTGTGGGGTCTGCAGGCTTCATTTGGAGTGAATGTTGCACTGGAAAACCTTAGGGGCGCACAATTTGCAGGTTTTGCAAATTTTATACTAAAAGAAAGCACGGGATTTAAATATGCCGGCTTTGGCAATTATTCAGGAGGAGCATTTAAGGGGGTATCTTTGGCCGGCGGTTCAAATATCGTAATGGGGCCCTTTCTCGGAGCTGAGCTGGCCGGTTTCGTCAATATGAATAAGGCTTCTGCAGGCGGTTTTCAGGCTGCCGGAGTCGGTAATATAAACGGTGCACGTTCTTATGGTTTTCAAGGGGCTTTTGTTTTCAATTTCAATAAGAGCTCTATGGCCGGTTTTCAGGGTTCGGGAGTTATCAATATTAGTGCTGGAGACATTTCCAATGGATATCAAGGGTCTTTTGTATCAAACTATGCATGGTCGTTAAACGGCCTTCAAATGTCATCAGTGGTAAATATTGTTAAAGAACATATAAACGGCACTCAGATAGGACTTATTAATTATGCCAAAGAAGTAAAAGGGGCCCAGATAGGACTTATAAATATAGCATCAAAAAGACTGGACGGTGCTGCGGTTGGTCTTATCAACTATGCCGGCAACGGAATTTTGGCTCCCACTGTTTGGTCAAGCGATACCTCGTTAATAAATGCGGGTTTGAAAATAGGCGGTCCATATTTGTTCGGTATATTAGGTGCGGGATATCATGGTTTTGGAGAGCTTGATCGCTATTCACTCATAGGCGGTCTTGGAGGTCATATTAATTTTACTCGTTTATGGGTAGAACTGGATTTAACTGCAAATCGAATTTTCCAAAATTATAATTGGGATTCTGAGTCAACAGGCTACATACTAAAACTTAGACCTGTTTTGGGAATTCGAATAATAGAACAACTCTCTTTTTATTGCGGTCCGACTATGAACATTGCTATTACAACCTATGCTTTAAACAAAGAGATGATAGATCCACTTATAGTCTATCAAAGCAATTCTTCAGACTATCAATACGGCTTTTCAATCGGCTATGCTGCGGGTTTGCAATGGGAGCCCAGGGGAGTGAGGCATTGATGGACGGGAGAAGGAGAGAAAGCGCTGTTTTAATGGACACAGTGGACACAGTAGACAGAGTAGACATTGTGGACCGCTCTTGCTTAATCCGCTTCCGGGAGTCCACTATGTCCATTATGTCTACTATGTCCACTCTGTCCATTCTCTGCTATAGGTTTATAAAACTTCCAATTGTTATAGTTATTCTTTGCCTTTTGTCGGGGTTTTGCAACAAGCCGCCTGTTGACGACAACAGCGATTCTGTAAGTGTTATGTACGATTCCGACACATCTAGTTCTTCTGATATGGATAGAGGGGCGTGTCTTGCCTCTATTTCAGGACAAATTAGAATTATGGATGCAGAACCAACCTCTGCTGCTGTCATAGTTTGTATTGGAAGTTGTTTTGCCCCTGTTTTCTCCTCTCTTGACGGAACCTTTGTTTGGAATCATCCGATGGACGAAGATATAGATTGTGTCCCCTATGATTTTAACAAGAAGCCGTTGCATATTGACCTTCGTGTTTTAAGCGATACAAATGCTTTTGCTGAATATGCTTTTGTCAGTGTTCCATCCAAAGAAACTATCAGCGACAAGGGCGAGAGCGATTTTGATTTGGATATTGGAGAGCTTTTTTTGTTTGCGCTTCCATCTGATTCAACTGTTTATCAACCGTCTGAGGGCGCTGTTATCTCAACTCTGGGCTTAACTACAGTATTAGAGCCGGGAGTGTTGGTAAAATTTGACGGAAGTAGCGAGGTTGCACCTGAACATGAACAAGAAATTCGTGTATTCAAGGCTCCTTTGGAAATATGGACACCGCCGTTTGTAGACAAAAAGCTTAGTGCTTTGTATTTTATTAGCCCTAGATGGGCTCGACTAAAAGGAGGGGGAGTCTCTTTGACAATAGATGCGCCGGAAGACTTTGAGGACAATACCACAGCAACGATTTATTTATTGGGCGGTTATGACTCTTATTGGGGAGATGAGAATTTGTTAGACCAACCAAGTTTTATATATGTGGATGAACTCGGTGATTGCGTGAATGATAGCGGTGCCGGCGAGTTACAAATGGTTGAGGACGGAATTATGCATTCTTGCGGACAGGCTTTAGTTAAAAACCGGAAAATAGTAACACCGCCTATTCCGCGGTTTACTTGGATAGGTATCGGAATATGACATCACTCTTTATACAAGAAATGATGAAATTGGCTGCAGAAGAAGCTATCAAAAACATGGCTGACGGTAAGGGAGGACCTTTTGGGGCTGTAGTAGTAAAAGATGGAAAAGTTATCGGAGTCGGCTCTAATAGAGTTGTGAGAGATAATGACCCTACCGCTCATGCAGAAATATGCGCTATCAGACAGGCATGTCAAAACCTGGGAGATTTTCGACTTAGCAATTGTGAAATCTATACAACATGCGAACCTTGTCCTATGTGCTTGGCTGCAATCTACTGGGCGCGAATTGAAAAGATTTATTTTGCGTCTACAAGATTCGAAGCTGCCGCTGTAGGATTCGATGATGCAGACCTATACAAAGAAGTTTCCGTAGATATTGCTCTACGTAAAATTCCTATGATTTATATTAAAAGTGAAGAAGGGGAAAAGCCTTTGTTGCTTTGGAATAAGATGGAAGGAAAAACTCCCTATTGAATAGGAGGGATTAACTCCATTCGTACTTACGGATCCAGTCTTTTACACCTTTAAGAGTAAGGAAGCCTTTTCCTTTATAGTATTTATCATACCATCCCTTTGGGTATTCCAAGTTAGTATCAAAGGTCGGTTTTTCTGCGTGGGAAGAGCGCATTCTGCACAGCGAATCAAACTCTTCTATGGAGAGTTCATAACGTGCGTTTAAATGCTCATCTATTCCAAGAGATTTAATATATTCTCTAGCTCCAGGAAGAACTATTGCGCTGTAAAACTCAGCACAAGAACCGGAGCCGTATGAGTATATTCCTATCCGATCACCTGGATTGACTTGATCATCTTCTAATAAAAGACCCATAAGACAGGTATAAACAGTGCTGGAGTATGTGTTACCGACAGCTCTTGGTATTTTTAGTGATTTTCCAACTTTTTCTTCAAAGTGAGCGGCTATTTCCTTTTTCTTGATACCCTCATACATATCTTTCAACATACGAGTATGAGCCATCTTTACCAAACCGCCGAAAGGCGTGTGGTAAATAATTCTTTTGAAGTGTTCGTTAAGATCAAAATCTTTTTCAAATTTTGTCTTATAATGAGCCCAGGCACCTTCAAAACAATCGAGATATGCATACAATGATTCTTGGGGATTTATAATATCCCACGTTGATGTCGGACGTGCATAGTCTGTACATTCAAAGGTAAAGTAACCGGTTTTTCCCAATTCGTATTCAATAACTTTGGGTGTCGCACTAATAATCATAGCTACAGCACCTACAGCAGGAACTTCCTCACCGGATCTTCCTTCGTGGTCGTAGTTAATATCGCTTGAAACAATCAACGCTTTTTTGCCTGGAGCTACTCCCGATGCCACCCAACTAACAGCCATCTGTATAGCGCAGGTTGCTGCATAGCAGGCATTTTTAATTTCAAAATTTCTAACCTGGTTTTTTAGTCCCAAATAATGACACACATAGCTGGAGTTGGTTTTGCAAAAATCCAAACCTGACTCAGTTGCAAAAATACAAAGTTCGATGTCTTCTTTATCTTGCTCTGAAATAATCGGCTTGGCTGCGTTAACCGCCATGGTAATGACATCTTCATAGTCAACTAGCTGAGACTTTTTATCGATTAGAAGCTCATTTTTAAAGTATTCTACATCCCGGTTTCTGGCTATAGCCAGTTTTTCAATATCCAACACCAAACTACCTGCATAGACATTAATCTTTTCGATTCCGATTCCCATTTGCTGTTTTCTCCTTATACGGTCTAATTTGTCATTATCAGATGGGCGGAATGGTTTCGAGACCGCCTGTCACCTCAAGAACATGACCGTTAACAAAAGAGGAGAGATCTGAGGCGAAGAACACAATAGCGCGACCGTACTCATATCCCTGACCTGCACGTTTAAGAGATGACATACGAACAAAATTGTCCACAACTATCTCTGTGGCATTGGCGCGGGTCAGTTCGGTGTCGTAGTAGCCCGGCACTATTATATTTGTATAAATGTTTTTCTTGCCCCACTCTTTAGCCAAAGCGCGAGAAAAACCGATAATACCTGCTTTGGCAGCAGAGTAGTTTGCCTGTCCGGCTGAACCTGTATATGTAATAGAAGAAGTGTTAATAAATTTACCGCCCTTATTATATAAGAATTCATTTATGAATGAACGGCAAACAAAAAAAGTTCCTGACAGATGAGTATTGATGACATCAAACCACTGCTCATCAGACATGTTTACAACCAGATTATCGTTAAGATTTCCTGCGTTGTTAACAACCACATTAATAGACCCCATGTCCTCTATTGCTTTGTCTGCAACTTTCTCAACTTGCTTAGAGTCTTTCACGTTTAACTGATAAAACATAACCTTTGCATTAGGATTTATTGCCTTTATCTCTTCGGCTGTTTTAGCAGCAGAAGCTTCATTATTTACATAGGTAAAAGCAATATTGGCACCGTGTTTGGCAAGCTCTAGAACCGCATCATGTCCGATACCTCTTGAACCGCCAGTGAAAAAGACATTTTTTCCTTCGAGCAGCATATCAATCAACCTCACTTCTATTTTATTCCGATAACGATTCCGCCCCTATCCATTGACGAAGAGCGATCACCCGGAACAATTTCGACTTCTCTAAAACCGACCTTCTTAAAAGCGCTTACCCATTCTGCCGGTCTTATAATTGGAGCTGTAGGACGAAGTATTCTATCCGTGTAAACTCCGTAGCTGGGAAGCAGACCGAAAGTTAACTCCATATACCGATAAATGCCTCCTTGGGGAGGGGCTATCTCAGATAGAATTAACACACCGTTGTTTTTCAGAAGCTTTTTGGTATTCTCAAGACCGACAAGAATATCGTCGGTCGCATGCATAACGTTAACCGCTAAGGCTAGGTCAACTGAGGATTCAGAAAAATCCTGCTCAGCAAGGCTTTTACAGGCATCAAACGTGCGGTACTCTAAAAAGTCATATCCTGACTTCTTAAACCGCCTTTGCCCCATTTGAACAAGTGCTTTACCTACATCTGTAAAAATATATTTTTCGAATTTATCACTTGTTTGAGTTAAAACATTGGCAGTTCCGTTTCCGGTTCCCGCCCCAATTTCAAACATAGTAATAGGCTTTGAAAAGTGCTCTTCCACAAAACGCTTTACAGCTCTACCGGCCAATTTTGAATAAAAACTATAGACATTGGAAGTATTGTATACTTCTTCCACCAATTTAAAACTTCCGCCGGGAAACATTACTTCTTCGGCAAATAATTTTCCTTGAATAAAAGGAACAAGACCGTCACCGGATCTGGCTAACCATTGAAATGGAGCACCTTCTTCGGGAAAAGCTCTGGTAGCTGCAACTAGAGACTCAGCCGGAGTTTCGATATAGGGTTCATTGTCAATACAAATATAGCCGTCATCTTTTTCGGCCAAAACCTGCTCATCACATAAAATACGTAAAACGTGTTTTAGGACATATTCCGCATCTTTAAAAAGAGCTATCTTTTCTCTGATCGAAGACAATGTTTCAACATCGCCTTTTTGCGAGAATAGGCCGAGTTTTTTTACCGCATCCCATGAAATGGCAAAACAACAACGGTTAAACATTGTCTCAATATCTTCAAAATTATCCGGCCACACTGCTTCGGCGTCTTCGACCAAACGACCAAGCAGTCCTGCATCTAATGAGCTGGACATGAGCATTCCTTTATTCTTTGAACTTCTTAAAAACTGCACAGGCGTTGAGACCGCCGAAGCCGAAGGAGTTCTTCATAAGATAATTGATTTCCCAATCCTGAGCTTTATTTGCACAGACATCAATGTCAATCTCAGGGTCAATATTATCAATATTTATCGAGGGGTGAAGTCTGTTATGATTCATTTGCAAAATAGCGCCGATGGATTCCACCGCGCCGGCCGACCAACCCGCATGCCCTAGCATTGATTTTGATGCGTTGACCTTTAGCTTTTTAACATGGTCACCGAATACTCTTTTAATACTTGCTATCTCTACACGATCTCCAAGAGGTGTAGAGGTTGCATGAGCGTTTACATAATCAATTTGCTCGGGTCTCACCCCTGCCTTTTTCAGCACACCGTTCATTAAGCGAGATTGTCCGTCTGTTGATGGATTTGACAGGTGATTTCCGTCCGAATTACAATCGACTTCAAGTACTTCGGCATAAATCTTAGCATTGCGTTTTTTCGCATGCTCCAATTCCTCGAAAATAAGAACTCCGCCGCCGTGAGACGGAACAAAGCCCTCTCTTGCAATATCATAGGGTCTTGAAGATTTAGACGGAGCATCGTTAAAGCTTTTATAACTAATCGCACTAACTAGAATAAGAGCTTGCAGATCAAGCGGCGAATAGTCCAAAACACCGCCTGTAACTACAGAAATGTCATTATCTCCAGAACGGATCTCTCTTAAGCCGTGCATCATTGCTACGGTAGAACTGGTACAAGTACCGCCGATACTGTAAACTCTTCCCAGTATCTGACAGACTTCTGCTGCGCTGGCGATGAGATCTGTGTCATATACACAAATTCCCATCATTCCGTTTATATATTCGGGCTCATCCTGAAATTGTTTGAAATTTTCGTAGATGTAATTGCTATTAAAATTATGACCTCCCAGCACAGCGTTTACTCTTGTGGGATCTAGGTCTTTAACATCAAAAAGCCCTGCATCTATATATGCCTGAACTACCGTAATCACAGTAAGTCGGGTAGCTAAAGGAGCAGTTTTGAGAATCTTTTTCATTCGCTTAAATGCATCTGCGGGCATTCTTGGCGCAAGATACTCGTTCATATACTTTTTGTAATCATAGTCTCCAAGATCTCCGCCAACCTTACAGCGAATTTTTGAAGTATCAAGATAGCGCCAGTTGGTAATTGCGGATTTACCTGCAATTAGATTTTTATAGTAATCATCCAAATTGTCGCCAATCGGCGTTAGGATTCCCATTCCTGTAACAACAACTCTTCTCTTTTCGCTCATAGTATGATCCTCTTCTTCTAAAAAGACCGGTTTGCTCTATACTATATAAAACTCGGCAATAGCAATCGTACAAACCTTGTTTCCGTTTAGAATTTGTCCGATACCTCGAAAAGTATAATCGTCCTTTTCGAGTAGCTTAGCTAAAATTGTTACTTCATCGTTCGGAAGCACTTCGTGTTGAAACAATGTATGATAGATTTTAAGCGCTCTTACACCCAATGTTACTGTATCATCAGGCATGTCGACACATTGTCGCTTGTGAAAATCATAAAAACAAATGGCAAGCTGTCCTATCATCTCAATTTGCAAAACCCCGGGCAGAATTGGATAGTTTGGGAAATGGCCTTTAAAAATTGGATCTTGCGGATCAATTTTCCTAAAACCCACTATTCCTTGCTGTTGAAGATCTATTCCCGTTATCCCGTCAACCAACAAAAATGGATGACGATGGGGCAACAATTTCTCAATATCAGAACGTCTGTAATTAACCTTGGATAATGTAGCTGAATCTACGTCCAAAATTGCTTTTTTTCTGTATTGTTTTGCCAGTTGTTCGTAATCCAAAATGTTTATTCCTCACCGATTGCCAATGCCCTGAAAAGTGAACCCTTTAAAAAGATCGTTCACTTTGTGATGGTCAATTAACATGGAAGTACGTTGTCCATCAAGATATTCAATACCAACCTTATAGATGCACTTCTTCTCTCCGACCATTTCTTGAAGGAACAACAAGACTTCCTTTGAAAACAACATAGGGGTTTTTACTCGCTTCTCACACGCGAACATTTTTTACAAAAACATCTATCTCAGAAGATTCTATATTGAATCCGCCGGTTATGCTCTCAGCACGCAAATAAACAGTGTTGGTAAAAATGAAAACAAATACAAGTCAAGCTTATATTACAAATTTCAAAATCTACACATGCCCGTGCCCGAAACATGATCCGTTCACAGTACTGTGAAAAGCGTACTCAAAGCATCTTTTAATTAGTTGCTTTTATTCTTGAACTCAGTCATCGCTGCGACCAAGCCCTTCATAGTATTAATTGCTGCAAGTTCATCCCTTGGGATTTTTATTTTTAGCTCACGCATTGTGTTGGTTACGATTTCAACGATATCGAGGCTGTTGGCACCCAAGTCGACCATAGATTTCTCAATGTCGATTTGATCTTCTTCTACCTCATCTTCAAGCTGTTCCATAATGTGCTTCTTTAATATTGCAAATACTTCGTCGTGGGTCATTTTCTTGTTGCCTCCAGATGTAATTTTGTTTTCAGCTATAACAGCCGATGTTTGATTGTTATTAATCCTTAATTATTTCGATATGTTTATACAACCTAAATTCCATATTTCAAAAAAACAGGCGCCTTATAATATTTTTGTCCGCCGTTGTCAATCCGGATGAAAAATCCTCATTCGGACAATACAAAGGTTAAACAACTGCTTTGCCCATATCGCAGTATGCTCTAAAATTCAACCGTTGTACATACGTTCAATTATTTGCCGTGTTTCGGGACTGCCGAAGGAGATCTTATGCATGAAATCTTCATGAACCCTGGCATCAAGAAGAAGCTTACGTTTATTCAAGGAAACTGAGTACTTCAGGATTTGAAGAGTCTTTATGGGTTTGTCAACAATATCAAGAGCAATATCCAATGCTTTTGACAGAATTTCTTCTCCGGGAAGTATGTAGTTAATTAAGCTTCTTCCTTTATATTCTCGTCCCTTCATCAATCTACCGCGAAACATCATTTCGTTAGCAACAAAATCGCCTACTAAACCTTGCAGTAACCTAGTTGCTCCCATGCCGGGTGTAAAACCCATGTTAGTAAAATTAGTTCCGTACATTTTCTTTTCGTTCATGAGAACAATATCACAACAAAGGGCAACTACAAAACCGCCGCCTAAAGCTGCGCCCTCCATGGCTGCGATCACAGGTATTGGGATATTGAGGAGAAGCTCAGAAAGTGCCAAGTCTTTTACTTCCAATTCTCCTTCAAAAATAGACATTAAGGCTTCTTTAGCGGCGCCTGCACAAAATACATCCTTAAGACCGGATAATATTATTACCCGATAGGTCTTGTTTTTTTGAAGTTGATTTAATATTTCCATAAAATCGTCAACAAAAGAATCTGTAAAGGTATTCTTAGATTCTTCATCATGCATTGACAGCATTCCGATACGTTCATCGGCGGGATGTGCACTTAATGTAATTCGTTTACCCATTTTGGAAAACCCCCTTATCAAGGTGTGAAAACCTATAAAATATTTAACTATAATTCAACTGGAAAAAACTATTGCCTTTAACAAGTACGAATTGTCGATGGTGTTGATTGGACGTTGAAATAAATGTAGGCTCCCGCCTGCGTCGTTTTGATGACTGACATAAAATTTCAGGTTTTGCGATTGGATGATTTATGAAGAGAATATTAATATACCCATATCAACTTTGGGCATGGTTGGTGTTTGCACCTTATTTGGGATTATCTACACTGTTTTTTGCAATCTTATCTCTTGTTATTGCTCCGATGGCAGGTCCGAGAGTTGCGGGAAAATACTGCGGAGGACTTTGGTCTCGACTAATATGTTATATGACCCCCGTTTTTGTTACGACTCAAGGAAAGGAGAATATAGATAGAAATCAATCATATATTATTGTTGCCAATCACCAGAGCGTCTACGATATCGTTGCTCTTTATGGATGGTTGGGTGTTGATTTTAGGTGGGTAATGAAAAAAGAGCTGCGCAAAGTCCCTTTTTTGGGGTTTGCCTGCGAAGCTTTGGGACATATTTTTATTGACCGATCAAATACAAAAAAGGCGTTGGAATCACTGGAGTCTGCTCAAAAAATCATCGTAAACGGAACCTCCGTAATACTATTTCCTGAAGGCACTCGCAGCAAAACAGGAGAGTTGGGAAAGTTTAAAAAAGGTGCTTTCAAAATGGCCTGTGATCTTGGATTGCCTGTACTTCCGGTAACAATTCACGGTACTCGTGAAATTGTTCAAACAAAGAGCCTTATGCTTTTTCCCGGTAAAGCAAAATTAGTCATTCATTCTCCCATTGTCTCTGCAAATAAGTCAGATACTGCTTTGATGGAAGAAACCAGACAGATTATGTACGAAGCTCTAAACTCAGACATATTAACAAATAAATAAAAGGTTAGAACGACTCTCAGAGTCTATTTCCGACGAAAAGTTAAGGTTCAAGATGGGCCTTAAGCCATATGGGATCTTTTTCTTGCAGTTCTCTTCTCAGTACTTTGCCGATAATGTTTTTGGGTATTTCATCTCTAAATTCAATCAGTTTGGGCACCTTGTAATGTGCCATGTTTTCTTCGCACCAATTCTTCATCTCATCTTCGGTAATATTGTTTTTCTTGTCTTCCTTAAGAACAATCCATGCTTTAATTATCTCTCCATAAGTGCTGTCAGGAAGACCGGCTACGGCTGCCTCATTAACGGCTTCGTGTCCGGCGATAAGCTCTTCAACCTCTTTGGGAAAGACTGACATGCCCTTAAATTTTATCAGCTGTTTTTTTCGATCAAGAATTACCACTCGACCTAATTCATCCATGTATCCGATGTCTCCGGTAAGAAGCCACTTCTTTCCGTCTATTTCCACTAGTGTTTCTGCCGTTTCCTCAGAACGATTTAAATATTCCTTCATTACCCCCGGACCGGCAACTGCCAGTTCTCCTACATTTTCTCTTCCTTGCTCCATCTTTTTATTGTAGTCCATCTTATCCACAATCCGCCAATCTGTTCCAGGAAAGGGTAGACCGATTGTTCCTACACTTCTTTTACCCCAAAACGGAGCACAACTGACTACCGGTGAAGACTCTGTCAGACCGTAACCCTCTGAGAGTTTTGCACCGGTATTCTTCTCAAAGGCTTCCTGAACGGGACGATGAAGAGGACTTGCTCCTGAAATGCACAAGGTCAGTTTTCCCTGGAGTGCATCTTTGTATTTTGCTTTATTGGTTTCATCTTCCAAAAAATCAGCCATACGCTTAAACAATACTTCTGCACCGCAATAGATTGTTCCCTCTGGAGGTCCGAATTGAATGATTTTCTCAACAAGAACATCTGTCGGAGGGGGTTTGGGAAACAGCATTGCAAACCCTCCGGAACGCAACATAGTGTTCATGAAAGTGGTCATCGCAAAAGCGTGAAACAAAGGAAGAATCCCAATATAAGCCGTCCCCGGTTTGATGTTGTATATCCAATGTGTGCATTGCTTGGCATTGTTAACACAATTAAAGTGAGTTAGAACCGCTGCTTTGGGAACACCTGTAGTGCCTCCGGTCATCAAATAGACAGCCGGCTCATGGCAGTCTATTGATATTTTGGGAAGGCTTTCTTTTGTTGAAAGCAGACTGTTAAAATAACGAGAAGAAGCGGGTACGCTGCCTTGCGGAATCTTTCCCAAAAGCTTTCCCAATAGTTTTTTGAGATGATTCCCCTTAATCATATCTACAATATTAGTGGTAACCAATAACTCGACTCCTGATTTATCCCATATGGACGAGACCTGAGATTCATAAAGCATATCCAGAACAATAAGAGCCTTGGCCTTTGTAGTCTTCAGTTGATGAAGTACCTCCTGTGGTTTATAGAGAGGATTAATACCGGTTACCGCTGCGCCGATGCAATGACATGCATAATAGGCAGTAATATACTGCGGACTATTGGGAAGCATAAGTGCCACCGTATCACCTTTTCTAATATTATGTTGATACAGTCCTGAAGCAAAGCGATCTACAGCTAACTTTAGTTCTCTATAAGTTATTTCCGTATTGAGAGGTTCAAACCAGATAACTCTTCTGTCAGCATAATCTTTGCAAGAATCAGACAATACTTCATAAAGAGAGCGTTCATCTGTTTGAAATTGATGAGGAACTTCGTCCGGCCATCCTGATTCGGGTTTTAGCCAGGGACTCTCTTCATTTACATAAAAGCGGTTTCCAGTCATTTTTATCTCCATCTATAGAGGTGCTTTCGATAAAAAGGGACAATTGTTTAACTAGTATATACGACAATATTTTTGTTTGTCGGCTTAAACACATCTTTTTTAGACAAAATATCACAGTTACAGCTAAGAAGGCATGTTGAATATACGTGTTGCAAACTTCTTATTTGGTATGTTATGCGTATTTTTAGAACAAAATTATGTCTGAAAATTCTAAATTACCAAAACAAGATAGTTTAAAAGCCTTGCTTTCCAGAGGAGGAGCTATATTAGCTGCCGCAGTAGCTGCATACTCAAGGGGAATTACACCCAACACCCCAAAACAATGGAGTGTTTTGTCACCTTCCAATCGAGCGGCAATTGAAGAAATATTGGAAGTTTTGTCACTCGGAGTTTCACACCTCGATCTAAAACAAGCTCTGCAATCATCGTTTTCAAAATACCCCAACACATCATTACCTTTATGGATTGTTCCTGTTTATCAAGAGGAAAATATACTATCCGTTATTGGACAAAACTGGAAAACTTCAGATTTAAAAATTGCATTAGGAGTTTCGCGCTCCAATCCCTCAGATCGAGAAAAGGGTCTTGCTGCAGTCGCTATCGCCTTATGCAGATTACACGATACACTGTTAACTCTATCTTACCGACTACCTTCAGAAGAAGGCAGTTTGCTGATTAGAATGGGAAGGTTAGCAGGTGTTTTAGCAGAACCTAGTTTTCCTTCTAACTTTCGTAATCGAATAAAAATAATACTTAAGGGGACAATCTCTTGGGAAGAATAATCAAAGCACGAATTATAACAAAATCTACACATTCAAATGATAATGATATTTGTTCAGATCCGTCTTGGCTAAAAAAAAGTGCAATTGAATTGGCATGTAGTATGGTTGAAAACATCATTGGAATCGAAATAGATAAGAATCCAATAATTCTTGAAAGAGTTTTTTCTAAAGCATTAATATTATCAAAAGGTTTTGCTAATGCTGAAATAACGGTTCATCCTGATGACAGAGTATTATTTGATATTGATTCTGTAGCTGCTGAAGCCGGGTTTGTTGTTCGTTCATCAGAAGCTGTGGGAAGAGCCGGCTGCCGAATTATTGGCAAACAGGGGGAAATAGATGCTTCAATATCGGCAATTATAGAAGCATTTCACTGCTCTATGCAAAAAATAGAAAATTAATTTTGTATTTAAAAAAAGAAAAAAATTTTTTAAATGAGCTTTTTGCCGTTTTGAGGAACACTATAGATACAAATAAAACAGGAGAGGATCACATATTGGCGTCCCTTAAATGGGATGCTTTGTATGAATGATTGGTGAGAAGTAACTGTTTTTATGTAAAAACGTATCTATATTCAAAATGAACATTGGTCGGTTAATTCCTATAAATCATGAATTAAGTATTATCTTCACAATCCAATACAGATCGTACTTTTTGGGTCAACTCTTCATAACTAAACGGTTTGGGGAGAAAAACCACACCGGAGTGCCGCTCAGCAAATTTAATAACATCTTTGTCAGAATATCCTGACATCAAGATGGCTTTTAAATTACGATGCTTCTTAGCCAGTTTCTCTACCAACGCTGTTCCGCCCATTTCCGGCATTACCACATCTGTAAGTATTAAATGAATATCTCCTTTGTGTTGCTCAGCAAGAAAAAGGGCTTCGGCTCCGTTGGCTGTTGGTATTACTTTGTAACCGGCTCTTTCCAAAAGACGTTTAGCCAAATATCTTACCGTTTTATCGTCTTCCACTAATAAAATAGTTTCGGAACCGCCGGCAGGACCTCGATCAAATTTTATAAAATTTTCTGAAGCATAGTCTGACACTATGGGTAAATAAATCCTAAAGACAGTTCCTTTATTGGGAGTGCTCTGTACAGAAATATCACCTCCGCTTTGTTTTACGATTCCGTATACTGTTGACAATCCCAAGCCGGTTCCCATGTCCTTGGGTTTGGTTGTAAAGAAAGGCTCAAAAATATGAAAAATAATATCCTGACTGATTCCAACACCGGTATCCTTTACTTCTAACAAAGCATAGGTTCCGGGACTGATATCGGGAGCCGATTCCGGTCTCTCATTTTTTATCTCGATATTGGAGGTTCTAATTGTTATTGTGCCTCCATTAAGCATGGCATCTCTGGCGTTGACACATAGATTCATTATTACCTGTTCAATTTGACTTCTGTCGGCCTTTACGATTCCCAAATCCGGCTCCAAGTCAGTAATCAGTTCTATATGGTCACCTATCATTCGCTTTAACATTCTTTGAATGTCTGACACCACTCTGTTTATATCAAGAGGAGCCGGTGCCATCTGTTGTCTTCTACTGAAGGCCAATAATTGTCTGGTTAGAGAAGCGGCTCGTTCAGTTGCATTTTTAATTTCCTTAACATCTTCGACAAGCGGGTCTTCTTTCTTAAGAGTGTCCAACAGCAAATCGGAGTACCCTCTAATCGTGGTGAGAATATTATTAAAATCGTGAGCAACACCGCCGGCAAGTTGACCGACAGCTTCCATTCTTTGTGATTGTTGAAATCTTTCAGTCATAGCCGGTCTTCCTGCTATGTCGCGAAACACCAACATAACACTTTTGTTGTCGTTGTCATCAAAGGGTACTGCAACCGCTTCTGCATTTGCAACTGACCCGTTTTCGGCCCTGAGCTTAATTAGAGAAAACGGTGTTTGGGTTTTTGCAGATTCTGAATCTTGTAAGATTCTTCTTATGGCGAAAATAGATTCCGGATGGATAATGTCGATCAAAGGACGCCCGATAAGGGTTTCCGGATTGCTAAGTCTAAGAAGCATCTTTCCAGAATTGTTTATGAAAGTAATTTTTCCTTCGTTACAAATCAAAATGGCATCAGGTGATATTTCAACCAAACGTTGATAACGCTTTTCCTTTGCCACCAACTCAGATTGATGTGCTGATTCCATTTCTAATATACGAAGTCGAGCGATTCTATTTTCTTCTTCAGCAGCTTTTATTCTCAGCATCATTCTTATTCGAACTAAAAGTTCTCTATCATCGATGGGTCGAAAAACTACATCATCAATGCCAAATGACTGTAGCCTGTCTGCTTTGTTTAAAACTTCGTCGCTCTCTATTAAAGCCATTAATGGGACCTTGCAGGATAACGAAAGATTAGAAAACATATCTGAAAGTTCTTTTGCGGTTGTTTCAAGTTCAGATGCAGGTTCATCAATAATTATTGCATCGAGCTGAAGTTTTTCTTTTTCTGTAACAATATCTCTATGTGAAGAAACAATAATAAGATTGTGCTTCTTGAAATGTTGACGAAACAAAAATGAGAAGAAGCTTTTGGTATCCTCTGAAGTACTAATAAGTATAATGTTTGAAGAGGCTCTAGCCATAGCAACTCCCATGACCGATTGTATTAATTAAAAAATATATCCTTCGTGACCTTAGCACATGGTGCGCGTATTAAGGATAGAAAATTTTTCTTTGTTGAATAGACATGTGTTTAGAACTCTTCTTTTGTGTAGTATTTTTCTTACATACAACACTTGTTCAAAAATATTCAGGTAAAATTAGGTTTGTCAACCTTGTTGACATGGGGTTTTGGTAACATTTATCAAATGCAAATTCTTTAATAGGTTGGAAATATGCATTTTTACAGCATATTGCAACAGGAATAATTATGCTGTTTCTGGTTAATTGATAGGAAGGATTGTTTTGGTTTGTACAATTAATACAACGGAGTTGTCATATGTTTGAGCAAATGTGTAACAAACCGGAACGGTTAAATCTCGTCGAAAAGGCGGTTGTTAACAATAGATATATCATTCACGACATTTTGGGAAAGGGAGGACAAGGAACAGTCTATCTGGTATCTGACCGACTTGAAAATGACAATCTAAAAGCACTAAAAACATTATCAAAATCTACCTTAAATAGTTTACTTCGATATGAGTTTGAAGCGGTTAAAAGAATGGAACATCTTCATCTTGTCAAAGTGTTTGATTTGGGAAAGGTTTTCCAAGTTGAAGGCCGCGACGGACCGCTTTTGGATACGATGTTTTTCACCTCCGAATTTGTTAACGGCTCGGCTTCCAATCAGTGGATTAAGACAATTGCAGAGCCTGGAATAGGCAGAGTAGCTGCTGCAGTAAGAATTGTCTCAGCGGTTGCTTCTGCTCTCGATCTTGTCCACCGTTATGGGTTGCTGCATCGGGATATCAAACCGTCCAATATTTTGGTAGGTGATGAAGGACATACTGTAAGGCTAATTGATTTTGGATTGGCAGTAGATGGAAAAGTCTCAGACGGTTTAAAAGCGGGTACAATCGGCTATACAGCAGAAGAAGCGCTTCACGGTTTTCCTGAGGAACGATCTGATATTTATAGCTTGGGAATTACCTTAATTGAGTTGCTTACCGACAAAAAACCTAGAGCTTTCTTCCCCCCATACCCGAATAATGTTTTGCATTCAGTTGTTAAAGCTACAGATTCAGATCTCCTAAACGCAATTATTGAGCGAATGACATCCCAAAAAGCGGAACGAAGATTCTTTTGTGCCGGCGATGTTTCAAAAGCACTTTCATTAATAATCAATATAGGTGCAACACAACAATACAGTTTGTCTGACATCATATGTGAAACTTACAGTACAAGTGACAAAGGCGGTCGTGTTACCAAAGCGAGAAGTATACGATTGTCGGGACGCTTGAAAGAAACGGAAAAGCTGCTTAGTATATTTGAGGATAGACCCAATAATTCAGTGCAAACTCTGGCAATAAGCGGTCCGCCGGGTGTGGGTAAATCAAGATTTTTCAAAACAGCTGTTGTTACTGCTCAAATTCGTGCTGCCGAAAAAGGTAATACTCCACCGGAATTGATATGCGGCTCGCTGAGATCCATACTAACCTCTCTTGTAAGGGCATCCGGTGAAACCTGTAAACTTTTGCAGTGTTGGATTGAAGGAAGAATTGATTCATTACCTAACCGAGAATGCACAAATGAAGTTAGCTTAATAACTGAAATAGCGGAAGTTTTCTGGAAACTGAATTATCCGGCAATTATTCTAATAGAGGACAACAATCCTCATATCGCGTTAGCTGTGCTTCATCTTCTAAGACGAATGAGCAGGGTTTTAGGACCGTCCGTTACTGTTGCAGTAGAAATCAGAGGCATGGTTCCAAAGACTGTTACTTCTGTTGATGTAGATATTCCAATCCTTGAAATTCCGCCCCTTTCTATAGAAGAAGAATGCGACATGGTAACCCAGATTTTAGGGCGTCCTGCTGCTGTTGAGTTTCAAAAGAAAATACATCGCATGTCCGGCGGCATTCCGCTTGCTGTCGAAGCAATTCTCTTAGCACTTCTGGATACTCGTCCTAACGGTAAATTTGAAGAGACAGACCTTGACAAACTGCTATTTCAAACGGATCCGCTTGATGCTGCAATAAAGAGCTTCTTAGAAGGATTGGATCCGCTTGCTAAAAATACAATAGAGTTTTTGGCAGTGATTGGGGAACAGGTATCCTTAGAGAGTCTAACATCAACTTTCCATATTCAAAACGAAGCAATTCTAGTGGAATACCTTAGAACTCTCGAAAAGCAAGGTTGGGTTGACATAGATAACGGTAGTATCTCTTTAAAGACCTTTTCGGCAAAACGTCTGACAACAATGATTTCTTCTAGGAGATTGAGAGAACTTCATCAAAAAGCCATTATTCTTTTGGACAAAACAGGCACAGCCGCTCCTTGGAAAATAGCAGACCATGCATATGCTGCTGAGGATTGGGAACGAGCAAAAACAGCTGCAAAAGATGCCTATATTGTTTTGATCGCTGCCGGCGATTTGACAGGAGGTGCTATTTATTTATCAAGAGCGATTTCTCTTAAGGCATTTTCGACTGAAGAAGAAGGTAGATTAAGAGTGCTCTTGGCGCGGTTGTATCGTCAAACAGGTGAATATAGATTGGCTATTGATACTGTAAGCGTGGCGTTAGAAACGGCTTCGAACAACAACGACAGTGCATATCTTGAACAGGCATTATCTCTCCGTCTGTTGGGAGAAACAAGCTCAGCAGTTGAAATACTGAAAGTACTTAAAGAATCAAATAATCATGATGTAAAAGGGGCAGCCTTATCGACAATTGCCCGCATCGAACTTGAACGAGGACATTTGGAATCTGCAAGAAAACTGGTTGAACAAATTTCTTTTGAGCAACTTTCATCAGAGGTTTACTGTGAAATATCTGCGTCTGTAGGTCTTGTTTTTTTGTCTAGCGGTAATGATGATCGTGCATTATTCATTTTTGCTCAAGGAATTGAAAAGGCATCATCTCGATATGACTACAAAAGCTTAGCCAGATTCAACGGCCTTATGGGTATGCAGCGTCATCGAACATCAAATTTTATAGAAGCCGCCGCCTTTTATTCAGAAGCTGTAAAATTTGCAAAAAAAGCTGGAGATCGACACGGTGCAGCCACCCACATTTTAAACTTGGCGGCGGCATTGACTGAGTTGGGAAGATTTTCAGAATCACTTGAAGCTTATAGAGAAGGCTTGTCACAAATCAGACTGTTCGGGCGACCCGGCGAACTGTCTTTGGCTGGAGCAAATTATGCAGAGCTTCTGTTTAGACTCGGAGATTTGGCAGGTGCGGAGACTGTATCTCGTTTAGCTTTGGAGGATGCACGATGTTCAAATTCGCAATTTTCCGGCACCATTTTATGTGTCAGAGGAGATATTCTTGTTGCCCTAAACCGTTATGATGAAGCTCGGTTACTGTTTGAGGAAGCCGAGGCTCGGTCGGGCGTGGAAAAAAGCGATTTGTCTTCAGATTCAGCACGGCTTCATCTTGCGGAGTTAGCTATTGATATAGGGGATTTTGAAAATGCTACACACTATCTGAACAAGATTAGTTTGTCAGCGCATAATAAAAACGCATCTCTGCAATTGGAATATCAAAGACTCTTGTTAAAACTAACAACCAAATCAAACGGTGACATTGCGTTGACACTTAAAGATTTACTTCGCCTATTACCTACAGACCAAGCTTACTACAGAGATGAGCATTTAAAAGCCTTTGTTGAGGTTGCCCGTGCTGCTTTTGCAACCGGTCAAAAGGCAGAATCCTGTCGTGCGGCTACAGCTGCATCTATAATTACATCTTCAATGCAGAAAAAAATTCCATCCTTGTATCAAAAGGCCGATGCTCCGTATTTAAGGGAGATGAATATGATTATAAACAAAGAAACATCGTCTCATCTTTTTGAATCTTCATACGGATGGGAACACTTGGCCAGAATTAATACCAGGCTCAATTCAGAGTTTCGTGTAGGACGATTATTAGAAATGATAATGGATGCAGCTCTTGATATTACTCACGCTGAACGAGGATTCTTGCTTATTGCTAGTCCCAAAGGAGAGCTTAAAATAAGGTGTGCAAGAAATATGGACAAAGAGTCTTTGTCTTTGGAAGAAGCCGGCTTTTCTCGCGGCGCTGCTCTCCGTGCCTTTGAGATGAAAGAGCCGTTATTAACTACTGATGCACGTGATGATGATCGATTTAACGAAATGATCAGCGTAGTTCGTTTTAATCTTAGATATATTGCTGCAATACCTTTGCTTGTAGATGGAAAGGCTCAGGGAACAATATATCTAGACAGCAAGCAACCGGGTCGTTTCGATGAAACCAGATTAGCACTTCTTGAAGCACTGGCAGACCAAGCGGCAATTGCTCTGACTAATGCCAGATTGCGATTGGAGTTGGATAGACGTCAAGCTCGTATTGAGCGTCTAAATCGTGATTTGGCCGGAAAACTTGAACGCCGTGAAGGAGAACTTGAGGAAGTAAAAGAGCAATTAGAAAAGCGTACAACAGAGCTTATTAATAGATATAAATATGATGAAATTGTTGCTCATTCAAAACCGATGGTCGAACTCTTTCGTCTATTGGACAGAATAGTAGCGGCTGATTTTCCGGTAATAATCGGCGGAGAGTCAGGAACCGGAAAGGAACTTGTTGCCCGTGCAATTCATTTTAACAGTGCTCGAAAGAAGAAATCATTTGTTGCTGAAAACTGTGCTGCCATCCCTGAGTCCTTAATGGAGTCAGTGTTTTTTGGTCATGCAAAAGGAGCGTTTACTGGAGCTGTGGTTGACAGTCGAGGCTTATTTGTAGAGGCTGACGGCGGAACTCTGTTTTTAGATGAGATTGCAGACCTGCCTCTTTCCATACAAGCTAAGTTACTTCGTGTATTACAAAATCACGAAGTTAGACCTGTCGGGGGAACCAAAACTCGCACAGTAAATGTTAGAATTTTAGCTGCAACAAATTCAGACCTAAAAGCACACGTAAAAGAGGGTTCTTTTAGAGAAGACTTATATTATCGTCTAAATGTTATTGAAATAACACTGCCGCCGCTTAGAAAAAGAAAAGAAGATATTCTTCTTTTGGCGGAACATTTCATTGCCAAACACAGCAGTCAAAAGAAATTAATTACTAAAGCAGCAGCAGAAATATTGATTGATTATTCGTGGCCCGGAAATGTTCGCCAATTAGAAAATGAAATTATTAGATCTGTTGTGCTTTCGGAAAAAGAAATCGGCCCTGAACACCTATCTCAAGATATTGTAACACAATTGGAAGAAATGAGTGTTGCAGAGACAAATTTGGACATTAATCTTCAGGTGGATCGCCTCAAAAAAAGGCTGTTAACAGCAGCGCTAAGGGACGCAAAAGGAAATCAAACTGCAGCAGCAACTATGTTGGGAATATCCCGATTTGGTTTGCAGAAAATGATGAGGCGTTTGAACCTAAAGTAGATTGGGTTTTTGCGCATGTTCATAGAACTTATTTTTCAAATATATACTAAACAGAACGATTAATAAGAGTTAAAAATTCAGCGCGTGCTTCCGGTTCATTGTGGATTGAGCCTAGAACCGATGATGTGGTCATGACAGAGTTTTGTTTTTCTACTCCGCGCATCATCATGCATAAATGGCGGCATTCCATTACTACGCCGACTCCTTCTGCATTTACAGCGTCTTTGATTTGCTCGGCAATCTGAGCGGTAAGTCGCTCTTGAATTTGGAGTCGTCTTGAATAGAGGTCAACAATACGAGCTATTTTGCTTAACCCTAAAACTTTGTCATTGGCAATATAACCTACATGACATTTGCCGTAGAACGGTAACATGTGATGCTCACACATGCTGAATACTTCTATGTCTCTCGCAATAATCATGTTGTTTGATTCAGATTTAAAAACAGCATTGTTAATAATGTCTTCGGGAATTTGTCTGTATCCTTTGGTCAACTCTGCATATGCGCGAGCGACTCGCTCCGGGGTTTTTTGTAAGCCCTCGCGATCAGGGTCTTCTCCGATTTCAATTAACAACTCCCTAACTAATTGACTAATTTTTTCCAAATTCATTTTGTATTTTTCCTTTCAGAAAAACAGTCAGCTCCGGCATCGGCACAAGCTCGTTTTTATCTTGCGGCATTTTTAAATCACAAACTCTCTTGTTTATATCCGGCAAAATCAAATTCGGCGCAATATCCGCCAAAGGTATTGCTGCATGGAGGTATTGATAGATTTCTTTTGCAGGAAGAATCAGTTGTTCAGTTTTCATTATTGTATTGCCGAAAAGCAGCAAATCCAAATCTAAAGTGCGAGCAGCGTGTTTGTCCGATGTTCGCTCTCTTCCGCGCTGATTTTCTATTTCACGAAGCAAGCCGAATTGCAGCGATACCGGGTCAAGGTCGGTTTCAATTTTCCAAACACCGTTGACAAAGTTGGGTTGATTCTTTCGCAAAGTCGGGCGAGAAGAATAATGTGTTGATATATCCAAAACAGTTACAGATTCTGACAGGATAACAAGACCGTTAGTAATATTTGGGATAGGATCTATATTAGATCCTGCTAAAATATAAGCAACAGTCAGTATGTTATTTTCAGACATGCTTTTTATAACGAATGATATTGGTTTCAACGCTATCGGCAAAACGTAAAGCAGAACCTTTATTAACCGTAACTTCCACAATTTCAATTTGAGTATTCTCCAAACACAACTTAGCAATATCTTCGGACATTTTTTCTATTAGATTGAACCTGTTGTTTTCAACAAAAGTGAGTACACGATTTTTAATTATTTTATAATCGATTGTGTCTTCCACCTTATCACTATGACATGCAACGGTTAAGTCAGCGTGCAATGCTATTGTGATTGACACTTCTTGTTTCTTTTCTTGTTCCCAGTCGTTAAAACCAACAAAAGTTCTGGCCTTTAACTCTCTAATAGTTATCCGATCCAGGGTCGAGCGACAAATATTTTTTTCTCTATCAATCATCCGTATACTGAACCTTTCAGATTTCTGCCGCCGTCCACATAGATTACCTGACCGGTAATGAATTTACTGTTCACCAAAAACATAACCGCCGAAGCTATTTCTTCCGGTGATCCATATCTGTGTAGAAGATTGTCGGTACGGTGAGACTCTAGATAGGACATTGGCTCGCTTGGAGGAGGAAGTATCAGTCCGGGAGCAACTGCGTTAACCCTAAAAGAGGGAGCCAGTTCTATGGCCAGTAATCTGGTTATGTCGTAAAGCATTCGCTTTGAAAAGTGATATGCTGCGTGCAGCTTGTCATAAGATGTCATGCGAGAGTCCAACAGATGAATGATAACACCGCCATCTACTAAACGAGAGAAGGCTCTCGCCATTATCAATGGAGAGAAAGCATTAACCCTTATTTCATTTTCCAGTTCTTCAATATTAAAGTCGAGTAGATTGCTAAAATTAAAAATCGAAGCATTTGAAACCAACACATCTAGACCGCCCGCTTGTTCAAAGGCGCTTTTCAGAATATTTTCAGAAATTGTCGGACAGTTTAGATCCCCATAGACAAGAAATGCGCGCCGTCCAAGATCGATAATTTCTGCGGCAGTTGTTTCGGCTTCGGCTTTAGAATTTTGATAGTGAATGACAACATCGAATCCTTGAGAGGCAGCAGAAATCGCAATGGCCTTACCAATCCGTTTTGCTCCGCCGGTAACAAGCAAAATTTTCGACCTTCCTCGACTCATTTGATCTCTCCAAAAAGAGAATAACTGACATGTTTAGATATGCCAATTCCATAATTTGCTGCATTGCTAAATAAAAACCAAATACAATTGTAAACTTATCTGAATTTGTGCTCTATCAAACAAAAACAGTCAGATTTAAACAAAAATTATAAATCTAGATTTAGCAACGTAATTCGGCAGATCTGACCCATTCTTCTTTTCTAAGACCTGCTAAAACGTCTGCCAAAGAAGCTAAAAATTCATCGACGTGAGTTATCTCCAATGCACCCATGTTTGCTATTTGAAAATACCTGCTTGAAAGATCACCTTTGCATTCGTAAACGATAAAACCACGCTCTTTTACGCCTTGATAAATATCAGAGAACTCCATTCCGATGGGTACCTCAACAATAGTTAAACTGTGAGAAGAGCGGTTTTCATCAACAAGGATTTTCAACCCTAAGGCCATAAGCCCTTCTCTAAGATGAGCGTTAAGTTTGCGATAGTGGTTCTGGCGAGCAGTTACTCCGACCTCAAGCAACTCATCCAGCGCAGCGTTAAGCGCCATCATAGTGTTTACTGAAGGAGTAAATGGTGTTTGGCGCTTTTCTACCATGAAGTTTAAATAACGTCTGAGGTCGAGATAGAAGTTTCGAGGAGCATTCCCCTCTATGGTTTTCCACATGTCTTGATGAATGCATACAGAAGCAAGCCCGGAAAGGGCGTGGATACATTTATTTGCACTGGTAATACAAACATCAATGCCGTCTCGCTCCACACTGATATCTTCTCCGCCCATACTGGACACAGCATCTACCACTATCTTTGCACCGTAACGATGGGCTATTTCGGCAACTTCAACAACCGGATTTAAAATACCCACTGATGTTTCGTGATGTATCATAGCAGCAATAGCTATGTCCGGATTTTCTATAAATGCTGCTTCAACTTGGTCTAGAGGAACTTCTGCACCCCATGGAAGTTCTATTACCACGGTTTCAATGTTGTAAACTGCAGCTATTTGAGCCAAGCGCTCTCCAAAAGCCCCGTTGTTTATTACCAAAAGTTTTTTACCCTCAGGAATGAAGGTGCTCAGCGCTGATTCAATACCGCCTGTGCCTGAGGCAGTAACCAGCAAAATATCGTGCTCTTCGCTTGCACCAAAAACTACACGAAGTTTTCTTTGTACTGAATCCAGCAAACTGGAAAAAACGGGCTCTCTATGGCACATATCGCGAGCGCTTCCGGCTGATTTTACTCTGGGAGTAGTGGTTACCGGTCCCGGGTTGAGCAGGATGGCATCGCCGCCGGTATCACAGGTTTCGAGAGTATCGCCGTGAAGTTTTAAAAGAAGCTCTGCATATTGTCTGGCCTGAGGACTGGAAATTGCAATCCATCGAGCATGCTTTACATCAAGTGTACGAACTCTTCCTCTTCTAGCTAATGCACGTAAACAATCGAGAATAGAAAGATCAGCGTCAGCGACCAGTCGACGTAACGTATCGATTAAATGAAGAGAAATGCGTATCATTCCGGGAGCAACACCGTCAGGCGCTTCGAGATTCATACCTACATCCCAAGCCAACTCACCGTACATCCGAACCTTTATACACTCGTTTTCGTCAAAAACTTCATCAACTCGACGATCGACTGCCATAACAATAGAATCGACAGGAGCCGGAGTGTGAAGCATTCCGCGAACAAGAGACGGCGGATACAAATGACTACAAGGAATTAAAAGACAAGGACCGTCAATATACTGAGATGCCGCCAAAACAGAGTGAGCATCACCGCGCTGCCAATGGGGATTGTAGACTTCAATGACTTTTATACCTACATGATAAGAGGAGAGAGCTTCTTTTACTCGCTCACTCTCAAATCCTATGACTACTACCGCTTCATCAACTCCTGCAGCATGAAGAGTTCGCAGATTTCTTATTATAAGAGGCAGACCGTCAACTTTAGCAAGAGACTTGACACGCCCTGAGCCGTTAACAATTGTGGCGCTCTGACTGTCTGCAAGTACTATTACTCTTTTCATCTCAATCCCATCCTTTACATTCTCGCTGAGATTGCCTTTTTTTTCACAGTGACGCAAAAAAACAACACATAATTGTTGCAATTACACCACAATGACCTGTTACAACCCAAATTTTTATACTTATGACGATCTTAATTAAATACTTAATAATAAAGGTATTTCAAAAAAGGTGCATAAGTAAAAGAGCAAAAATCATGAGCGTTGCAAACTCATCGGTGCGATTATAAAAGCAAATAGTGTGCCATTGAGCGCTTGGGCCGGCTCCATTTGCAAAATAACGATACGGTCTTTATCTTTTGGAAAATCTACAGTCAAGATACGGTCAGTTCAAAACTAAATTAGTTTTTCTATTAGAAGTTTTATTCAGAAAAAATCAGAATGTAGCCGATGAAGTAATCTCATTGGAAAACTCAATGCCGGTATATGTTTGCGGAATGGGATAAACCAATGTCCTACATCAATCTGCTTAATTTGCTGCGTTTTGAAGCGGATACTATTTGATCCCAAAAAAGTTTTCTGTCAGGTCTTATATGATGTTATTTTTAACTCGATAAAGCTGACGTTATGAAACACAGTATCGACATTTCTCATAATTTATTTCCCGTTAGGTTACACCTTGTGAAAAGCGATTTGGATGTAACCTTTATTGCATCTGCTGCAAAAGAAATTTGGGAAGAACACTTCACATCAATTATAGGATCGGCACAAACCGCATATATGCTGCAAACATTTCAAAGTGAAAGCGCAATTTCAGAACAGTTAAGATCCGGATTATGGAAGTACTTTGTTATTGAACATAACTGCGTGCATTTAGGTTATACAGCACTTATTTTTCCAAAAAATTCATGCGACCTTCGTCTCAGCAAATTCTACCTGTATAAAAAATATCGAGGTCAAGGTTTCGGTCGCTTAGCCCTCAATCAAATAGAGCAAATCGCTTACACTGAAGGTAGAACGGCAATTGTTTTATCAGTAAACAGGCACAATACTTCATCTATCAAAGCCTACCAAGCCTTTGGATTCTATATCGAAAAGGAAGAAGTAAACAACATCGGCCAAGGTTTTGTAATGGATGATTATGTTATGCGCAAAGAACTTCTTGAAAGATTGGCCCAATAAAATATCAAATTATCTTTTTAGGTTCTCATTTTCTTTTTTTTGGGTTTATCAATATTGAGTGTGAAAATAAAAACTTATTTGAAACTGATTTGCCATTGAAAACTAGTGTTTTCGATAAAGACGATTGGCCTATAAATGATAAATTCACTCAATTTACCTGAGGATCTAGAGCTTATTCCCATTTCATCCGGGGGGCTTCTTGTTTCTCGATCTTTTGCTGTATTTTGTTCAGTACCTCTTAAGTCAGTTCAATCAATCAAAGATGTAATGGAAAAAAGATCTCCTGTTGAAAGTTTGGATTATAGGCTTATTGAAGACTTATCTGAACACGGATTTTTTGCAGAGCCTAGAAGAATAAAACCGGCAAAGCCTTCGCTTCGTTTGCAGATTACAAATCAATGTAATTTGTTATGTTCGTTTTGCTGCACAGATTCGGGTAAGGCTCGCGATTCGGAGCTATCTTTTGATGAATGGTGCGATTTGTTGGACGAAGCTTTGATTGCAGAACCGCTGCTTAACGATGTCGGCATTTTGGGAGGGGAACCTTTGCTTACTCCCTATTTCTTTGGTCTGGCACAATTCATTCAAGATAAAAAGCTGGAGCTTACAGTTTTTACCAACGGTGTTTTTCTTGCCGACCCTAAATATGCGGAAAAAGCGGCAAAGCTGATTATACGCGGCGCACAATTTAGAGTCAGTTTTGCCGGTCCTGTTGCCGACTCATGTGACCGTCTTTCGGGTGCCCCTAGATTTGAACAAGCAATGAGAGGAATTTTTAATTTGGCTGATCTTGGGGCCTTGGTAACTATTGATATGATGGTTTTTCCTGAAACCGCTGAGGATACAGCTCAAAATTTGGATGGTTTTATGCAGAGACTTCCGAAAGGAACATCTGTGTCGTTTGGAATAGCTTACTGCAGCGGACGCGAAGACGGTAGACATATGTTTGAAAGCAGAGATGAGCTGGAAAAGGCTATGGACTGCATTTCTCTGGAATCGGGAAAGGCGATTCCTTTACCCGCTAAGTCTCCTGTTTCTTATAGAAGGGAAGCCTGTCATTGCGCTTACGGACACGACCTTCATGTTAGAAGCGACGGACTAATGTTTAATTGTTTTAAAATGGAAGAACCGCTCGGTAACTATCCAAGTATGTCGGTTAGAGACGGGTGGCAAAAAGGGAAAACCGCTTGCAAACCGGCACCGATACTTCAAACCTGCAAAGATTGCGCATTGTCAACGCTTTGCGGAGGCGGATGTCGTTCGGAGAATATTCTGTATACAGGCAATGGAGATATTCCTCTTTGCGGTTCTTGGCGCAAATCTGTAATAGCTGAGCTTTTAGCTGAAAATAAAGTCAGCGCTCTGGAATGGCCGACCAAATACTTAATCAATGAAGCAAAAAAAAGAAATTATAACCCGCCCAAAGAGGCTTCGGTTAAATATTGTTCTTATAATTCTATAGATCGAGAGAAAGGAAAAAAAAATGATAATGCCGATTGAGCTCTGTATTGAATGCAAAGACAATCCTGATGACTCAAGATTTTACAAATGTACGGCGCAAAGAGGGCCTGAGGCCGGCTTGTCAATTCAAAATGACGGAACTGTAGGATGGTGTGCGGATAGCGGAGTGGGTGTTAATATTTGGGTAGGAGATGACGGAAGACTGTTGGTTTATAGAGCAAAGGGCACTTTAGAAGCTTTTGTTTCGAGAAAAGGCCGACGAATTTTATTACCTGAGGAAAAGGTTGCACTCATTCGAAATAGGGATGAGTTGATCGTATCAGGACTGAGTTTTGTAGTTCATGTGCACGGTCAAACACAAACTGTTCTGCCCCCTCGTCCAATCCGTGTTGTAAGAGCAGCGGCTTTAGCTGCCGGTCTGTCAATAGCGGCAGCCGGATGTGTTGAATCAACTTCCGAGAAGAACATTTCAAATAACAGTGCGGTTCATAATCGCAATGATAGTGAAACAAGTTTTGATACAAATAGCGAAACAAAAAATATAGATACTGATGATACTGACAGTAACTTTTATACTGACACAGGATTTGATGTTAACACAGATTCAGATGTTATCGTTTTGTACGATGATGCCGGTGATGATACAGAAATTGACATTCGCGATACGCCGCCTATTGTCATAAAAAAGTAACCGCACTTGTAAATGTGTTTTGATTGAAATGTAATTAAAGATTAGGGAAGAAGACCGACCGGAATGATGTATAGGACTTTTTCCTTGGATGACAAATTAAGAAGACTGCCTATCTTTTCCTCGCTAAATGCTCCGACAGGAACAGAGCCGTAACCTAAAGCAACTGCCTGAAGATGAATATTTTGAGCGATATGGCCGGCTTCCGTATGAACATACTGTATACCTCTTTCTCCATATCGCTGAGTTGTTCTTTCATACATTCCCACAATAATAATATTTACTGCCGCTTGTGCAACACAGGATTGCCCCAAAGCAGAAGCTGAAAGCTGCTCCCGAATATCTTTATCTGCCAATTTTTCCAGCTGATGATTTTCGACCAGATATTTAAAGACACCATTTGCGTCGGCCACATATAGTTCCATAGGAAAAGTCGCTCCGGCGGAAGGTGCTGTTCTATGTTTCTGTTTTTTACAGGAAATTCCGGAAGCGGCAAACAGCAATTGAGAAAGATCCTTGTCTGAAACAGTACCTTTTTTAAAATTCCTGACTGAACGACGTTTTGATATGGCTTCTTCCAGCGACATAGAACCTTTGGTTTGAGGTGCGGGAAGAGTTTTAATAGCAGGGTTGTTTTCCAATGAGTCTTCTCCTTGTGTGTTTTTTGAGCAAAACATTATTACACTGGACAACAAAAACACCAAGCAATGCATTTTTGCAGAGCACATAGAGTCACTATACTATAGCAATTTAGTAAAAGACAGAGTTGTGCGAACAAAAATCTTTAGTTTCTATCTCATAAGCGGTTTTTCAAATGAAAAGTATCTATTCATCATCAAAAAGAACACCTTTCCCGTCAAATTTACTTGATGCCCTGATCATCAACACTGTTCCCAGATTATCTAAAAAGGCATTTACATGGTTTATATAGTCAGCTTTTTCGTTTTCCAAAGGCTCTCTGAGACCCATTATTACTAAATCAGATTCAACAGAAGTTTGTGCGATAATATCAATAACGCTTTGTTCAACAGAACTTTTTACTATTATATTTTTTTCTGCGCGAACTCTTGATTCATTGAGAACCCTGTTAAGTCCTAAAGCTGTTTTGGCTGTTACTGCGTCAGATCCTACAATAACGTTAATTTTTATTTTTGCTCCGGACCACTTTTCGGAAGTGGATATCAAGTAAGCGATAAGCAACATCAAGGTGCTGTTTCTCTCTTTACCGCCCCACCAAATGTCTATTGTTTTGTATTTTCCAAATCCCCTTTCCTCATCATAGTTAATAAAAAGGAGATTGTGATCCATAGCTAAAAGACCTCTTACAAGATCAGTAAATTCAGAAGGACGTTTGGATTCCTCTGCCCAACCCATAAGAACTGAATTGGGAATCATGCCTGAAAGTCCGTAAGACTGAGCAGTGCTCAATATTCCGTCATAAACATTGGGAGCAATGGAGGCTCGTGTAAGCATTGCCGGAAAAATGTCGCCGACAGATTCCAATAGCTTTGGCTCAAGTTCTCTAACCCTATCAAAATGCTGTTTAACGCTTCCCTCTATAATCGAAAAATAGGTACACAATCCTCTTCTTTGAACAATCCAATGTGACAGATGAATGAGATGTAAGCGCTTAGACGGATTGCCGCCGAATACAATTAGGTTGGGACGCCAGTTTTTTGAATCCATATTTCTTTTGTGAAGGCGCAAAAGTCCTGTTTGAACGACAGCTGACCAAAAACCTCCCCACGTATCTTTTGGAGACGAAGCGAATTGTCGTTTTTCAATCAACACAAAAATAATAAACATTATAACGGTCGCACCTATCATAGCTGTAATGTCCAGCTTGATCATGAGGGCAACACAGATAAACGCACCCAACATACTAATCCAAGTAGGCGTTTTAAAGTCAGGACGATAACTCATAACGCCGGACCATTGTTGAAGACCGGCTGCAAGACACAATGCACCGTAACTTGTCAAAAAAAACATGGTAATTATTCGAGCTATAAGATTGAGCTCTCCGATTAGAATTCCTGCCTCAGCAACAAGAAATGTTATTAAGGTTCCGATTCGCGGTTCATTGAGCGGACCGTAACCTTTTCCCATAAATTTAGGAACTACTCTGTCATAAGACAATGCCTGTAAATACCTTGGAGCACCGAGAATACTTCCAAAAGCAGAAGAAAGTGTCGCTGCAAATACTCCGGCAGTAACAAAGGCAGAAATTCGAGCTACGGATGTCCAAATCATTCCCGGTTGTTTCAGATCACCGGAACTAAGCTTCAGTGATAAAAAAATCGGTATTGCTGTATATGTTACCAAGCCGACGATAATAGCTGTCATGGTTCCCACAGGAATAGATTTTCTAGGATCTTTTAAATCTCCGGACATTGCAACACCCGCTGTAAAGCCGGTTACAGCAGGAAAAAAAACAGCAAAAACTGTTTCAAAGGACTCAGAATCTGCTGTAAACCATAAAGATACACTGTTGAAAGGAATCCCCGGTGTATTGCTGGAAAATAAAGATACAAGGGATAATGCAATAGCGGCCAAAACTAAGTATTGAAGTTTTAAAGCCAAAGAAGTACTAAAAAAGGTTACAGTTGTTATAAAAATACAAGAGACAGTTCCGACAATTCGTCTGTTGGTCAATGAGTTTTCAAACTTAAAGACTTCTAAAAATGACTCAGCAAATCCAATTATATAAAGGCTGGTGGAAAGAGCCAACGCAAAAAACAATGCAATGCCAATAGCCCCTCCAATCGGCAATCCCAATCCGCGTGAAATCATATAATAGTCACCGCCGGTTCTTATTGTTCTGTTGGTTGCAATGGAACAAATACTCATACCGGTAGTTATAGATACGGCATGAGCAAGAATGACAATTAGAATAGCCCCGATCAATCCTGCGTGACCCACAACCCATCCGAAACGTAGGTACATGATGACACCAAGAATGGTTAGAAGGGACGGGGTAAAAACCCCTTTAAAGGTTCCGAACTTCAAGTTTTTTGAGTCTTGGGAGGACAATTAGTTATCTCCTAATACTAAAAGGTTCAACCTTGTTATACTTCACAAAAATCGACCGACAAATGCCGACATAGTAGGTTCCTTGCTACAATTTCATAAACAGAAACAAACAACTACACTGTTGTATCTTTTTTAACTATTCTGTCATCTTTTTAGAAAAAGAGTTCTTTGATATAATTGTCCGATGTGATTTCTAATATGGAACTTGGGACTATTTATAAGTCGTATTTTCTTATTTTATATCGAATATTTCTTTCCGTTATACCAAGTTCTCTTGCCGCCGCGCTTTGGTTGCCCTTATTTGCCTCAAGTGCGCTTTTAATTAGGTTTATTTCCAGTGCTGTAACTTTTGCTTCCAATCCGTTATGAGTAACTGACTCTGGAATGTTGTATCTTTTTTCACAGGCAAGATTCGGAAGGTCTTCCTCGGTAAGAGTAATTCCGTCCGAAAAAACAACTGCGCGTTCAATCCAATTTTCAAGTTCTCTGATATTCCCAGGAAAATGATAATTAACCAATTTTTCCATCGCTTTGTTAGATACCGTCAAGGGTTTGTTTCCGTTTAAGTCTGCGTGTTTTTTTAAAAAATGGTAGACCAAAATAGGAATGTCTTCTTTTCTTTCTCTCAACGGCAAAACAGTAAAGGTAACAACATTGAGTCGGTAATACAGATCTTCTCTAAACGAACCGTCTGCTATTTGAGATCTTAAGTCACGGTTGGTTGCTGCAATAATGCGAACATCAACGCTTACCGTTTCAGTGCCGCCCACTCGTTCAAATCTTCCGGACTGAAGTACATTGAGCAATTTAACTTGTAAATGAAGCGGAATTTCACCTACTTCATCCAAGAACAATGTTCCTTGATGGGCTGATTCAAACCGTCCTTTTTTCCGAGATATTGCTCCGGTAAAGGCACCCTTCTCATGTCCGAAAAGCTCCGATTCTATCAGTGTTTCGGGCAAAGCTGCACAATTAACTGTTAAGAACGGTTTGTTCTTTCTCGGTGATGCCATATGAATGCTACGGGCCAATACCTCTTTTCCGGTGCCTGATTCTCCTAAAATAAGAACGTTTGCTTTAGACGGTGCAACTTTTGTTGCTTGCGCTGTCATCTGTTGTACGGCAGTGCTGTTTCCGATCATTTCGCTAAACGCACCGGTATTTTTTACGGTTTCTTGTAAGGATCTGACTTCGCGGTCAAGGAATGATCTTTCCAAGGCTTTTTCTATTAAAACTTCGAGTCTGGCCAAATCGACAGGTTTGCTAACAAAATCATATGCTCCTGCTCGCATAGCTCTTACTGCATCATCAATTGTTCCGTATGCTGTTAAAATAATTGCCTGAAGATCATTATGTCTTTCGCGAAGAGATTTCAGAAGCTCAACTCCGTCAGGTCCCCCAAGTCTAAGATCTGTCAATACTAAATCTACTTGAGTATCCAAGGCAATAGACAGAGCAGAATTTGCAGAATCTGCGCTCAATACTCTATATCCTCTTTTTTCTAAAAAACCGTTAAGTATTTTGCGCTGTGGAGCATCGTCTTCAACAAGTAGAATTGTTTGACTATGATCTGTTGTCATCAACCGGCCCCCTTTATCGTATCTTTATTTGAGCAGGGAATCCTAATTGTTACAGAAGATCCCTTAGTCGGTACTGAAAAGAAATCCAATGTACCGCCGTGTGCTTTAACAATTCTTTTTACCAATGGCAAACCGAGTCCCGTTCCGTTCTTTTTGTAGCTTACAAACGGCTTGAAAATTTCACCGACAGCCTCTTCTTTTATACCAATACCGTTATCGACAACGCTTATGCAAAGCTCAACTTGATCAGCCAAGATTTCAACTCTGACTTCTCCATTCTTATCTATTGCATCTAAAGCATTATCCACAAGATTTACAAGAACTTGTTGAAAACGATTTTTGTCAATAAAAGCACTTTTGTTCGTTCGACATATAACTTCCAAAAGTTTTTCTTCATGTTCCGACCTCATAAACATAGGTAACAGTGCTTCGTTAACAATCTGTTTTATTTTAACTTCTCTAAGCTCAAGATTTAGAGGTTTTCCAAGATCAAGAAATCCGGTTACTACACGACCGACCCTTTCCGACTCAGACATTAGAAGCCCTATCATCTCATCAAATTCCTGATAATCGACCTCGCTAACTTTGAGTTCGACTCTTAAACGTTGTGCTATCATGCCTATTGTATTGAGAGGATTTCTAACTTCATGAGCCACGGTGGCGGACATTTGACCTATTGTTTCCCAGTGTTTCTTTTCTTCTCGTTCATCAGCCAAACGTTTTTCCATTTTATCTGCTTTTCGTAAACCTAGCCACAAAAGTACGGTCAAAAACACCGTAATTAATGATATTCCGGTGACTGGCAATGCAGACCTTGTAAACCTTGATGCAATTTGTTTTCTAAGTCCAAAAGGCAGTGAGCCGTCAATTCCCACTCTGAGCAGAACCTTGGTATCATCAGCCATATCAAAAGGCATCAGTCCTTCAAAAATCGGATTGTTTCCCTGTTGTAGAAGTCGCGAAATTCCGTTTCCTGAGGTTTCGTTAAGCGCAGTATTTAGAAACGGGTCATCTCCCCATTTTGAAATTTTGGCATTTACAGGAGAAACAGCAAGTACTCCGCTGTTGTCTTGAAGGGCAACGTAAAGTACATCTTTTTGAATTATATTTTTAAAAAGCGGGCCGATACCTATCTTTCTTCTCATTTGTACTAGCCTCATAGCATCAATACATATGATACCAATCATTATTTCCGGATCCCCGTACTTGAAACAAGCAATATCCAATGACGCCAAAAAACCGCCGTCTGCAATAGAGTAAGGTTCTATGTCTTTCATAAAAGATAAAATCTTCGGTCTGTCCGGTACTTGTACGTCACCCCAGTAGCCATTGAACTCTAAGTTACTATCAGTTGTTACCCACAATGTAAGTCCGTGAGCAGCAGCTATTGACGCTCGTTCTTCATTGTTCCTGGGGTAGTTCTCTAATAAGTGCGCAATCATTTCCAAATGTTCTTCAGTGGTTTCATAAATAAGAGCTGTTGACTCCGATGATTCCCTGGCCGCTTCGGCAATAACTGCCGAAAGAGAATCGATATGGGCATCAAACATATTTTCTACATCAGTGAGTTCCTTTTTGTGCTCCCAATACTGAAGGATAAGAAATGCGGCACCGGCAAGAACGGTTACTGTAGGAAATAATAACAAGAGCGGTTTTTGCGAATACTTCAAAACAAGTAATTTTTTTACTCTATAGGATACTTGTCAAGTTATACCTCATTGTCAGTATCCTCAACCTCACAACAAACCCTATTACCGGAACAAGTCATATCTTCATGAACGATTCCGTTAGTTTCGCAAAACAAAGCTCCTGTGCATTCAAATGTACAAGTAGAATCAGTATTGATTTCAGGAGCTGAATCACTGTCAGCGTTTTCTATTTCACAACAAACTTGTTCTAATGCTTCACAACTCATATCTTCATGTACCGTACCGACTCTGTTATCACAACGTTGTAGAGACATGCATTCAAATGTGCAAGTTTCTAAAATCGAATCAGTGTCGGTATCGGTATCGGTATCGGTATCGGTATCGGTATCGGTGTCGGTATCGGTATCGGTGTCGGTATCGGTATCGGTATCGGTGTCGGTATCGGTATCGGTATCGGTGTCACCGTCACCTGAAGCTGATTCACAGCAGACCAAGGTGCCGGAGCAGATCATTTCATCATGAATAATGTTGTTTTCGCCTGAGCAAAGTCTCTCTCTTACACAGTCAAACTCACAAAGAATCTCATCCGAAGATATTTCTTCACCGCCGTCTGTAAGGCTATCAGTGTCAATTTCGATATCTGAATCGGTATCAGTATCGGTATCAATATCAGTATCGGTGTCAGTATCGGTGTCAGTATCGGTGTCAGTATCGGTGTCAGTATCAGTATCGGTATCAGTGTCTGAATCGGTGTCAGTATCAGTGTCGGTATCAATGTCAGTATCAGTATCGGTGTCAGTATCGGTGTCAGTATCGGTATCCGTATCAATGTCAGTGTCAGTATCAGATTCGGTATCGGTATCCAAATCTAAATCGTCAACCGTATCACCGCACGCTGTAACCACATACAGTGTCACGAAACCTATTAATGTAACTACAATTGGTTTACTCATCTTGATTCTCCTTGTGGTGAGTTTGATCAACTCATAACGTTTACTGAGATAGGTGGATGAGCATAAAATGTACCAATTTTAAGCAACTAAAAAATATGTAGAAGAGATAAAGAAAAAGAAACACTCTTAGTATTTCAAACAAATTATTTACGACAAAAAGGTCGAAATAATCGACCATTCGGTCGAAACAGAGGTTTATTGAAAAGAATATCTATGTTTAAGAAAGGAAAAGATAGATTCTAGAACTTTGAAGCGGAAACCCAATAATACTTATTCATCATCACAACTGAACCTAAAGCTATCATCGAGGTCCCATGGAAGAACAAGTGTGTGAAAACCTCGATCTCGCGCATCAGCACATATATCTGTAGCTCGTTGTTGTGCGAGAGCTGCGGTATCAGCATACTCTGCTTGAAAAACCGGCTTGCCTGCTTCGATGAACGGCATCATAGCATCACATTCATCGTAATAGAAACACTCTTCGTTGAGAGCACCGTCAAAGTAGTCAACGAGGTCTTTTATTTGTGCCAGATCGTTTTTGAGCAGCACGGCCAAACCCCTTTGATGTGATTCGTTTGCTATTCTTTTATTAAAGCCTAACTGATGAGCGCCCGTAAGAAGAAAGCCGGTATTATTTGCAAAACCGTCCATATTGTCAGGCTCAACACCGTCACACCCTTTTGAAACCGCTAAATCTAATCGGTCAATCATTACATCAAGCACGCTTGTATCTGTTATGTCTACCCATTTCTCTCCGGGCCAACCGTCCATATTTAAACCGAGCGCAGACTTGGCAAAACCGCTATAGTCAGAACGCCAATCCTCTGCCGATCCGGCCGAAAAGTAGCAAAAGACCTTTTTCCCGGCAGCTTGCAGTGCTGTTATAACTGCTGTATCTGTCTCAAATAAATCTACATCATAGACTTCTACCGGATAGGAGGTGTTGATAGTTCCGTCAAGCTGCCATTGCCAAGATGCAGTCAGCGGAGGCAAATAACCCGTATTGGTTATTGGTGCAACACTCGGGTCCAAACCCGGGCCTGCAGGTGGGTCGCCGGTGCCGAATCCTTCGGGACAGCAGTAGTCTCCGCTCTCTCCTAGCAATACGCAATCAGCGCTTGGAGGTGTTTGTGACTCATTTTCACAAACATGAAAAGCGGGAGTATTAGGCAATGAGGTGCATTTTGCGTCATCTTCGGCAAGTCGAACACAAATCCCGCCTTCATCATCGCCGCATGCTTGACAAAACAATGCAGCTGAAAACAGTATAGAAAAAATCGATATTCCAAGTGTCTTTCCACAATACATTTTTTGCATTCCTCCTAACTTCTGACAATTGTTTTTTGACAAAGTTTATTTGTGCTTGCGTTTAGATAGGCGCATCTATCATCCAAATCGCGGTACCTTTTGAATCGTCCGGGTCACCGGGGTAGGATTCGAATATAATTTTTGACCCGTCCGGAGACCACGAAGGTGCGCCGTCGTATCCGCCCCAATTAGTAACCCTTCGTGAACTTCCGCCTCCGCTCGGAATAATGAATATATTTGCGTAGTCAAGTTCACCTTCATCAGAGGAATATACAATCCAAGCACCGTCAGGAGAAAATGATGCATCGGTTTTGTCCCCTTGACCGCTTGTGATCTGAAGTGCACCTGATCCATCTGTATTAACTGTCCAGATATTCCACTGTGAACCGTCAAATCTCTGATAGAGAATTTTATTTCCGGCAGGTGACCAATTGGGTTGTCGACAATCATCATTCGGGTTTGTTAAAACCATGTAGTCGCCGGTGCCGTCAATCCGGAAAACAGTAATAACACCGTTGTCTTCTTGATCAACGACATGGGATTCGAAAACAATCCTCTGTCCGTCAGGAGATACAGAAGGTTCATATGCCATGTAATCTTCTCTATCGGTTATCTGAACCTCGTCTCCTGTTGTGCCGCTGTCATCAATAAAATATATTTCGTCATGCGGATCGCGAGATGAGGAAAAAACTATTCCCTCCAATTGTGCGTTCCAAGCAGAGCCAGGAAGGTTAACGTTTCCGCTGCCGTCCGACACAAGTTCATGCGGCTCTCCGCTGGAAAGGTTCATGATAAACAAATCAGCCGGTTCCTCATTATATGCAGTGCGAAATCGCGTAAACAATATTGCATCACCGTCCGGAGACCAAGCAGGGTTTTGCAAACTACCCTGCATTGCAATCTGCAATTGAACGGCATTGTCGTTTCGCTTTCCATTTACGACTTCTTCTTCGTCTTCTTCTTCACCGCAACTGAAAACAGCAGCGACCTGAATCAATAACGCAAATAACAGCCAAATCGATAGTGACTTCATATTTTCTCCTTTGATCATTAGAACCAGGTTGTTTTTATAGAAGATACAAGAAGTATAGTTTCGACGATTAAGCCCTTTCTTGACCCTACTATAAAAACTGAACATCTAAATAATATCATTTTGCTTTTTAAATGAATACACAAATTCCACAAAAACAAGTTGCGAGGATTGGATGTTTACCGTTGCATAATCTGTATTGTCTTATCACATCTCTTTATAAAATATTTATTTGTGTGTCGTGGAAAATTTTTGCTCATGTTTCAGTGTTGGCTAATGCAGTATGCATGCTGTAAAGTTGCATTTGAGGCTACCTTTTGCTTTATTTTCTGTGTAGTTTTAAAATGGATAATCGATAAAGAAGGAGTTGAATTGTGAACCTTACCAAACAAATTGTTGAATTTAAGAACATAGGAAAAATACTTACAGCCCACAAAGGAAATCATTTATTCATAACAACTCAACCTTCTTTTGGAGATGAGTCTTTGGCTGATGCCGAATTATTGAGACAAGCTGTAGCAATTGCAAAAGAAAAAAAGGCAGTGCCTATTCATGAAAGAATGTTCGGTTTGTCAAGATTTGCGGCGGCTTCCAATAAGTCGAGAATTAGTGTTTTTACGCAAGCCGGTTTTGACTCGAGTGTTCCGATAACATATGTCGAAGGAAAACCTGCCGGTAACCAAGAAATCGCCGGACGATTGATTCACTGCATAATCCCATCAGAAAAATATGATTCTCCTTTTGTAGTGTACTATCAAAAAAAGGCCGTCGGTAAGAAATGGAGAGATGAAAACGGGGATTATCTTTTGCTTCAAAGTTTGGGACAAGAAGCAGATATAAACAGCTCTCCTGTAGAACATACGGCTAGTTTGTTTAGCACTTTAACTCATATACTAGAAGAACAAGGATTTACCTTTTCCAATATCGTTAGAACATGGTTTTACCTAAAAGATATACTCAGTTGGTACGGCGAATTCAATCGAGTAAGAACTTCTTTCTACCAAAAAGAAAACTTAATAGATTCTCATCATAAGCAGAAAGAATCTGCATTAGAATCGACAATATTGCCTGCCAGTACCGGTATAGGATGTACTGACTTAGGGGGAGGATATTTGAGAGCAGATATATTGCTTGTTCGCACTGCTGACGACCAAAAGCCGATTAGAATATTGAATCCTGCACAAAAGGAGGCTTTTAGATACGGAGCATCTTTTTCACGTGCAGTAAGAGTTTTGGGAACCCAAACCGACCTGTTGGAGATTTCCGGAACCGCAGCTATTGATGAAGCAGGAATCAGTTTGTTTGAAAATGACATTAAGGCTCAAGCAAACTGCACACTGGACAAGTTGGAAATCCTAATGAAGCAAGCCAATGCCTCCTTAAATAACATTGTTCAGTCTACAGTGTTCGTCAAACATCCCTTGTTTATCGAGATTGCACAAAAAGTGTTGAAAGAAAGAGGGCTCGAACTGTTACCTGCTGTGTTTGTAAATGCCGATGTATGTAGAGCTGAGTTGTTATTTGAATTGGATGCAGAAGTGTTGATTTAATAAATGCAATTTTATTATTAATCTTAGCGAATCCTAATCTAACTTAGCGTAGGTTGTTGTAAACGAAATCTAATAGGTAAGTGTTCTGCGTCAATTAGAAAATTCCATCAGCGACAATTGTGCAACCGAAAACATGGGTAACACTCTATCCGGAGACATGGGTGACACTTTG